>JALEHB010000280.1 GCA_022763285.1 Pseudomonadales bacterium | reverse complement strand
CCGTGTTTTTCCTGAAACTGCTTGCGCAGGCTCTCGGGGCATTTGTCGGCACCGGTGACAGCCAGTTGCACACTGGCGAAATCCCCTTCGCCGGATTGCCGCAAATAGCCTTCCAGAAATACCGGTGTGCCTACGACCAGTTGCGGTTTGTCATCGCGAATGAGCCTGGCCACCGTCTTGAAGTCGAGGGGGTTGCCATAGGTGATAGCGGTCATCCCCAGACAGAGCGGTGTCCATAGATTGATGGTAAGGCCAAAGACATGGAAATAGGGCAGCACCGCCAGCAGATTATCCATGCCATAGATATCCATCATGTCCGAGAAGGCATCGATATTGGACAGAATATTGCCGTGGCTGAGCTGCACGGCCTTGGGTTCTTTCTCGCTACCGCTGGTAAACAGGATTACCGCCGGGGTGTTCAGGTCCGCCTTGCCACAGAGTCGTTTCAGCAGCGGCGTCGGCAGTTTCGATTTAACAAAGGCCAGCAGTTTCTCGGCCTTGCCCAGAGCCCCCATGATGTCTTCCATAAACACCATGCCGGGTACTTCCTCGCAATTGGTTTTTTCCAGCACAGTGCGGGCGGTGACGATGGTTTTGAAATCACATTGCTGCTGGGCGTACTGACAATTGCGGGCAGGGCCGGTGGAGTAATTGATCATCACCGGTGTGCGCCCGGCCATGACGGCTGCCACCACTGCCAGGGCCCCTGCTGCCGAGGTAGGCAGCATAATACCGATGCGCCCCGGTTCGAGTTTGCGAAAGCGACGGGCGAGAATCAGGGTCGCCAACAGGGCCTGGCGGTAGCCCAGCTCACGCCCTGCCGATCGGTCAACAATGGCGAGCTTGTCCGGAACGCGACGGGCGGTATCGATAAAGCGGTGTTGAAGCATGGGCTCATCTTATCCCAGGCAAGGGAAGCAGGGGAATGCGGCTGAACCGGGAAAACCCGCACTTGGCAGTGTGCAGTGCCAGTGATAGAGTCCCTTGAATCTGGCTTTGACCGGGAGTCGCCCATCAAATCTCTAGTCCTGATCGTGGCGTTGTTGGCCGCTTCTTTCTACTGGACCGACATCGAGTCGGATAACGCCTTCTTCTCGGTATTTCTGCCCCTTATTGATGTCCTGCTGCTCTGTGCCCTGGGAATGTGGTTCGTGCTCCACGGGGGAGGCCGACGAATGGATGGTTCTGGCACTGGCGGTGGTTTTTTCGATGGCGGTGGCGACGGAGGCGGCTGCGACTAGCTTGCACATGGGGCCCGGGCTGCATAGACTGCGGCGCTTGTAATGGCGATAGAGGCCAGCCGGTGCGGCATTTCTTCATCACTCATATCAACACCCTGTGGCTGCTGCTGGTGGCGGTGGCGCTGTGTTCACTGCTGATCTTCCCGGATTGGCTCAGTCGTGAATCCATCGCCGGATTTCTTGAAGGACTGGGCGCCATGGCGCTGCTGGTCTATATCCTGCTCTCCCTCAGTCGGGCCCTGCTGATGATTCCCTGCACCCCCTTCGTGCTGGCCGGAGGCATTGTTTTCCCCGATCAATTGCTGCTGGTTCTGCTGATATCCCTGGCGGGAGTTGTAGCGGGGGCCTACCTGGTATACAGTTTCCCGTCTTTTGGCAGCTATGATGAATACCTCGAGAGCAAATATCCCGACAAAATCGGAATTCTGAAAGAGCGTCTGCACGGCCCCTGGTCCTTCTGGATCATTGCCGGATGGTCGTTCTTTCCACTGGTGCCAACAGACCTCATTTGCTATGTGTCGGGCATGGTAAAACTGCGTTTCAGAAGACTGCTGACCGCATTGATGGCGGGGGAAGTACCGCTGGTGGCAGCCTATGTGTATCTGGGGGCAGAGATTGGTAGCTGGCTCAGGGTCTGAGCAGGCTGCCTGTTTGTCAGGCGGCATTACTGAATGCAACAGGAAGCAATAACAAGGCAGTCGGCTTTATGAATTCACGATTGAAGTTCAGTGATCATATCAAGCTCATCAGGAATATTCGCACTTCCGGTACGATCTCTCCCAGTTCCCGCGGTCTGATCAGGCGTTTGCTCGCCTCGATCGATTTCAGCAAGGCGCAATGCGTGGTGGAGCTGGGGCCGGGCAATGGCTGTATTACCCGCGAGTTACTGAAGCGGCTGAGTCCGGACAGCAGCCTGATCTGCCTGGAGCTGAATAATGACTTTGTGGCCCAGCTCAATGCCCTCAATGATCCCCGCCTGCATGTCTACAATGCCTGCGCCTCGTCTATTCGCGCCATTCTTGATGAGCTGGATATTGGCTGTGTCGATTTTGTTGTCTCAAGCCTGCCGCTGGCCATTATCGATGACGAGGTTGTGACCGCCATTGTCGAGTCGGTCCGGGATAATCTCTGTGAAGGCGGGCGTTTCGTGCAGTACCAGTACAGTCTCAATAACTGGGATGACATCAAGCCGGCTTTCAGCGAAGCACGCCTGGGCTTCACCTTGCTGAATATGCCGCCGGCTTTTGTCTACGACTGCGTCAAATAGCCTTGCTCAGGGCAGGGTAAAGGCCAGCAACTCCGGACTGTGCTGGCGATCTCCAATAGCCAGCAGCAGATATTGCTTGCCTCCAAACAGGTAACTGACCGGTGCATTGCTGCTGCCGGCTTCCAGTTCAATTTCCCACACTACCTCGCCCGTTGCCTTGTCATAGGCGCGAAACATCGGGCCACCACTGTTGGTAGCGATTTCCACCGGCATGTCCGGCGGGATACGGCCGGAACGCGGCAGATTGGTACGGCCCTCGCCAAGAAACAACAAGGTTTTGGTCAGCAGGGGGGATGGGCGACCCGGCACCCCCAGCTTGCCCAGGTTCAAATGGGCAATGGCCGGATGATCCCGGGGTCCGTCACCATTGGCTACCATCCAGACATGCTCCCCGGTGTTCATATCGATGGCAGTAATGCGGCCATAGGGAGGTTTGAACAGCGGTAAGCCCTGAGGCCCGGCTATCCAGCGTCTGGAACCCATGGTGTAGGCCAGATCGGTGCTATCCGGATCGCCCGGCAACAGATCGGCAACAAAGGCCGAGGTGATGGAAGGAATATAGAGATAGCCGGTTTCCGGGTCGAAGGCGGCGCCTTGCACATCTGCCCCTCCCTGGGAGCCGGGCAACTGGATGGTTCCCTGGGTGCCACCTTCTACCGCGACACTGGGCGGTGTAAACAAGGGGCCCATGACATAGTTGCTGACGATCTCCAGTGCCTCGGCACGCAGCTCGGGGGTGAAATCGATCAGGTTGTCGATTGTTGCTCCCTGGCGATCAAAGGGCGCCGGACGGGTTGGGAAGGGCTGGGTCGGGGAAGTCACTTCACCGGGCACGTCGGATTGTGGCACTTCCCGCTCTTCAATTTCCCAGACCGGTTCACCGGTTTCCCGGTCCAGCACAAAGGCGAAGGCCTGCTTGGTGATCTGGGTAATGGCCTTGATGGGGCGGCCATCAACAGTGATGTCCATGAGGATGGGTGCTGCCGGCGGATCATAGTCCCACAGGCCATGGTGCACGGTCTGAAAATGCCAGACTCGCTCGCCAGTCTCAGCATCCACAGCCACCAGCGACTGGCTGAACAGATTGTCGCCAATACGATGACCGCCATACATGTCATTGGTTGAGGAAGACAGTGGCATATAGACCAAACCCAGTTCCTCATCGGCACTGAACAGGGCCCACATATTGCTATGGCCGGTATAGGACCAGGACCGGTCCTGCCATGTGTCGGTGCCAAATTGACCCTGCTGGGGGACGGTATGGAACGTCCAGCGATGGGCCCCGGTTCTGGCGTCGAAGGCATGGACGTCACCCCGGGGTGCCTCACGGCTGGAGAAATTGTCGGTCATGGCCTGGCCAATCACTACGACATCTCTTACCACCATGGGGACACCGCCCCAGCGGAAACGCTCGAACTCTTCCGGCATGAGCTGCAGGTCCACGCGGCCATTATCGCCAAATCCGGGCACGGCTACTCCGGTGCTGGCATCCAGTGCATATAGATAGGTGCCACGTTGCACAAATATGCGCTGCTCATCGCCGTCTTCCCACCAGGCGGGACCGCGGGTGGAAGCGCCGGGCAATCCCTCGACACCGCCGGGTGGTTCCTGTACCCAGATCGTCTCGCCGCTGCCAGGGTCAAAGGCTTCCACCAGCCCGACGCCATTGGTGATATAGGCGATGCCATTTTTGATCACCGGCGTGCCGTTCCAGTTACTGGTAAAACGCTGCTCCGGATTGAGCTGCCGGTAATCGTCATCCAGTGCTGGTCGGCGCCAGGCGATTTCCAGTTGCTGCACGTTGCCGGCATGGATCTGTTCCAGGCCGGTGTATTTGGTATTGCCGAGGTCAGCACCATAGGCACCCCACTGCCCGGCCGAGGCGCCGGACTGGGCGAAGGCCATGCCCGGCAGGCAAAGCAACAAGGCGAGTACAGGTCCGAGCCTGGGCAAACGGGACAATCGCCCGGGGCGTTTGAACCGGCTTTGGCAGTTTTGAGAAGACTCTGCAGACAGGAGATAGGGACAGCGAACAACGAAGGCCATGGTGTTTTCCTTATTATTGTGGCGTTCCGGTTGGCGATGCTGTCAGGGCCGCAGTGCCCGGGTGACGCGCCGCCTTTATTCTGGCCTCGATTCTACCCAATTGCGCCGGGGAATCGAATACAATGGCCCGGTCGGTGATTTGCGCCCCCGGTGGAATTCTTGCTAGGGTGAACCTTGCAGTTGCGGCTACACAGCACTACTAAATGCTGTGGTCTTGCCGAAAATGAATTCAACATATTGAATTCTGTAAGAAAAGCGTCAAAATTTGTTCAACAAACTGACATATAGCCCGTTTAGAGTGTGACTGAAGTTACCGCACAAAGAGTCAGTCAGCGGTACCTTTTAATCAGTTCGGAGAGACACTGTGATTAACGGCTTGTTGCATCTGGATACAAGCACCTACCTCTGGCTGTGCCGTCTGCAGCATCAAGCGACGGCTCTGCATCTGAACCGCTGGATTTCGCGATCCGGCGACGGTCCTCTCTATGTGGCTATTGCAGCCCTCATCTATGTCACCGAGCCCATTAATTACCTGCTTTTCATCAAGGTGGGATTATTGGCCTTTTTGATCGAATTACCCTGCTTTGTATTACTCAAGGCATTGATTCGGCGGGACAGACCGTTCGTTCAGCTTCCGGGTAGTGTGTCCGTCATTCAGCCCAGTGACAAATTCAGTATGCCTTCGGGGCATACTGCCGCAGCCTTTTTGATGGCAGGCCTCATCAGTTACTTCTATGTGGAGTATGTTTTCCTGGTGTATCTGTGGGCCATGGCCATCGGCACTTCCCGTGTGGTGCTGGGGGTACATTACCCCAGTGACATTCTGGCTGGTGCCTTGCTTGGCAGCAGTGCATTTCTTCTGAGCCTGGTCATTCTCATCTAACAGGTTCTTCAAACCAGCATGCGCATTCTGTACGGCATTCAGGGTACAGGTAATGGTCATCTTGCTCGTGCCCGGGCTTTGGTTCCGGCACTGCGCGAGCGCGGCCTTGACCTGGACTTCGTTCTCTCCGGTCGAGACCGGCAAGACTATTTCAATATGGAGCTGTTCGGTGACTATCGCTGTTATCGCGGCCTGTCGCTGATTACCGAACGGGGGCGTCTGCGCCACTGGCAGACCATGCGCCGCAATAACGGTCTGCAATTTCTTCGGGATATGAAAGATATTCAGGTGGATGCCTACGATCTGGTGATTTCCGATTTCGAACCGGTGACTGCCTGGGCAGCCAGACGGGCGGGGGTCAAATGTATCGGTATCAGCCACCAGAATGCCTTCCGCTTTGCCGTGCCCAAGGTGCGGGCTTATATCGGTTCACGCCTGATTCTCAGTTACTTTGCTCCCGCCGACATCAACCTCGGATTGCACTGGCATCACTTCCATCAGCCGGTGCTGCCGCCACTGATCGAAAGCCTGCAAGGCAGACGGGTGGATGGCAGCAAGATCCTGGTGTACATGGGTTTTGAAGACGTGGATGACATCATCGAATTTGTAAAACCCTTTCACGCTTTCAATTTCCTGATCTACGCCAAAGTGCCGACAGAACGACAGCTCGGCCACATCAGGGTGAAACCCCTGTCACACAGTGAATTCCATGCTGATCTGGTGGATTGTGCCGGGGTAGTCAGCAATGCCGGCTTTGAACTGGCCAGTGAATGTCTGGCCCTGGGGAAAAAACTCCTGGTGAAACCCCTGGCGGGGCAGTTTGAGCAGTTGAGCAATGCCCTGGCCCTGCAGGCCCTGAATCGTGGCACCGTAATTGAAAGTCTGAATCCGGCGGTACTGGAAAAATGGCTACAGCGCCCGGGTTTTTCCGCCATACCCTATCCGGATGTACCGGGAGCCATTGCGGACTGGCTGGCAGCCGGAGCTGTACAGAGTCCGGCAGATCTGGCTGCGCCCCTGTGGGACAGTATGGAGATACCGGTAGAGTACGATCGCCGGCTGGGCAGGGCCCTGATTCCAGGGCTGATCAGTTAATCCGACAGTCCCACCAGGCGGTTGCGCAGCTTCGGATAGCTGCTGTCTTCCGAAAGCCAGATGGCGAGGAAGTTGCGGGTAAACTCTGCACTGGCAATCGCACCGATAGCCTGCCCGTTGAAAAAGAACTGGCTGGCCAGATTCTCATCCACTCGCAACACCAGGCTGTCGTCTTCTTTCACGTCGGGCCACAGGCCGGCCAGTTGTTGTAGCCACTGCTCATGGCCGGCCTTATAAAGGCCCAGCTCACGCCATTCCTTGCGGGTGCGATCCAGCAGATCCTGGGCCTTGATATCTCTTCTATAGGTAATCTCCAGCGCCAGATCTGGCTCGATACCCTGATACTCGCCATCGGGACTGTAGAGGCGGCTGTCATAGATGGTCCACAGCAAGACCCTGAGCGTGGCACTACCTACAGCTTCCAGACGCTCCACCGGCGATGCGAGCGTGGCTGTTGAGCAGATGCTGAGCAACAGGCCAAGCATGGCGGCAAGGCGACAAGCACTCATTGTCTGGCGGTAGCACATCCGCTCAGCCTCCCGTGTGCGCCAGTTGGATAAAACGTCGCTGGCTGAGCTTGAACAGCAGCGGCAGCAGTACTGCCCAGATCACTGCCAACGACAACAGGGTGAGGCTGTCAGAGCGGGGAAACTGCACGGCCCCCAGGCGCTGGCCGACGCCATAATTAAAAGGAAAGGCCAGGGCGCCAGCCACCGCCGTCAACCATAGTTTATGCTGAAACACCGACAGGGACAGATTCAGGGTGCTGGAAAAAGCCAGCCACAGCAGAAGCAACCAGGCTGGCAGCAGCAGGGCCGCATCGCTAAAGCGGAAAAAACCAAGCAGGGTCAGGGACAGATCCACCGCGATTCCCAGGGCGGCAGGAAGCAGCAGCTGATGCAGCTGCAAGACACCATTGCCCAGCAGCAGAATCAGATAGGAAAACACCAGGGGCGCTACCAGCCAGAGCAGTTGTTCCCGGCCCAGAACACAGCCCAGCCACATCAGATTGAATGCGACCAGATTGAAGGGCCTGGACAATAGAATTTTCATGGCTCGGCTGCTTGCTAGCCCGCCCCGGAACCCGACGCCGGGTGATGGGGTGCCTTGCTGGCCAGAAGCTGGACCGTGCTGATGCGGCGCTCAAGGAAACCTCCTTCGCAGTAGCCCAGATAATAGAGCCACAAATTGCAGAAGCGCTGGTCATAGCCCTCGGCCTTGATGGCATCGATATTGGCCAGGAAATTCTGCTTCCAGTCTGCCAGGGTCCTGGCGTAATCGAGGCCGATGTCATGGACATCACGCACTACCAGTTCAGTCTGCCTGGCAATGATGTCGGACATCAGCGACATGGAAGGCAGAAAGCCGCCGGGAAAAATATGCTTCTGAATAAAATCCTCGCTGCGACAATAGGCCTTGAAGCGCTGGTCAGCCATGGTGATAGCCTGCAGCATCAACAGGCCGCCGGGCTTGAGCAGGGAATTCAGTTTGGCAAAAAAGCCCGGCAGGTAACGACGACCCACCGCTTCGATCATTTCCACCGAAACCACCTTGTCATACTGGCCCTCAAGCAGGCGGTAGTCCTTGTCCAGCAATTCTATTTTGTCAGTCAGGCCCTGGCGGGCGACTTCTTCCCGGGCCCAGGCCAGCTGGGCATCTGAAATGGTGGTGCTGCTTACCTTGCAGCCGTAGTGTTTGGCGGCAAAGATGGCCAGGCCGCCCCAGCCGGTGCCAATCTCCAGCAAATGATCGTCGGGACCCAATTGCAGTTGCTCACAAATTCGGCGCAGCTTGGCCTCCTGGGCGTCTGCCAGGCTGGTCTCGGCGGTGGCGTAAATGGCCGAGGAATATTGCATGCGCGGGTCGAGAAATTTCTGGTACAGGGAATTGCCCAGATCATAGTGGGCGAGAATATTTTTCTTGGCCTGGTTGGTGGAATTACGGCGCAGCATCAGGCGCAGCAGGCTGAGGGGTTTCAGCAGCCAGCCAAAGCGTTTACCCCAGCTGTCCATCATCTCCAGGTTGCGGGCAAAAAACCGGGTAACCGCAGTGATGTCCGGGGTGGTCCACCAGCCATTGACGAAAGCCTCGCCGGCACCGGTATTGCCGCCCAGCAGGGAGCGCAAATAGCAGCGACTGTCCATGATATTCACTTCTGCCTGCAGCGGGTCATTGCGGTCACCTACCTCGGCGATAACGCGACCGTTTTCACGCAGCAAAAAGTGGCCCTGATTGGCTTGTCTGAGAACCTGAATCAACAGCCGCCTGAGCACCGCCGTGGAACGGGAGCCTTCTTCTTTTGTGGCCAGTTCAGTACCGGCCCGTAGTGTCATGTCCTTCTGATTCATAGCTTACCTTCTTTGGATATCTCAAGGCTGCTGGCAGTCTTTGCCGGGTGCTTGTGCAGCGGAACCTTCTTCAGGAAAAGTTTCAAAGCCTGCCAGTAAATACCCACCACTACAGAAACGGTTTGTACTGGTGTCCTTAGCAATACGCGGTTGAGCAGGGACTGGTTCAAACCCAGGCGTTTGAGGCTCAGGGTGGCATCAAAGACTTTGTTGTGGGTGAAGTCATCTTCCACGGCGATGTGTACCAGACACTGGCCGGACTGTAGCTCCGGAGGAATGATGCGCCATTGATAACGTTGCTGCATGGGATTGAAGGGCGATACATGAAAGGCCTTGGCATGGGCTGCCGGTTTTTCAAGGTCTACCAGATAGTAGTGGCGTTCATTCCAGGGGGTGTTGCTGACCTCGGCCAGCATGTAGCGGAATTGCCCGTTCTGCTTCAGATAGTAAAGATTGAGGGGGCTGAAATAGATGCCGAAATAGCGCAGGTGGCAGAGCAGGTAGATATCCCCCTGACAGTCCTGTTCTGCCAGACCGGCCAGAGTTGCCATTTTGCGGCGCACTGCCTCTGCCAGATCTTCATCTGCCGAGCCCAGATAGTCGGCACGACGAAACCTGGCCCAATTCCACAGGCGACTGCCCAGTTGCCAAAAGCGTGGTAACAGTTCGGGGATCTCGTCCAGCTTCAGAAGCATCATGAACAGCGGATAGTCGAACTCATGCTGCCGTGGGCTAAAGCGCCGATGGCGCACAAAGCCCTGGTAGATCGCGCTTTCCGGTTGCTGGTCCGGCCGGGTCTTGCTCACAGGCTTTCTCCAAAGCGCTGACAGACATCCAGCGCGGATCTGACGCCATCTTCATGAAAACCGTTGTACCAGTATGCCCCGCAATAGTGAATGCGGTCTACTCCGCAGATCTCCTGCCGTCTGGCCTGGGCAGCACTGCCCGCCATTGAGTAGACAGGATGGGCATAGTTGAATCGCTGCAGGATCTTGTCTTCATCCAGCCTCTGCCCCGGATTCAGGGTAACCAGGAAAGGTTCGCTGGTTTTCAGACCCTGAAGAATATTCATGCAGTAGCTAACTACCGGTGCCGAGTCTGATTCGGTATCGCCGGCCAGGAAATTCCAGCTGGCCCAGGCCAGGGGACGGCTTGGCATGATGCTGCGGTCCTGATGCAGGACGACTTCATTGTCCTGATAGAGCAGTTTGCCGAGAATGTCTTCCTCAGCCGGGCTGGGATTTTCCAGCAGGGCCAGAGCCTGGTCGCTGTGGCAGGCAAATACCACCTGATCAAAAAAATCAGTGCCCTGGTCGGTAGACACGGCGATGCCAGCCTGTTGCCGTCTGACCGAGCGCACCGGTGTTTGCAGATGGATACGGTCTTCAAAGCCTGCAGTCATCGGCTTGATATAGGCATGGGAACCGCCTTTTAGCACATACCACTGGGGCCGGTTCTTGATGTCCAGCAGGCCATGGTTGAGGAAGAACTGCAGGAAGAACTGCAGGGGAAAATCGCCAGCCTGCCTGATGCTGCAGGACCATATCGCTGCCACCATTGGCAGCAGGTAATTCTCTTTCAGCATGCTGCCGAATCCGGCCTGCTCCAGAAACTGATTAAGGGTCATCTCACCCACATTGCCGTCGGCGAGAGCCTGTTTGGCGGTCTTGTTGAAGCGCAGAATCTCCCGGACAAATCCGATGAAACGCGGACTGAAAAGATTGCTGCGTTGGGCGAACAGGGTGTTGAGATTATGGCCGTTGTATTCCGTGGCCAGCTTGTCATTGCGCACACTGAAGCTCATCTCAGTGGGCTGCAGCTCGACCCCGAGCTTGTCCATAAAGCGGAGAAAGTTCGGATAATTGCGGTCATTACAGACAATGAACCCCGTGTCGATCTCATGCTTGCCGCTGTTAGTAACAACCGGCACTGTATGGGTGTGGCCACCGATATAGTCATTGGCCTCAAATAGCTGAATATCATGCTGGCGATTGAGCAGACAGGCAGAGGTTAGCCCGGCGATGCCGGAGCCGATGATGGCAATACGTTGGGTGCTATCCATATTTAAATTCGTCCCTGAAACAAGTGTCAGCGCCGCAGTGTGCGCCCCAGCAGGGCAATTTGCAGCCCCAGAGGCAGTCGGCCCAGCAGGCGCAGGGCCCCGGTAAACAGGCGGGGGAAATGAATGAGGCGTCGGCGCTTTTCCAGTCCGGCACGGATTTTGGTCGAGGCAAACTGCACATCCACCTGCATCGGCATGGGAAAGTCATTGAGATCGGTCAGTGGTGTCTCTACAAAACCCGGCGCAATATAGCTGACATGAATGCCTCTGGGCTTGAGACTGACTGCCAGGGTTTTGGCCAGGTACTCGATGGCGGCTTTGGATGCACCGTAGGCTTCGGCCCGGGGCAAGGGCAGGAAGCTGGAGCTGCTGCCCATTAACGCAAGCACGGAACCTTCGGAGAGTTTCGGCAGCAGCGCCTGCAGGCAATTGCCGGTGCCGGTAACATTGATAGCCATGACCCGGGCAAAGCTTTCAGCATCGAAGTCATTGACGTCAATATATTCGCAGGTACCGGCATTAAGAATCAGCAGATCCAGTTGCTCCACTTCTTTGCTGGCACGCAGGCAGTCGTCAAGATTCTGAATATCGAACACAAGGGGTGTGGCCAGTTGCGGAAAGTCCCTGCGCAGCTTCTCCAGAGAGTCCTCGTCCCGGCCGCAGCAGTAAACCCGGTGTCCCTGGCCGAGATAGTCCTTGGCCAGTTGCTGCCCAATGCCGGAACTGCTACCGGTAATGAGAATATTCATTGGCCGAGCCGCTGTTTGATGCGGGCGATGACCCGGCCCAGCAGGGGCACATTCTCGTAAACCATGGCACCCATGTCGAAATAATCACGATGGTAGTAAATCTGGCCATTGCGGGTGCGCAAATAACTGGCCCCTTCAACCCGGATGGTACGACCCTTGTCCAGGCGCGGATGGCGCAGGAACATGGTCCAGGACATAAAGATGTCGGTGCCATTGGTGATGGTTTTGTGAAATTTGAAGTGACAATCGGTGAGATTGACAAACATCTTGGAAAAATACTTGAGCAGCGCCGGCTTACCCTGAATTGCGTGGGAGGGATCTTCAAAATAGATATCCGGGCTGTACAGACTCTCTACAACATCCAGATTGTCTGTCCCGAGGCTCTGGTAGGCCTTTCTGACCCGATCTGCCAGGTATTCGGCGCTGGTGAGGTCTGCGGCATTTGTAAGTTCAGGAGCGCTTGACATACTATCTGACCTGAATTGACTGAATGATGTACAGCGTACGGCCCGGGAATCAGACTTGGATCACTTCTTATATTGTCCCTCCTTCAAGAGAGCCCTTACTGGTGGCAATCCGTCAGCGGCAGCGTATAGCGGGTTTATGATCCGTATCCCTGCGCAGCGCGTACTGGCCGGGTATGACTACATTAAGCGCGGTAATGACAGGGAGTATCATGGAAGGAATTGCGGTGGGTAAATCGGCTTTTGAAAAAAGTTCGCCCGCGGCGATCCAGACCAGAGATGTCGGCGTAAAATCGGCCACATCGGGGCAGAGCAGTGAGCGTAGTGATGAAGATCTGCTGATTGCTGTTGGCAACAATCAGGACACGGCTTCCTTCAATTTACTGTTTCAGCGCTTTTCCAAGCGTATTTTTGCCATGGGCGTCAAGCTGACGCGCAATGAGCAGCTGGCTCAGGATCTGGTGCAGGAAGCCATGCTGACAGTCTGGAAGAAGGCACCACTTTATGATCTTGACCGCGGCAGCGCCCAAAGCTGGATATTTACGCTCACCCGTAACCGATGCTTTGACATGCTGCGCAAGATCAAGCGCCAGCCCAATACTGTGAATGCCGATGACATCTGGCCGCAGCAGGAGGGTGAACTGGAATCGAATCTGGTGCATGAAGAGCGGGGCAGCATGGAAGTGGAAATTGCCCAGATTGAAAGCTATTACCAGGAGTTGCCGGATGCCCAGAGGGAGGTAGTGGAACAGATTTATATCCACGACCGCACCCATGAGGAAGCGGCAGCTGCATTGAATATTCCGCTTGGCACCCTGAAATCGCGATTGCGTCTGGGGCTCGGCAAGCTGAGACAAATGATTGGAATTGAAGAATCATGACTTACCACAGTACCCATCACCCCTCGCGCGAGTTGCTCGGCAAATTTGCTGAAGGCAGTTTGTCTGCCGGTATGAGCGTAGTGATCTCCGCCCATGTTGAACTCTGCCCTCAGTGCCGCGAAACCACCAGTGCGCTGGAGGCCGAAGCCACGCTGAACTGGTTGCAGAACCCGGTGTCCGACACTGCAGGCAGCGAGCCTGACTTCAGTCACATGATTGATGCTATTACCAGCGAGCCGCAAAGCATTACTCCCGAGGCCGACCGCTTTGCTGTCAATGAAATTCATATGCTGGAAGGCAGTGTCAGCCTGCCCCGCGTGCTGGCCAAGCTGGCCAGTGACGGCCTGGTCTGGAAGAAGATGGCCGGCGGTATCAACCAGGCCAGTGTCATGCTCGACAATGAAACCCAATGCGAGTTTCTCTACATGAAGCCCGGCAGCCAGGTGCCTGTGCACAAGCACCGCGGCAATGAGATTACCCTGGTACTGGACGGCAGCTTCAGCGATGAAATGGGCCGTTACCGGGAATCGGACTTCGTGCTCAGAAATGCGTCTCATCAGCACCAGCCCATGAGTGATGAAGGTTGCCTGTGCTTTGCCGTGCAGGACAGCCCGCTGATGTTTACCAAGGGTCTGGCGCGCTTGCTGAACCCCTTCCTGCAATACCGTTTTCGCCGGGCCACCTCAGCCCAGGCCTGATCCTCAGCCCGGGCGTTTGCGCTGCGCATCGATATTCATGGCAATGGAGATGCGCTCGCCAGCGCCGGTGTAAGGGCGCACGCCGTGTCTTAACCAGGCGGGAAACACCACCAGATTGCCTCGCTGCAGTTTGAAATCCACTTCATATTTTTGCGGCTGACCACCGACACCCAGCATGCGCAGGGAGGTCTCCCGCATGGCGGCCATGGGGAAACGTGGATCTTCCATGTACAGGGAGCCTCCCACATCCGACCCTGAGCCACCATCACCCATATCCAGGTACAGCACCGCTGCCCACAGGTTGCCGGGGTGTGCATGAATATGGTTGAGGCCATGTTTGGGGGTGACATTGGCCCACATGCGCACGAACCAGTCGAAGTCATCCACACTGCCTTCCATGAAAGTGCTCAGTCTTTTGGCAATGGCAACGGCCGAGTTGGCTACTTGCCTGGCGGCATCGCCGCCCCATTCCAGCATGTCACTGTCGGAGTGCCAGCCACCGATATTGGAGCGCTGCAAGCCGTCACTCTCGGACATGCGCTGGCGAATGCATTGTTCCAGTGCCTGCATGACCGCCTCGCCATCTTTCAATTTGCTATAGACCACCGGGGTTTCGAACAGCCCGAGATGCTGGGCTTCGATCTGCAGTGGGCTCAAATCCTTTGTTTGTTCAATTTTCATTGCCTGTTACTTGTTCAGTTTGCCGAGGAAGCTGCTGAAAGTAGCGTGGCCGGGCTGAATTTACAAATGACTCCTGAGTGGCAGTGACTTTCCGGGGGCAAAAGTTCATGTAATAAAAATGCAATAGTTCTGACGCAGAACTGAAATATGTCGCTCCTATCATGGCCGGACCGTTAACTCACACAACCATCTAGTCCAAGGAGTCGACATGATATCCAAGAGAACAAAACTGAGTGCAATTGCCAGCGGTGTGGCATTGGCAGTCGCAAGCATGGCTGCAACAGCCGCTGATCAACCTGCACTGACCACCGGAGGCCCCAAGACTGGCGCTTCTTTCAGCGGTGGTGCAACTATTAATGGTGGAGCCAGCTATCTGGCTACTGTTCCGGCCGCCGACGCCGTGGACCTGGTAGCAACCATTAACCCGGCTTCTGCCGATGTGGGCCAGACCGGTTCCCTGGTTGCTGTTCTCGAAGTCCCGGGTGTTGGCCTTTTCAATCTGCTGTCTGGCGGCATCTGGGTTCCTCTGGATACCAGCAATGTGATGCCTTACGCCACCAAGACTCTGTCAGCTTCTGAAGAAGTGACAGTGCTGAATGGCCTGATCGGCGCCGACACCAACCTGACTGGCCTGACCCTGTCTGCCTATGTTGGTTACTACACCGGTGGTGATCTTTCCAACCTGACTTACACAGCCGCTCCTGCTGCCGTGAGCATTTCCGAAGCACCTGCCGATGGTTGCCCGACCAATACTACTTCCATCTCCGGTACTTTTGCTGGCAAGCCGGTTTGCTCGCTGACTGGTCGTATCACCACTGATACCCACCTGACTGCCAACAACAGCTACTATCTGGATGGCGCGGTATTTATCGGTGAGAACGTCGACACTGAAAACGACGACAAGATTTCCCTGACTATCGATGCCGGTACCACTGTCTTCGCACCTGAAGGCGTGAATACCCTGATCATCGACAAGAGTGCCAAGATCTACGCCAATGGCACTCCCAGCAACCCCATCATCATGACTTCCGAGCAGGACGTTGACGGCGTCGACGCCCTCAACCTGCGCGGTACCTGGGGCGGCCTGGTCATCAACGGTCGCGCGACCCTGAACACCCAGAGCGGTACTGACGAAGGTGAAGGTTCTACCGGTACTTACGGTGGTGGTTCTTCTCCTGTAGACGATGACGATTCCGGTGCCGTTACCTATGTTCAGGTCAAATACGCCGGCTGGCCCATCACTTCCGAGAATGAGCTGAACAGCATCGCGCTGCAGGGTGTGGGTTCCGGCACTATCCTGGACTACATCCAGGTTCACAACGGCGCCGATGACGGTATCGAGTTCTATGGTGGTACTGTTAACGCCAAGCACCTGGTGCTGACCGGTAACGATGACGATGCCCTGGACTGGACCACCGGTTACGTTGGCAAGCTGCAGCACATCCTGGTTGATCAGACTTCTTCCGGTGACAACTGCATCGAGGCGGATAACCTGGGTTCTAACCCGATCGCCACGCCCCGTTCTATCCCGACTGTTTCCAACCTCACCTGTATCGGTAGCCCCGACCAGAAAGGTAATGGTCACGCCTTCGAGCTGAAGGCCGGTACCGGCATGAATATGTCCAACTCCATCATTGGCGGTGTCTTCCCGACTCCGGTTGATGAAGGCTGTATCCGCATCGCCGGTGATGAGACCTTCAGTCAGTCAGGCTCGTCTGCAGCCACGCTGAACGGCACCCTGACCATGGAAAACAGCCTCATCAGCTCTGCCTGTGCGGCTGACTTGCAAGGCAGTGGTACCTTCACTGCTACCGAATGGTACAACGCCCAGAGCAACAGCACTTCCGGTACTGTTGACCTCGGTGGTCCCTTCGGCTGGGCCAACGGGTCCGCCATCAATGCGGTGACGCCGGCCATTCCTTCTGATTCCTTTTTCGATCAGGTGGACTACATCGGCGCCATCAAGGATGCGACTTCCGATTGGACTG
>JALEHB010000039.1 GCA_022763285.1 Pseudomonadales bacterium | reverse complement strand
CGTGTGCTGCAGGGCGAGAGGGCACCGGCGCAATTGCTGGTGGATGGTAGTGATCCGATTATCCTCGGGGTGGCGCAGCAACTGACGGCCATACCCGTTCGTTTTGACAGTCAGATGACGCCCCGGCCGGGCCTGATGCCGGCGCCTCTTGAGGTGCGCAACTACTACAATCCGGAGCGGCGCTCGGCGGTGAATATTGTGCCTGGTCTGGTGGGCGTTATTCTTACCATGACCATGGTGCTGTTTACCGCCGTGGCCATCGTGCGGGAGAAAGAACGGGGAAATCTGGAGCTGCTGATCAATACGCCGGTACACTCCACCGAGTTGATGCTGGGAAAAATCATTCCCTATATTCTCATCGGGCTCATACAGCTGGTGTTGATACTGGCCCTGGGGCGACTTTTTTTTGAAGTGCCGATTCGCGGCAGCGAATGGCATGTACTGCTGGCGGCACTGGTGTTTATTGCTACCAATCTTTCCCTCGGTCTGTTGATCTCTACCTCAGCCGCAACCCAGTTCCAGGCCATGCAGATGACCTTCTTTTTCTTCCTGCCCTCGATTCTGCTGTCGGGCTTCATGTTTCCTTTCGATGGCATGCCTGTGCTGGCACAAAACATCGCCGAGGTACTGCCCCTGACCCATTTCAATCGCCTGATCCGTGGCATCGTGCTGCGCGGGGCGGATATCTTCACCATGTGGGATGAACTGCTGGCCCTGGCAGCATTTATGGCGGTGACCATGGGCCTGGCCATTATGCGGTTTAACAAGCGGCTGGATTGACATGTGTCATAGTGTCGCAGGCTGGTGAAGTAATATTATACTTATGTTAGCCTGAACCATAATTAGGTTAGATATAACTGTATGCCACCAAGTGGTTGATTGCTAATGCCCCGTTATTTCAAGAGCAAAGCAAAACAGAAAATTACAGCTACATTGTTGTTGCTGGGATTCCTGTTTTCCCTGTTAGTGGCGCAGCAAGCCATTATTGCTTTGACGGGCTGGAACCATCGGTATCTGTTCACTTTGACTATTTCAATGGGCATGAATTTCACGACGAAGCTGAGCAGCACATCGACACAGAGAAGCAACTGCTCGCTGAACACCTGGTCTGTAAATACTTCGATTCTGACTGTTTCCTGTCGCCCTCTGATTGTTTCAATGAATCCGATCTCGGCTTATCTACTCCTTACCAACACTACAGGGCGATAATTCCAGAGCCGAGCTCACTTTGGTTGAATTCACCACCTCTGCGCGCCCCACCCCAACCCTCCTGAAGTCAATCCCGTGAATAGCAGCTAACTCATAGCTGCTGCGTTTGTGTTTCTCTGTCCAGTGCTACGTGCCTGCATTGTTCAGAGTAGGGAGATATTTATGAATGTCAGGTTTATTCTGACGAGTTTGCTTGTGTCGGCAATCATGTTCTTGCCGAGATTTGCGGCTGCGTCAGACTTTCAGCTCGATCTCAGGGGCGCCATTGAGCAAGTTCTTGAGAACAATCCAAACTTCCGGGTATATCGCCTTCGCCGCGAGGCCCTGGCAGGCGAACTGCAAAATGCCGATCTGAATCCGGCCTGGCATTTCAACGTCGAACTTGAAAACTTTCTCGGTAGCGGTGACCTGAGAGATTTCAAGGGCTCGGAATGGACCATGACTCTGAGTCGTGTGGTTGAACGAGGCAATAAACGTCAAGCGCGAACCGGGGTCATCCGACAAAGACAGGCGCTTATTGATGCCGAGCAACAGATACTTGAATTGAATCTACTGTCAGAGACAGCGTCACGATTCATTGATGTGGCATCTGAACAGGCACGCCTGGAAATTTTACAGCGATCTGTGCAACTAGCCAGTTCGGTACTCGATGAGGTGAATAACCGTATTAATGCGGGCCGTTCCCATGTAGCGGAACGATCCCGTGCTGCCGCCTCCCTGGCTGAAGCTGAGCTTGCAGTTGAGTCGGCAGAATATGCCAAGGCTTCCGCGCGCTTTCGTCTGGCATCGCTGTGGGGCTCTGCCGAACCGGTTTTTTCGGAGGTTTCTGCCAACTTGCTGCAGGTGGAGTCGGTCGGGAATGTTCGGGACCTGATTGACGCTCTGGAAGAAAGCCCCGCCATCGCTGTCTTCACTTCCGAAACTCGGCTGCGTGAGGCTGAAGTCAGCCTTGCTCGGGCGCAACAGATCGCTGATTTCAGTATCGGCGGTGGAATTAAACATGTCGCAGAGATTAATGACACTGCTTTCGTCGCCGAATTCAGTGTGCCACTGCAATCGAAACAACGCGCTCGCGGAGCCGTGACTACCGCGCAGGCCAATCTATTGCGAGTGGATTCAGAAGAAGCAGTGGCGCTACAAAAAATGCGAGGTCGGCTTTTGGCACTGGACCAGCAGCGGCAGAGTGCAGTGAACCGCTTTGTAGCACTGCAAAGTAGCATCATTCCGCAGTTAGAACAGGCATTTGAGCAAACCCGCCAGGCGTATGATTCCGGGCTTTATAACTACCTGGAACTTGGTGCTGCGCAACGAGAACTGTTGAATGCTGAACTGGAACGGGTTGCTGCCGCGGCTCAGGCACATCAGCTAAGAATTGAAATCGAACGACTCAGTGGCCAGAACTACCAGGTAGTCAGCCGCGCCACCGGAGGAAACCAATGATTAAACTGAACTTTTACAGCCTCTGGATTCTGCTGTTTTATAGCGGTTTCTTGCTGGCGGCGGAAGAAGCTCATGAGCATGAGGAAGAGCATCGTGACCATGTCGAGATGTCAGCCGAGCTGGCAGGTAGTCTTGGTATAGAAGAGAGCGTAGCCGGACCCGCCACGCTACATCAAACTCTGGTTCTTTACGGAAAGGTATCTCCCGATCCAGGTCAGATAAGCCATCTTACTGCACGCTACCCGGGGCTCATCGAATCAGTGCAACCTGGACTGGGTGATCACGTGCAGGCTGGAGATTTGCTGGCCACGATCGAGGCTAACGACAGTCTGCAGAGCTATGAGCTGCGCGCACCGATCAGCGGGATCGTCGTGGATATGCATGCCAATCCCGGAGAGTTTGCCGGTTCCGAGCCGTTGCTAACCGTGGCGAACTACAGCCAGGTCTGGGCCGATTTGAATATTTTTCCGGGGCAGGTCGAGCATATTCAACCGGGCCAGCAAGTACGGATAGCCATTGATAATCTGCAAACCAGTAGTGAAATTCGTTACCTGAATCCGGGCCAGGGACTGACTCCTTATGTGGTGGCAAGAGCCCCGATTGCCAATACCAATGGCCTGTGGACGCCGGGTTTATTGGTGGAGGCCGAGGTCAGTGTGAGTGAATTTGATGTTCCTGTAGCTGTCGATAATCGTGCCTTGCAGGAATATGAGGGTGAAACAGTGGTGTTTGTACACGAGAGTGGCCGCTACAACGTGCGCCATCTAGAGCTTGGCCGCAGTGACGACAGTTTTACTGAAGTATTGGATGGTCTGATTGCCGGCGAGAATTACGTCACTGAGAACAGCTATCTGCTCAAGGCGGATCTGGAGAAATCCGGCGCCGCTCACAACCATTAGGTGATGGCATGATCAATCATATTTTGAGAAATGCCATTACCCAGCGATGGGCCGTTTTGTTCGTGGTTCTGGGGCTCTGTGTGCTGGGCATCTGGAATTTTTTCCGCTTGCCAATCGATGCCGTGCCGGACATCACTAATGTGCAGGTGCAGGTGAATACTGAAGCCCCGGGCTACTCGCCACTGGAAGTTGAGCAGCGTATTACCTTCCCCATCGAAACGGGCCTGGCCGGTCTGCCTGCACTGGATTTTACGCGTTCTTTGTCGCGCTATGGACTGTCTCAGGTCACGGTTGTTTTTGAGGAGGGTACCGATATCTATTTCGCCCGTAGCCTGATCAATGAGCGATTGACGGCACTTCGTAATCAGATTCCTCCGGGCCTGGAACCTGAGATGGGCCCGATCGCCACAGGCCTTGGTGAGATTTTCATGTACACGGTGACTGCCGAGCCAGGCGCATTGCAGTCTGATGGTAGGCCTTATGACAGTATCGCGCTGCGTGAAATTCAGGACTGGATTATCAAGCCGCAGTTGATGCTGGTGGACGGCGTCACCGAAGTGAATACTTCAGGTGGATTCGAGAAGCAATATCATGTGACACCGGATCCGGCAAAACTATTGCAGTGGAATCTGACAATGGCGGATGTTGTCAGCGCGCTTGGGAATAACAATAACAATCGTGGTGCTGGCTATATTGAGCCGGGAGGCCAGCAGCTGCTGATACGCTCACCCGGTCAATTGCAGGACATGGAAGACATTGGCAACGTAGTTGTGGCTATTCGTGGAGATTCTCCTGTACGGGTCAGGGATGTGGCCGGGATCGATGTGGGACGACAATTGCGCACTGGCGCGGCAACGCGTGGCGGTGAAGAGACAGTGCTGGGTACAGCTTTTATGCTGATTGGGGAAAACTCCCGTACGGTGGCCAGAGACCTGGCCGCTCGTCTCGAAGAAATTAACCACGCATTACCAAGGGGTATAGCAGCAGAACCAGTTTATAACCGAACATCGCTGGTGAAAGCGACTATTCGTACAGTTGAGGAAAATCTATTGGGAGGAGCATTGCTGGTGATCGCGGTGTTGTTCCTGATGCTTGGTAATTTGCGTGCAGCATTGATCACTATGGTGGTCATTCCCATTTCCATGTTGGGAACTTTTACCGGCATGATGACCTTCGGGGTTTCCGCCAACCTCATGAGTCTGGGGGCACTGGATTTTGGTCTGATCGTAGATGGTGCTGTCATTATCGTAGAGAACAGCATACGCAGGCTCGCTCTGGCCCAGAAAGCCAAAGGCGGAGTTCTGAATCTGCAACAGCGCCTGGAAACGGTATATGAGGCAACCAATGAAGTGATCAGGCCCAGTCTTTTCGGTATTGGCGTTATCACTTTTGTATATATCCCGATCTTCGCCCTTACCGGTATTGAGGGAAAAATGTTTCATCCCATGGCGATTACCGTGATTTTGGCACTAAGTACTGCCATGGTGCTGAGTTTTACGTTGGTACCGGCAGCTCTGGCAATCTTCATGAGGGGCCGTGTAGCCGAGCGTGAAAATAAACTAATAGGCGGAATTAAATTTGCCTATAAACCCTTGTTGAAGATCAGTTTGAAATTCCGTTGGCCGATTGTGGCAATGGCGGTGTTATTCGTGGCTTTGTGTATCAATCTGTCAGGCCGACTGGGTTCAGAATTCATTCCACAACTGGATGAGGGGGATATTGCCATGCATGCCCTGCGTATTCCGGGTACAGGGCTGAATGAATCCATTGCCATTCAGCGGCAGCTTGAAAACAGCTTATTGCAGTTTCCCGAAGTGCGTACAGTCTTTTCCAAGATTGGTACTCCGGAAGTAGCAACGGATCCTATGCCGCCAGGCATGGCAGACACTTTCCTGATTCTGAAAGACCGTGAAGACTGGCCGAATCCTGAAAAGACAAAGGATGTGCTGCGCTCGGAACTGAGGGAGGCAGTGATGCAGATACCTGGAAGCAACTATGAATTCACTCAACCGATCGAAATGCGATTCAATGAGCTCATTTCCGGTGTACGGGCTGACGTTGGAGTCAAGGTGTTTGGTGATGACCTGGCCCGCTTACAAACACTGGCAAGCGAGGTTTTGGCAATTATGCAGTCGGTACCCGGCGTCAGTGGTGCGCGTATCGAACAGATATCAGGTTTGCCGATGCTGACAGTGTCTCCCAAGCGTCATGAACTTTCCCGCTATGGCATCAATGTCAGTGAGTTACAGGATCTTTTGGTAACTGCCCTGGGCGGCGAGACCGCAGGCGTGATTTTCGAAGGTGACAGGCGATTCGAATTGCAGGTGCGATTGCCAGAACATTTGCGCAGTGACATCAGTCGACTTGGGCAACTACCGGTTCCAACACCAGCCATTAGTGAAGGGCCTGGTTACGTGCCATTGGCAGAGGTTGCCAGCATAGAGCGAAGCGAAGCACCAAATCAGATCAGTCGTGAAAATGGCAAGCGCCGGGTGGTAGTTACCAGTAATGTCGTTGACAGGGATCTGGGTTCATTTGTTGCGCAAGTACAATCTCGAGTCCGCACAGAGTTAAATTTGCCAGCCGGCTACTATGTGCAGTATGACGGTACCTATCAGCAGCTGGAATCAGCCAGTCAACGACTGCAACTCATGATTCCGATAACTCTGCTGGTAATTTTCGGCTTGTTACTATTGGCTTTTGCTTCATTTCGTGATGCGCTGATCATTTTCACCGGTGTGCCACTGGCCCTGACCGGTGGAGTATTGGCGCTGTGGTTTCAGGATATGCCGTTGTCGATCTCTGCAGGCGTGGGATTTATTGCCCTTTCGGGTATTGCAGTGCTCAATGGGCTCATCATGGTCTCTTTTATCAGACGATTACTGGACGACGGCCAGTCATTGCAGGCGGCCATTGTCGAAGGAGCCATGACCCGGTTGCGCCCGGTACTGATGACTGCTCTGGTAGCCAGTCTCGGTTTTATTCCAATGGCACTGAATACGAGCATCGGTGCCGAGGTGCAGCGACCACTGGCAACAGTGGTCATCGGCGGAATTATCTCCTCAACAGTGTTAACACTGTTTGTGTTGCCAGCCCTGTTTCGAATCGCCCACGGTCCGAAGGCCAGCAGTGCCTGAAAAACTGAGTAGGAACATAGGCAGCCGGGGCCAGATGGTTCCGGCTGCCCTAGTCTCAGACCTGCGCCACCGGTGTTGCGCGAGAGAAATCCTGATTCTTCAGGGGTAACTCGCGCACTCGCTGTCCGGTAAGAATATAAAGCGCATTGCTGACGGCGGCGGCTATTGGCGGTGTTGCCGGTTCACCCAGGCCGCCCATGGCCTCGCCAGACTCCACCACATGGACATCGATCTCCGGGCTGTCGGCCAGCTTCACCATCTCATAGTCGGGGAAGTTATTCTGTGCGACCCGACCATTTTCGATTGTGATCTCGCCATACAAGGCTGCTGTAAGGCCGAAGATAATGCCGCTCTCGACCTGTGACTCCACGGTGTCCGGGTTAACGGTCCAGCCGCAGTCAATGGCACAGGTCACCTTATGCACCACCGGTTTGTTGGCACTGTCCAGTGAGACCTCGGCGATCTGGGCGACGATGCTGCCAAAGCTCTCCTGTACGGCAATGCCCAGGGCATGGCCATCAGGCAGGTTGCGGCCATAGCCGGCAGCATTGGCAGCAACTTCCAGTACCTGACGATGACGGGGGTGCTCCTGCAGCAATTCCATCCGCATCTGGTAGGGATTCTTGCCGGCCCGATGGGCAATCTCATCGATAAAGGACTCGATGAAGAAAGTCTGCTGGCTGTGGTCCACACTGCGCCAGGCGGCGATGGGAACATGGGTCTCAACGTCCACCACCCGGATCGACTGATTGGCAATGGCATAGGGGATATGGGCCGCACCGGGTACCTGAATGGGGCCGGTAAAACGACTGTGCCAGGCGGTCACATTGCCAGCGGCATCAAAGGCGGCCTTGAAGTTATTGGCCACTGCCGGACGATAGTAATCCTGTTGCATATCGTCTTCACGGCTGAATACCGTTTTCACCGGCACCTCAAACTGTTTGGCGATCTGGGTGGCGTGGTCAATCATGTTCCAGTTAAAGGGCAGGCGTCGGCCAAAGCCGCCGCCGAGGTAGACATGATGGAAATTCACGTCGTCGATGGAAACACCAGCCTGTGAGGCCACGCGGCCCTTGATGCCGAGTGCATCCTGGGTACTGGTCCACAGGTCCACCTTGCCATCGGGGCGACAGTGTACGGTACAGTTCATGGGCTCCATGGCGGCGTGGGCCAGATAGGGCACGCGGTAACCGGCTTCGATGACATCCGCGGCCTCTTCCAGGGCCGCTTCGGCATCGCCGCTCTCGAAATCCTCACTGCCATCGTCACTGGCCAGCCTGGCTTCGAAACTGCTCCACAATTCCGCCGAGTTCGCGGCGTCATTCTCAGTGACTTCAAACTCGGCCTTGACCAGAGCCAGGGCCTGTTTGGCGCGCCAGTAATTGTCAGCCACTACGGCAAAGGAGTCTTCCAGTTCCACGACCCTTTGCACGCCGCGCTGTTGCAAGGCTTCGCTGGCATCCACCGAAACCAGTTTGCTGCCGAAGACCGGCGCCAGACGAATCGCTGCATAGAGCATGTCCTCGCTATGGGCATCGATGCCGTACATGGCACTGCCATCCACCTTGGCCGGAATGTCGTTGCGAGACAGGGCCTTGCCCATGATATTGAACTGGCTGCGGTCCTTCAGAAAGACTTCTTCCGGTGGCTCCAGTTCAGCGGCGGCAGCGGCCAGTTCGCCATAGCTGATGGAACGGCCACTGGCATTGTGGTGCACATGACCCAGTTCGGTAGTGCATTCGGCGGCATCCACGGCCCACTGCTGTGCGGCACACTGAATCAGCATCTGCCTGGCGCCGGCACCGGCAGGGCGCATGGCAAACTCACCGGTATAGCGAACCGATGAAGAGCCGCCGGTGATTTGCAGGTTCATGATTTCTGCCACCGTGGCGGCGCTGAAGTTCACCAGGCCAGAGAGGAAGCCGGGCACACCGTATTCCTGGGCAAAGCCCTTGACCAGATCGCCATTGGCATACAGATCGCTGGCAGGGGCCTGCTCGATACTGATATCTTCCCAGGCCAGATCCATTTCATCAGCGGCCATCATGGCCAGGGCGGTATGAATGCCCTGACCCATCTCGGAATGGGGCACATAAATGGTGACCTTGTTGT
>JALEHB010000279.1 GCA_022763285.1 Pseudomonadales bacterium | reverse complement strand
CGTGCGGGCTTTTTTGTATTTTGCGGGTCTTGGCAGTTTCTGGACTTCGTCGGCCCACATTTTTCGATGCTCAGGTACGTTCGTGTACATTGCGCTCGAAAAAAGCGGGCCTCCTTGCCAGGAAACACCAATCCTCCGCCAAAATTCCAGAATTGGCTTCGAGCTGATTTTTTAAGAGAGCCCGCTTTGTGCGGGCTTTTTTATGCGTGGGATTTAGAGGGCTTGTTGATTAGAGTGTCAGTGGATGAGGGCGTCAGAAATCTCTGTATTGCAGGCAATAAAAAACCCGGCTGGTGGGCCGGGTTTTTTGTTTCTGAACTCTTGTTTCTGAAGGGTTCAGATTTTTGCTTTATGCCTTGGCCAGGTTTTCGTTGGCGAAATCCCAGTTGACCAGATTGTCCAGGAAGCAGCTCAGGAAATCCGGGCGGCGGTTCTGGAAATCCAGGTAGTAGGCGTGTTCCCAGACGTCAGCCACCAGGATGGGGGTCATGCCGTCGGTCAGGGGTGTGTCGGCATTGGCGGTCTTGACGATTTTTAGCTTGCCACCTTCTGCGGCCAGCCAGACCCAGCCGCTGCCGAACTGGCCTACGCCTGCGGCGACGAATTCTTTCTTGAAGTCATCATAGCTGCCGAAGGCTTCATCGATTTTGGCAGCAATATCGCCGGAAGGAGCGCCGCCGCCGTTGGGGCTGAGGCAGTTCCAGAAAAAGCTGTGATTGTAGTGCTGGCCAACATTGTTGAACAGCGGGCCACCGGCTTTCTTGGCCTCGATCACCAGGTCTTCCAGGCTGTCGGCCTTGAGACCGGCGTCTTCCAGCAATTCATTGCCTTTGACCACATAGGCATTGTGGTGTTTGCCATGGTGGAAATCCAGGGTGTTGGCAGACATGTGCGGCTCAAGTGCATCTTTGCCAAACGGAAGGTCAGGTAATTCCAAGCTCATAGTTTCCTCTCATTTCCAATAAAGGACGGTGCAGGGACCGGGTGTGAGCCAATACACTAACAGATTCTCAAGTCAGTTCCGGGTCAGCGGCCGAAATCGCTAAAATCAGGGCCTCTCCAGATGGCTGGCTTGCAGCTGGCTCATCGGTACTGCGATGAATTTGGTATTTTAGCAGAAATGCCGACACAGTGTGTGTGGCAGTCACTGTCCGTTTCATGGCGGTTCCACGGGATTTCCCGTTTTACCCCGGTTTCCGGCCAGCCCGCCTGAGGGTTGGCGTATGCTGTTGATTTAAACGATAATATCGATCTATGAGAGACGAAGACGAACTGGACGACAATATTCCTCCCATGGTCCCGGAACGGGACGATGTCAGCACCCATGTCAGTAACAAGCGCGCCCGGCAGCAAGAGATCGTGCGCCCGGGGCCGGGTTATTACAGCAAATCAGTCAAAGTCAGCTCCTGGCCGGTGCGGATCCTGTTGACCCTGCTGGTACTGGCGGCCTTGGGTGGTGGCTACGGCGCTTACTATTTTTGGGATCTGTATCAGACTGACCTGCGTCAATCCAACTTGCGCATCAGTGATCTGGAAGGCCGCTTGGCCCTGATGGGGCAGTCGGCAGAAGAAACCGACAACAGCCTCATGGAAGATATCAATCAGACCATTGAGCAGTATGATCTGCTGTGGGCAAACTGGCGCAACAACAATCGTCAGTTTGAAGACATCGAATCGGAAATTGCCCGTCTCAAGTTGGCCAATGAAGGCCAGGACGAGATTGCCAACAACACCAGCCAGCAACTGGCGCAAACCCAGGAGGCCCTGGGTCAGGCCAATACTCGCCTGAACAATCTTGGCAATGAAGTCGAGAATCTGGGGCAGTCCATGGCCAGCCTCAACAGCAGTGTCAACGAACTGGCCAGTATGCGCAGTGAGGTGGAATCCCTGCGGCAGTCCCTCAACAGCGGCGACAGCACCGTGCTGGGACTGGTGGGGCGGCTGGAATACATGGAGCAATCCATGGAGTCAGTCAATGCCCATCGCCTGCAGGTGAATGAATCCCTGTTTCGACTGCAGGAAAATGTCGAATCCCTGCAGCGACAAATGAGCGGCCCCGGCAACTAGGCCGGGGCGGCACTCTTCATTCAGGCCGGGCCGGCACTGTTCACTCGCCAGTGAATTTCGCCTGGCGCTTCTCCACAAAGGCTGTCACCCCTTCCCGAAAATCTGCCCGCGAGGCACAGTCGGCAAAATATTCTGCCTCGGCCTGTAGCTGACTCTCGAATTCACTTTCCATGGAGCGATAGAGCAGGGCCTTGGTATTACCGTAGACGTGCGTGGGACCATTGGCCAGACGCGTGGCCAGCTTTTGGGTTTCAGCTTCCAGATCAGCATCCGGCACGACAAAATTGATCATGCCCATGGCCTCGGCCTTGCTGGCGCTGAAGCGGTCACCCAACAGGGCAATTTCCATGGCCTTTTTGATGCCCACTGCCCGTGGCAAATGGAAGGAGGAAGAACCGTCCGGACTGGTGCCAATATGGCAATAGGCCAGGGTAAAGAAAGCGCTCTCGGAGGCAATCACCAGATCGCAAGCCAGGGCCATACTGACGCCAGCGCCGGCCGCCGCGCCGCGACAACTGGCGATCACCGGTTTGGGCATGCGCCGCAAGGCAAACATGATGGGATGCAGGTCATGGATGCGCAGAATGAATTCCTTGCGCAGCTCCTGCGGCGATTTGCTGATGGACTCGGCCATGCCCTTGACGTCGCCGCCTGCCATGAAATGCTCACCGGCCCCGGTAAGTACCACACAGCGTATGCTGTCATCCTGTTCGATATCGTGCAGTGAATCTGCCAGTTGCGCACGCATTTCATTGCTCAGGGCATTGCGTGCCTCGGGACGGTTCATGGTCAGGGTGACAATGCCCCCCTCCTGACTAATTTCCAGATCGGCCATTGGGAATCCTTTTTATACGATGGGCGAAAATTGAAACCAGGCCACAGTATACCGTCTGCCGATGGCCGACTGGCAAGGCAAAACCGAAGTGGAGTATGAGTCAGGAGAGTCAGGGGCAAAGCACAGATACGGTGCAGGCAAGCCCCAAGGCTTTGAATGATGGTGCGGACGGAGAGACTTGAACTCTCACACCTTGCGGCACTAGAACCTAAATCTAGCGTGTCTACCAATTCCACCACGTCCGCATCGCAGAAGGCCGCGTATTATACTCAACCCCACCGGAATTCCAAACGTCGGCAGGCAGGTCCGGTTTACGACCGGAGGGGCTGTTGTGCATGCGCTCAGGGCTGTTTCCCGTCCGCTCAGGGCTGTTTTCCTCCCGCTCAGGGCTGTCCGGTTGCTCAGTCTACGGGGCTGGGCTATGCTGATTTTCATGAAGAACCCGTTTCGCACAAGCAACAGCAAAGCCCTGGAAAAAGCCCCGGGCAAGCAGCCGGTTTCGGCGCCGGATGATGTCAAAAATTTCCTCTCCAAAGTGGCTTCCATGCCCCCGGCCAAAACCCCGGCCGGTGGTGAGGCACGCCTGATCTTTGCCCTGGATGCCACTGCCAGCCGCCAGGCCACCTGGGATGCCGCCTCCCAATTACAGGCAGAGATGTTTGTCAGTGCCCAGTCCCTCGGCGGCCT
>JALEHB010000278.1 GCA_022763285.1 Pseudomonadales bacterium | reverse complement strand
CATCAAATCAGCAAACGTGGCTGCCAACAAGGCCGATGAAACACTCTACTACAGCGTTGCGGAGGTGAACAATGGGTAAGCTCAGCAGACGCGCTTTTATCGCCACAGGGTTGGTGGCAGGTGGTGGCCTGGTGGTTGGCATTGCGGTGCGCCCGGGCAATCAGGTCAAGGATCTGGCCGCCAAAATGGGCAGCGAAGGCGGACAACTGGTTCACAGCTATGTACGCATTGATACTGATAATACAGTCACGGCCATCATCCCCCATGCAGAAATGGGGCAGGGGGTGCAAACCGCTCTGGGCCAGATGCTGGCCGAGGAACTGGATGCCGATTGGGACCTGCTGCGCACCGAAGAGGCGCCGGCAATCGGTGAATATGCCACCTACTCGGCCGGTCGACGCTATCTGTTTGCCAATATCGATTTTCCCAATATCGCCATTCCAACAGTGGATGGTGCCATGATGAAAGTGGCTGATAGCCTGAACCTGCAGATTACCGGTGGCAGCATGAGTGTGCGCACCTCCGGTGTAATGGCCATGCGGATTGCCGGTGCTGCCACTCGGGAAATGCTGCAGCGGGCAGCCGCCGAGGCTTGGTCAGTGCCGCTGGATGAGGTGAGCACTGAACTGGGCCATGTCATTCATGCCCCCAGCAATCGCCGTGAACCCTATGCCAGCTTTGCTGCTGAAGTGGCGGCTATGAAGCCCTCGCAAACCCCTCGTTTCAAAGATCCTGCGGATTATAAAATTGTGGGCACCCACAAGCCTCGGGTCGACATCCCGGCGAAAGTGGACGGCAGTCTGAAGTTTTCCCTGGACGTGCGTCTGCCGGACATGGTCTACGCATCCGTAGTGCGTTCACCGGTACCCGGTGGCAGCCTGGTGAACCTGGACGACAGTGCTGCCCGGGCTGTATCGGGTGTGCTTGATGTAGTGGTCATTCCGCCTTCCACTGTGGGCGGCATGTTGGGAGATACGGTTTCCAGCGAAGCGGTGGCCGTGGTTGCCGACAGTTACTGGTCCGCCAATCGGGCAATCCAGGAACTCGAGATTCAGTGGAGTGAAGTGGGTCAGGAGGCCGTTTCCAGTGAGGCAATCTATGCCCAGTTCGACCGGGACATCAGTGCCGCCACCGAACGTCAGACAGACCGTGTGCAGGGTGAAGCTGCCGATGCCTTTGCCAGTGCCGCTCGAGTAATCGAGGCGGACTACCAGGTGCCGTTTCTGGCTCATACCTGTATGGAGCCTCTGAACGCCACGGCACATGTCGCCGATGGCAAGGCAGAGATCTGGATTGGTTGTCAGAATCCGCTGGGATTCCGGCGTGATGTGGCCACGTCTCTTGGTATAGACCCGGAAAATGTCACCTTGCACAACCATGCCATGGGCGGGGGATTCGGTCGCAAGGCGCGACCGGACTATGCCTTGCAGGCAGCCCATCTGGCCCGGGCAGTCGGACGCCCGGTGCAACTGATCTGGTCGCGGGAAGAAGACGTGCGTCAGGACTTTTACCGTCCGGCTGTAAAGAGTCGCTTCCGCGCCGCCTTCGATGAGCAGAATAATCTGCTGGCCTGGGAGAATACCTATACCAACAAGAATGAACCGATTGAAGCGCCACTGATTCCCTATGCCATTGAAGCCCAGGACATCGGTTATGTCAGCAGTCCGGTGCATATCCCTTTTGGTGCCTGGCGCAGTGTCGACCACTCCCAGCACGGATTCTTCACCGAGTCTTTCATCGATGAGGCAGCAGTCGCTGCGGGTAAGGATTCCTTTGAATTTCGCGCCGAACTGTTAAAGGACAGTCCCCGGCATCTGGCCGTGCTGCAAAGAGCGGCCGAAGAGGCGGACTGGAATCGATCCTTGCCCACCGGGCGTGGCCGCGGCATTTCCTTGCAGGAATCTTTTGGTTCTCTGGTGGCACAAGTGGTGGAGGTCAGTGTTGTGGATGGCGGCATCAAGGTGGACCGGGTTGTGGCAGTAATCGATCCGGGTCTGGCCGTGGCACCGGATGGCATCAAAGCCCAGTTGGAGTCAGGCATTATCTATGGTCTGACTGCGGCCCTGCATGGTGAGATCACTATCGCCAATGGCGCGGTAGCCCAGAGTAATTTCCATGATTACCAGGCCGTACGCATGAATGAAGCGCCATTGATTGAAACCCATGTGATCAATAGCGGCCATGATATTGGAGGTGCCGGTGAGCCGGGCACGCCAGGTATCGCCCCGGCCCTGGCCAATGCAGTCTATGATGCCACCGGCATCCGTATTCGTGCGCTTCCCCTGAAGAATTTCAATTTTGATTTTCAGGCGGAGGAGGCTGGCAACGTGGCCTAGCACTGCATCGCTTAAGGGAATTACCCTGGCTGTGAATCAGTCAGGGTCAGGGTAATTCCGAATTTCTACTCCCCATTCCCTTTAGCCTGTCTGGCTCTTGTTCCCTGATTCTGCGAAACTTGTCTGTTCCGAGTGTAACAGGTTTTCTGCGTGAACGGTCCGATGAAGAAAGAACACATCAAAATCCCTGACAACATGAAGTCACTGGAATTGACAGATCTGGGTTATCTGAAGCCCTGGTTTGTAAAGGGTGACGATTTTCGGGTCGTGGATGGCGGCAAGGCCTATAAATCGGTAATGAAACAGAATTGCTGGATCTGCGGCCAGGCCTTCAATGAGTCGGAATATGCACTGGTCGGAGATGCCCTGAGCGCGGCTGTGCGATTGTTCAAGGAGCCACCCTGTCATAAAGAGTGTGCAGAATACGCCGCCCAGGTTTGTCCCTTTATGCTCTATCCCAATGCCAAACGTCGCAAGGCGGGCCTGAATGAGGATGAAACCCTGGAAGGCGTCAATCAGGGCCTTGAAGTCAAGATAGCTCCGGACAATCCCGGCGAGTACTTTATAGTGGTGGTTAAAGATTTTACCTACTACCCGGGCAAACAGGTCATGCGCTACAGAAAAGGCGATGTGATCGATATCGGTTACTGGATCGGCGGTGTTCGCCAACAGGAAATACCTGACCCAATCTTTCCCCCGGAAAAAATTCCACCCGAGATGCGCACGCTACTCTGATCTCCGTCACCCCTGTCTCCGGTCCGTTTTCGATGCGGGTACAGCGCTGATTTGACAAGTCTATGCAACCATTGCGCGCCGGTTTCCGTCCAAGTGGGAAACAGTAATCGGAGATTCCGGGCATGTTGCGATTTCCTCTGCTCTGGCTATTGCCTTTAATGACGGCGAGCCAGCTCACTATCCATGCAGCCGAGCTGCCAATCGAAAGTATGCTGGCAAGGCATATCGAAGCGATGGGCGGTGCCCGGGCTATCGAGGCCATTGAAAATATCCGGGTGCAATTACATATCTCGGAACCTGGCGTGGAACTGCGCGGTGACTATCGAGCCAGTCGCGATGGTCTGGTGCGCATCGATATCTACGCTGGCGAACAACGTGTGTTCAGTGAAGGCATTGATACCCGGGGCGGCTGGCAACAGAATGGGGCAGGTAGCCCGGTCGAGCCAATGAGTGATGCTGGCCTCAGGGCCTTGCAGCAGGGCATCGAACACAATCTCTATGGTCTTTTCAGGCTTGCTGAGCGGGGACACCGCCTTGAGGCTGTTGGCAGACTACAGCATGAGGGCGTGAACTATCATGCCCTGCAGTTGCAGATGGCGGACGGATTTCAGCGCTTGTATCTGTTGCATCCGGCGACCTGGCTGATTGACTACAGCCGCGAGACCAGCGCCCTGCACCCTGACGTGGATGCAAGCGAACAACAGCTTGAATCTCAGCACGAACAGTATGTTCAACGCTGCGGGGTGATGCGGAGCATGATGAGTCGGACTATCGATCTGCTCAGCCGTGAAGAAGTCCAGCAATCCAGAATTATTGATATTGATTGCAACCTGGCGCGGGAAGATCTCGACATCGCCAGGCCGGACGGGAAATTATAGGTCCGATGCCTTATCGGATAACGAGTACATGACTGACTGAATATGGAAAGCTGTTGCGGATAAATGTGGCTTGAGCCTGTTCATCAGGCTGTCACTGTAGTAAGGTGCGCGCCCGCGTACTTCCTTTCTCTCGCTGTCGATCGGCAGTTGTTGTGAATTTCAGTACCTGATTTCAATCGTCGCCCGGCTTGCCTGCGGGACGGCACGCTGTTGTTTTGTGATTTAATAATGAAAAAAGTCTTGAACCTGTTTTCCCGTTCCCGCCAGTTCAGCACCATGACGGAAGTGTTTTCCGGCCTTACTGTGGCTCTGGCCCTGATTCCCGAAGCCATTGCCTTCGCCCTGATTGCCGGCCTGTCGCCGCTGACCGGTCTTTATGCCGCTTTTGTTGTCGGCCTGGTTACCTCCATACTGGGTGGGCGGCCCGGGATGATCTCCGGGGCCACGGGCGCAATTGCCGTGGTTATTGTCAGTCTGGCCAAGAGTCACGGTGTGGAATACATCTTCGCCTGCGTGATTCTGGCCGGTGTGATTCAGGTGGCTGCCGGTGCATTGAAACTGGGCCGTTTCATCCGTCTGGTCCCCCATTCGGTCATGTTCGGCTTCGTCAACGGCTTGGCGATTGTGATCTTCATGTCACAGCTGGCCTCTTTCCAGGTCACGGGTGATGATGGACAGAGCCAGTGGATGCTGGGAGAGGATCTCTACCTGATGCTGGGCCTGGTGTTGCTGACCATGGCCATTATCTGGGGATTGCCCAGGTTCAGCCGCGCGGTGCCGGCTTCGCTGGTGGCTATTCTGGTAGTGACAGCACTGGTGTTGGGATTCAATCTGGATACCAAGACAGTGGGCGATATCAGTTCCATTGCCGGAGGTTTTCCGCCATTCCATGTACCGGATGTGCCATTCAACCTGGAAACCCTGATGATCATTCTTCCCTACTCCTTTATTGTCGCCGGAGTTGGTTTGATTGAAAGCCTGCTAACGCTGAATCTAATTGACGAGATGACCGGCACCCGTGGCAAAAGCAACCGGGAGTCCATTGCCCAGGGGGTCGCCAATATGGTGTCGGGGCTGTTCTCCGGTATGGGTGGTTGCGCCATGATCGGGCAGAGCCTGATTAATATCTCAGCCGGTGCCAGAACCCGAATCTCTGGCCTGGTTGCTTCCATCATGTTGCTGATCTTTGTGATGTATGGTGCGCCCTATATCGAGCAGATGCCCATGGCGGCTCTGACCGGGCTCATGATTATGGTGGCGATTGGCACTTTTGAGTGGGCCAGCGTGCGAGCCATCGGTCGCATGCCATTTCATGACAATCTTGTGGGTTTTCTGGTGGCCGGCATCACGGTGCTGCTCCACAATCTGGCGCTGGCGGTATTGATTGGCGTGATTATTTCGGCACTGGTGTTTGCCTGGGAAAACGCCAAACGGATTCGGGCCAGGAAATACCTTGATGACGAGGGCGTAAAGCACTACGAAATCTATGGCCCCCTGTTCTTCGGCTCCGTACAGGCTTTTGGTGAAAAGTTTGATGTGGCAGGTGATCCGGATAATGTCATTATCGATTTTCGTGAGAGCCGGGTGAGTGATATGTCTGGTATCGAGGCCCTCAATCGCATTACCGAACGCTATGCCCGGCAGGGCAAAAAAATTCGTCTGCGGCATTTGAGCCCGGATTGCCTGCGACTTTTGAAAAACGCCGAGCGTATCATCGATGTGGATATTATTGAGGACCCGACCTATCGGGTGGCGGTGGAACTCTAGACTTAGCAGGCGTAAGCCTACCTAAAGTACGGTTGTCAGGCCTTCTCTGGAGAGTCTGAATACCGGCTCTGTCGGTTCCTCGCTGACAGCATTGTCCTTCATGGCCTTTTCGAAAGCCGCTTCCAGCGCCTCATCGGAGCGGGTCGGCTCGTGGTGGGTCAGAAAGCATTGCTTGACCCGGGCATCGCGTGCCACCTGAATCGAGGTGTCGAAGGAGCCGTGGCCCCAACCAATTTTGGAGGGAAACTCCTCGCGGGTGTAGCTGGTGTCGATAATCAGGGCATCCACATCCCTGATAAAATCGATGGTTTCGGCATAGCGCTTTTGAATTTCATCCTGGAATTCATCATAGTCTTCGTCGTCCGGTTCATAAATGTTGCTGGGCCATTCATGGTCGCCGGTAAAGAACAGGGACTTGCCGTTACAGCT
>JALEHB010000277.1 GCA_022763285.1 Pseudomonadales bacterium | reverse complement strand
CGGCCGGCAAACAAATCGGTCATATGCACATCGACCGCTTCAAAGCGGGCGCGATCGAAGGCGGCTGCCATTTCCACCTGACCATTGACCCCCTGCTCCCGCAGCACCGCGACGCGAGGTTGCTGACCCAGGTTCACATAGGGCGCAGTGATATCTTCTTCAAGATCAAAACTCAATTTCACATTGAGGCCGGGATCATCCGCCAGAATCTGATCGTACTCTTCCTGGGCACAATCGGAATTATCCCGCAGTCGCTGAATCTGGAAGCTGGTATTGGCCCAGATGCGCTGCAAGTCCTGCCGCTGACTGGCATAGACCAGCTCGCCGCCTGATCGAATCTCGATATTGCTATCGCTCTGCGGTGTACCGATTCTGTGCAGCAGATCCGTCAGGTCATGCTCGGCCACCAGCTTTTCAAATTCTTTACGGCGCGAATCAAGCACCTGCACCACTACACCGATCTCTTCATTGAACAGTGATGCTATGGGGTCAGATACCCCATTTTTAGTTACAGGCAGTTCAATACGAGCCCCGCAATGGCCGGCAAAGCACATCTCCACCAGGCTCGCCAGCAGGCCACCATCTGAGCGGTCATGATAGGCCAGCAGTAATTGCTGTTGTCTGGCCGCCGTTATCAGGGCGAACAGGGATTTGAGATCATCCGCCTCATCCAGATCGGCCACCGCGCCACTGATCTGACCAAAGACCTGACTGAGGGCCGAGGCACCGAGACGATTCTTGCCCCGGCCGAGGTCCAGCAAATAAAGACCTGATTCACCCTGATCAGTCCGCAGCTGAGGTGTGAGGCTGCGACGAATATCAGTGACCGGCGCGAAGGCTGAAATAATCAATGACAGTGGCGCTGTATTGCTTTTGTCTTCGCCGTTTTCCTGCCACACCGTGCGCATGGACATGGAGTCCTTGCCCACCGGAATACAGATTCCCAGTTGAGGACACAGCTCCATGGCCACCGCTTCCACGGTGGCGTAGAGCTTGGCATCTTCACAGCCGTGACCAGCGGCTACCATCCAGTTGGCCGACAATTTGATATCCGAGATGGCATCAATATCGGCACTGGCAATATTGGTCACTGCTTCGGCAATGGCCAGTCGTCCGGAGGCCGGTGCATCCAGCAATGCCACCGGAGTTCTCTCTCCCATGGCCATGGCTTCACCGGTACAGGACTGAAAGCCGGAGGCAGTGACGGCAGCATCTGCCACTGGTACCTGCCAGGGTCCCACCATCTGATCGCGGCTGACCAGGCCAGTAATAGTCCGGTCACCGATGGTGATCAAGAAACTCTTGCTCGCCACGGTGGGCAGGGACAGCACCCGCTCCACGGCGCTGGCCAGATCGATGCCTGCGGTGACAAAGTCTTTCTGTGGTACTTGCCCTGTTTGAACCTGACGGTGCATCTTCGGCGGTTTACCAAACAGCACATCCATGGGCAGATCGATGGGCTTGTTATCGAAATGACTGTCTTCGAGGCTGATGTGCTTTTCCGCCGTTGCCTCACCTACCACAGCAAAGGGGCAGCGCTCGCGGGCACAGATCGCTTCAAAGCTTTCGATGTCCTGCTCTTCAATAGCCAGCACATAACGTTCCTGGGCCTCATTGCACCAGATTTCCAGCGGTGACATGCCAGGCTCGGCATTGGGTACTGCCCGCAATTTGAACTGACCGCCACGGCCTCCGTCCTTGACCAGTTCCGGCAAGGCATTGGACAGGCCACCGGCACCGACATCGTGAATAAAAGCGATGGGATTGGCGTCGCCCAGCTGCCAGCAACGATCAATCACTTCCTGACAGCGGCGCTCGATCTCGGCGTTGTCTCGCTGTACCGAGGCGAAATCCAGCTCTTCATTGCCGGTACCGGCTGCCATGGAGGAAGCCGCTCCACCACCCAGACCGATCAACATGGCCGGACCACCCAGCACTACCAGTTTTGCGCCAACGGGAATTTCTCCCTTGTGCACATGCTCGGCGCGAATATTACCCAGGCCGCCGGCGATCATGATCGGCTTGTGGTAGCCCCGCACCTGGAACTCGCCCTGCTCGTTCTCCACCTCTTCCTCGAAGCTGCGGAAATAGCCACAGAGATTGGGACGACCGAATTCATTATTGAATGCCGCCCCGCCTATTGGCCCTTCGATCATGATGTCCAGGGCCGAGGCAATATGCGCCGGTTTGCCCAGGGGCTTTTCCCAGGGCTGGGGCAGTTCCGGCAGACGCAGATTGGACACACTGAAACCGGTCAGTCCGGCTTTGGGCTTGGCGCCACGGCCGGTGGCACCCTCATCCCTGATCTCACCCCCGGAACCGGTGGCGGCTCCCGGATAGGGTGCGATTGCCGTGGGATGATTATGGGTCTCCACTTTCATGAGGATATGAATCTCTTCCTCCTTATAGTGATAGTGGGCATTGTCCGGGGCCGGGAAGAAACGGGCCGCACGCGAGCCACCCATGACGGCTGCATTGTCGGAATAGGCAGAAAGCACATTGTGCGGTGACTGCTCGTGGGTATGGCGAATCATGCCAAACAGGGAGTGGGGCTGTTGCTGGCCATCCACAGACCAGCTGGCATTGAAAATCTTGTGGCGACAATGCTCGGAATTGGCCTGGGCGAACATCATCAATTCCACATCATTGGGATTGCGCCCGAGCTCGGTGAAACGCTGAAACAGATAATCGATTTCGTCATCGGCCAGGGCCAGACCCATGCTCTGGTTGGCCTCTTGCAGGGCGCTCTTGCCCTGCCCCAGGATATCCACCGACTCCATGGCCCTGGGCTCGGTGCTGTCAAACAGCACAGCGGCTTCTTCACACTTCGCCACCACCACCTGGGTCATGCGGTCATGCAGCAGTGCATCCAGTTGCCCCAGCGAGGCAGGCGGGATTTCCGCCATGCCCTGCAGGCGGTATTCAATGCCCCGCTCAACCCGCCGCACCTGTTCCAGGCCACAGTTGTGGACGATGTCGCTGGCCTTGCTGGACCAGGGAGAAATAGTGCCGGGACGAGGAATCACAAAGCGGCTGATGGCCGCTTCCGGGCTGGCCCCGGCGTCAGCGGGACCATACTCCAGCAGCGACTGCAGTTGCTGGCTGCCACAGGCATCGAACTGGGGATCGCAGTCGATGAAATGCACATAGCGGGCATCGATGGCGCTGATCTCGGGAAAGGTTTTTTGCAGGGTGGAGAGTAATTTGGCCGATTTAAAAGCTG
>JALEHB010000276.1 GCA_022763285.1 Pseudomonadales bacterium | reverse complement strand
TTCTGGTGCCATTCATCCTGTCGGTATTTGGCAGTTCTCTGATTGTCGACAGTGAGGGCAACCCGGCACAGATGCTGAACTATGTGGCTATTTGTCTGGCGGTGGCAATATCGCCTCGCTTTTTCATGAGCAATGTGTCGGACAATGTGCTGGCGGAAACCCGGGCCACGGCAGACAAGGTGGACATGCTGCAATACCAGCTGCGTCAGCTGCAGGAAGAGCTGCTGCCATTGATCGATACCGAGACCGAAGACGACAGTCTGGCCGAAGCTGCTCTGGCCGAGGTGCCCGATGCCGATGAACTGGATGTCACTTCATCGAAGGTGCTGAAGACTCTGGGTTGCGGCCGCTTTATCTATCGCTCCCTGCCGGGCCTGTGCCGCGAGGCCGATACCGACGAGAACACCATGATGAAGACCCTGGGCTTTTTGACTTTGAAATCACTGGCAGGCAAGGTAGGCGGCAGAAAAGGGGTGCGCTGGTATATCACCGAACGTGGACGCAAGCTCATCGAATTGAACGCCTGACAAATGTTTGTGGTGCTGGCGGCGCTGGTCGCTGCGGCACCGCCGCTCAGCTCTTTCCCGGGCCTGTGTCAGCTTGCACAGGCATTCCATCTTTACTAGCCCTGGAACCTTGAATGCAATTTACCGGAACCGATCAATACGTCGCCACCCATGAACTGCAGATGGCTGTTAATGCCGCCATCGCCCTGCAAAAACCCCTGCTGATCAAGGGAGAGCCGGGCACCGGTAAAACCATGCTGGCCGAACAGATTGCCCAGGCCCTGGATCTGCCCCTGATCCAGTGGCATATAAAATCCACCACCAAGGCCCAGCAGGGTCTGTATGAATATGATGCCGTCTCCAGACTGCGTGACAGCCAGCTGGGTGATGACAAAGTGCATGATATTGCCAACTACATCATCAAGGGCAAGGTCTGGCAGGCCTTCGAATCGGAACAGCAGGCGGTGCTATTGATCGATGAAATCGACAAGGCCGATATCGAATTCCCCAACGATCTGCTGCTCGAACTGGACAAGATGGAATTCTTTGTCTACGAAACCAAAGAACTGATCAAGGCCAGGACTCGTCCCATCGTCATTATTACCAGTAATAACGAAAAAGAGCTGCCTGACGCTTTCCTCAGACGCTGTTTCTTTCATTACATTGAGTTTCCCAATGCCCAGACCATGGAAAAGATTGTCGAAGTGCATTATCCGGGCATCAAGAAGGAGCTGGTGCGTCAGGCCATGGATATCTTCTTCGAAGTAAGAAAAGTGCCAGGTCTGAAGAAGAAGCCTTCAACCTCGGAATTGATCGACTGGTTGAAACTGCTGATGGCCGACGATATCCCTGAAGACATTCTCAAGGACAAGGACAGCAAAAACGCCATTCCGCCACTCTATGGGGCACTGCTCAAAAATGAGCAGGACGTGCATTTACTGGAGAAGCTGGCCTTTATGTACCGGGCCAATCGCTGATGCTGGTCAACTTTTTCATGACATTGCGGGAGGAGCGGCTGCCGGTCAGTTTTACCGAGCTGTTTACTCTGCTTGAGTGTCTGAAAAAGCAGATCGTCTTTGGCAATGTGGAGGACTTCTATTATTTGTCCCGCATGTGCCTGGTCAAGGATGAAAAGCACTTCGACAAGTTCGACCGCGCCTTTGCCCGTTATTTTGAAAACGTGGAATTACTGGATCTGCTCGCACAGCTGGACATTCCCGATGAATGGCTCCGCAAGGAACTGGAGGCCATGCTCAGCGAAGAAGAGAAAGCCAAAATCGAGGCCCTGGGAGGCCTGGATAAACTACTGGAAGCCTTCCGCAAACGTATGCAGGAACAGGAAAAGCGTCATCAGGGTGGCAACAAATGGATAGGCACCGGCGGGACTTCGCCTTTCGGTGCCTACGGCTATAATCCCCAGGGGATTCGTATCGGCCAGGAAGAAGGGCGCAACAGGAAAGCGGTAAAGGTCTGGGATCGACGCAACTACAAGGATCTGGATGATTCTGTCGAAATCGGCACGCGCAATATCAAAATGGTACTGCGACGACTTCGCAAATTTGCCCGTACCGGCGCCGATGAAGAATTGGATCTGGACGACACCATTTCCTCTACTGCCAGAAATGCCGGCCTATTGGATATCAAGATGGTGCCGGAGCGCCATAATGCCGTAAAGGTATTACTGTTTTTCGATGTGGGTGGGTCGATGGACCCCCATGTAAAGCTTTGTGAGGAGTTATTCTCCGCGGCGCGATCCGAATTCAAACATCTGAAGTATTACTATTTTCATAATTTTATTTACGAATCGGTCTGGACCAAAAGCCGACGCCGGCATGCAGAAACCACGCCGACCTGGGACATCCTGCATAAATACAGCAAGGACTATAAGGTGATTTTTGTGGGCGACGCCACCATGGCACCGTATGAAATCAGTCATGTCGGCGGCAGCATAGAGCATTATAATGAGGAAGCCGGGGCGGTCTGGATGGACAGGGTCGCGGAAACGTTTGAGCATCTGGTGTGGATTAATCCGACCCCCAAAAAATACTGGGAACACAGCTATTCCATTCAACTGGTCAGAGAGTTGATCGACGATCGCATGTTTCCGCTGACGGTCAAGGGCCTTGAAGAGGCCATGACATTATTGACGAAGTAGCAGCCATGACAGAAAAACTAGCCGCCGACCTGCGGCCCGAACAATACCGGTCCCTGAATGAAGTGATCGACAGCATCAGTCTCAAGCACGCTGATGAACCCGGCTTTACCTGCCTGGGAAAAACCCTGAGCTATGCTGAGGTGAACGAGCTTGCCACTCGCTTTGCCCACTGGCTGCAAAGCAATACCGGGTTAAAGAAGGGGGACCGTATCGCCATCCAGCTCCCCAATCTGCTGCAGTTTCCAATCGCGCTGTACGGGGCTATCAAGGCCGGTCTGATCGTGGTCAATACCAATCCGCTTTACACGGCTCCGGAGATGCATCATCAGTTCAATGACTCCCAGGTCAAGGCCATCGTCATACTCGATGCCATGTGTGAAAAGCTGGACGCGATTCTGCAGAGCACTTCCATCGAGACGGTCATAGTCACCCGCCTGGGCGATTTGCAGAGTGCACCGAAGCGTCAGTTACTGAATTTTGCGGCGCGCTATATCAAACGCATGGTGCCAGCCTACAAGTTGCCCGAGGCCATCGATTTCATGGAAACCCTGCAGCCGCTGGAGGGTGAATTTGAGGCAGACAATGATCGGGGTGGGGATGACCCGGCACTGATTCTGTATACCGGCGGGACTACCGGTGTGTCCAAAGGTGCCATGCTCAGTCATAACAACCTGATTGCCAATATGATGCAGTTGCGTTCACGCTGCCTGCTGATCATGGAGGACAAGCGTGAGATTATCGGGGCACCGCTGCCGCTCTATCACAGCTATGCCTTCCTGCTGCATTGCCTGGCCATGCCCTATGGTGGCAATCACAATATCCTCGTGCCCGACCCCAGAAACATCAAGGCCCTGGTGGCGATGTTTGGCAAATACAGGTTCACCGGTTTTGTCGGCATCAATACGCTGTATCTGGCCCTGATGCGTTTCCCCGGATTCAGCGAACTGGACTTCTCGGCACTGAAATTCTGTGGTGCTGGCGGCATGGCCATGAGCACTTCTGTAAGCAAGCAGTGGCAGGAGATGACCGGCCAGGAAATCATTGAAGGCTATGGTCTGACAGAATGCTCTCCTGTGGTGGCGGTCAATATACCCGGCAAGGTGAAGCGGGGCACTGTGGGGCCCCTGGTTCCCGAGACCGAAAGCCGGGTAGTGGATGAGCAGGGCAATGATCTTCCGGCCGGTGTAAGAGGGGAGCTCTGGGTTCGTGGTCCGCAGGTAATGCTGGGGTACTGGCAGAACAGCAAGGCCAACCGTGAAATTCTGAGCGATGACCGCTGGTTGAAAACCGGCGACTATGTGGAGATCGATAGCGACGGTTATATCAGCATTGTTGATCGCAAGAAGGATATGATCCTGGTGTCCGGCTTCAATGTGTTTCCCAATGAGGTGGAAGACTGGGTCAATCACCACCCCGGCATTGTTGAATCGGCAGCGGTGGGTATCGAAAATGATCGCACCGGCGAGGCGATTCAATTGTTTGTGGTCAAGCAGGATCAATCGCTCAGTGAGGCCGACGTCATTGCCCACTGCAAGGAAGGACTAACCGCCTATAAAATACCGAAAGAGGTCATCTTCGTGGATGATTTGCCCAAGTCCAATGTGGGCAAGATACTGCGCAAGGAATTGCGCAACTGATCAAGTCGCTGCCCGGGCCACTCTGGCATCGGGCAAGCTCATCGAACAGCCGGAACTACAGAAGTGGATACAGAACTTCAGGCCCAGCTACGCCGCTGCCAGATTGCCGACGAGTACCGTCTGCGCAGGCAAATCAATCAGCTGGCGGGCAAAAAAGGACAGCAGACCAGCAACAAGATGGCCGCATTGCAGCGCCAAATCAGCGCCTCACAGGAAATCTGTGCAGCCAGGGACAGGGCCATCCCCGGACAGATTGTGTTCCCGGAGCAACTGCCGGTCAGCCAGAAAGCCGACGAGATCGCCGAGATGTTGTCCAGACACCAGGTGCTGGTGGTGGCAGGCGATACCGGTTCGGGCAAGACCACGCAATTGCCAAAGATCTGTCTGGCTGCCGGTCTGGGTCGTCGTGGCCTGATTGGCCATACCCAACCCAGGCGCCTGGCTGCTGTGTCGGTCGCCGATCGTATCGCGGAAGAGTTGGGCACCGAACCCGGAGCCGGGGTTGCCTATCAGGTGCGCTTCAACGAAAAACTGTCCCGGGATTCCTATATCAAGGTCATGACCGACGGCATTTTGCTGGCGGAAATCCAACAGGACAGATTTCTTAATCGTTATGAAGCCATCATCATCGATGAGGCCCATGAGCGATCTCTCAATATTGACTTCCTGTTGGGCTTTTTGAAACAACTCCTGGCTCGTCGCCGTGATCTGAAACTGATCATTACTTCAGCCACCATTGATGTGGAGAAGTTCTCCAGACACTTCGATGATGCACCGGTGATCAAGGTGTCAGGTCGAACCTATCCGGTGGAAGTGCGCTATGCACCCCTGGATGGCAGCAAGGATGAGATCGGCTCGGATGTCCAGGCGGACGCCATCGTCGAGCAGGTTCGGGAAATTGCGCAAAAGCGCCCGGGTGGTGGCGGCGATATTCTGGTGTTTCTGAGCGGTGAGCGAGAGATCAGGGAGACTGCCCAGCTGCTGCGAAAGCAGCGCATCCCGCAACTGGAAATCCTGCCGCTGTACGCACGGCTGCGCCATAGTGAGCAGAGCAAGATCTTCAAGCCCCATCAGGGTATCCGCGTGGTACTGGCCACCAATGTGGCTGAAACGTCCCTGACGGTGCCCGGCATCAACTATGTCATTGATACCGGATTGGCCCGCATCAGTCGCTACAGCCTGCAGAGCAAGGTGCAGCGCCTGCCCATCGAAGCCATCTCCCAGGCCAGTGCCAACCAGCGCAAGGGTCGTTGCGGTCGTTTGGCTAACGGTATCTGTATCCGCCTCTATTCCCAGCAGGATTTTGAATCCCGTCCGGAATTTACTGATCCGGAGATTCTGCGCACCAATCTCGCCGCGGTCATCTTGCGAATGAAGCATTTGCGCCTGGGGGAGCCCGATGACTTTCCCTTTGTGGAAGCGCCGGAGCGTAGTGCCATCAATGAAGGGCTCAAGCTGCTGGCAGAACTGGATGCCCTGGACGGCAGCAAACAGCTGACCGAGGCCGGACGACAAATGGCGATGCTGCCGGTGGATCCCCGCCTGGCCCGTATGCTGATTACGGCAGCGTCCGAACATTGTCTCAAGGAGATGCTGATCATCGTCAGCGCCATGAGCATTCAGGATCCCCGGGAAAGTAATGCCGAGAATCGCCAGCAGGCCCGGGAAAAACTGGCTGTGTTCGAACATCCCGAATCGGATTTTATGAGCATGCTGAATCTCTGGCTCGACTATGAACAGCGCCGCCAGTCCTTGAGCCAGAATCAGTTGCGCAAGTATTGCAAAAGCAATTTTCTCTCCTTCATGCGCATGCGGGAGTGGCGTGAGGTGCACCGCCAACTGCTTTTGTCCTGTCAGCAACTGAAGCTGCCAATGAACCAGCGTGAAGGCAGCTATGAGCAGATTCATTGCAGTATTATCGCCGGCTCCCTCAACCAGATCGCCAACAGACAGGAAGACAAATTCTATCTGGGCAGCCGCAATCGCAAATTCAGGCTGTTTCCTGCATCCACCCTGGCACGACAGAACGCCAAATGGATTGTTACCGGAGAATTGATCGAAACCGGTCAGACTTTTGCGTCCATGGCGGCGCGGATTCAGCCGCAATGGGCCGAGCGCATGGCTCTGCATCTGGTGAAGCGTGAGCACTATGAACCCCACTGGAGCAAAAAGCGGCAGGAGGTGGTGGCCTTTGAAAAGGTGCAGCTCTACGGTCTGACCCTGAGTGATCGCAAGGCCGTCAGCTATGGCAAGATTGACCCGCAGTGCAGTCGGGAAATCTTCTTGCGCGAAGCCCTGGCCAATGAGCAGATCGTCATCAACAGCCATTTTTACGAGAAGAACCGACAGTTTCTTGCCGAGCTGGCCCGGCAGGAAGAAAAGATACGCCGGCCCGATTTTATCGTCGCCGAGAAAGATATTGTGCAGTTCTATGAGCAGCGCCTGCCCGAGGATATCGTCTCTACCCGCGATCTGCTGGCCTGGCTGAAAAAGGGCGGGCGCCAGGCGCAACTAAGCCTTTTGATGAACCGGGACAACCTGCTGGGCGCAGCCGCAGCCATCGACCACGGTCAGGATTTTCCGGATCAGGCTCCGGTGCGTGAGAACCGTCTGAAAATCAACTATGAGTTTGATCCTGGCAGTAGCAGGGACGGGGCCACCCTGGAAGTGCCCAACGCGGTACTGAACCAGCTCACCCAGAAAGATATTGACTGGGCGGTGCCCGGCATTTTACGCGAAAAATGCATCGCCCTGATCAAGGGCTTGCCCAAATCCCTGCGCAAAAATTTCATTCCCGTCAGTGGTTTCGTGGATAGCGTGCTACCCAAAATGCAGCCCCAGGATGGTGACCTGATTGCTGCACTGCTGGTACAGATCAGTGCGCATAAACAGATCAAGCTGCAGCGTGCAGATTTCGAGGGGGTAGAAATCCCGCCCCATTTGCGTACCAAGATCAGGGTGATCGACGAGCAGGGGGAGGAGCTTGAATTCACCGACAAGCTTGAGAAGCTGCAGCAACAAGACACTGCCCAGCCAGTGGCCGGGACAGAGCTGGAGCTGGCGGAATTCGGGCATGACATCGAGCGTGATGGCATGAAAGATTTTGAACTGGATGAACTACCCGCCGAGCTGGCCCTGGGAGACGATCTGGTACTGATCCGCTATCCGGCACTGGTGGATCATGAGGACAACGTTGCTGTGCGCCTGTTTGCCGACCAACAACAGGCCCGCAGCAGCAATGAACAGGGAATGCTGCGACTATATATGCTGCGCAGTGTGCAGCAGCGTAACCAGCTGCGTAAGCAGTTTGCCCGGCTGGCCAACAAGCATGCCCTGATTCTGCCCGCCACCTGGACCCGCCTGGAAGAGGACGCTGTCTATGCTGTGTATAGGGCTGCCTTTGCCACAGATCAGCGCCTGCCCCGTGACAAGGCCGAGTTTGAGGCCGCTCTGAACAAGGGCAAATCGTCGCTGCATAGCCATGCCAACAAGCTGGAGGCGATAGTCGAGCAACTCTTGCAGGAGCAGTGGCAAATTCGGGCACGATTGACTGAGCTGGACGATGACAATATTGCCTATGTGGAAACGGATGTCCAGGCCCAGCTGGACGGCTTGCTGCATGAAGATCTGCTCAGAAATACCGGCTTTAACTGGCTCAAGGAGATTCCCCGTTACCTGGCTGGCATCAAACTGAGGCTGGACAAGGCGCCGCATTTTGGCCCCCGCGACCAGGCTGCCAGTGAAGAACTGGCCCAGCTCTGGCAGCGCTTCAGGCGCAAGCAGGAACAATTCGGCCAGCAAAAGCCCGAACAACTACAAACACTTCGCTGGATGCTGGAAGAATACCGTGTGTCGCTTTTTGCCCAGCAACTGGGAACCTCCAGACCGGTGTCCGGCAAGCGCCTGGAGAAGCTTTTCGACAGCCTGGAGCAGGGCAGGGTAAAATAGGGGCGTTTTTAAGCCATTCGGGCGAAATCTGACACAGTTCTGACCCGGTCCTGCGCTATTATTACAACCCACAGTCGCTGTGATCCTGTGCATTGACTTCCATAACTTTGCGCCGCAACATCATTGCAGACTTGGTTAAGGCAAAAGTTAAGACAAAAGTCAGGACAAAAGTTGAGACAATGGCGTCCCGGGCTCGTCAATCAGTTAAAGAGGCAGTTTGTTATTGCCGTAGCTGACTGATCAGCACCGAAATTGGACCCGGGGCTGTAACAATTCCGGTTTCCTGACGTCCAATACCGGAACCCTGTCCAGGAGCAGTGGGCTTTGCAAGCCCCTGAACGGGTTGGGCGAACCAGCAAGGACAGCGATACACTCCTGTTGTTGTTCGTATCATTGTTTGAATCATCAAGAGACAAGGCATTGCACAGGCCAGTTTTACAAATTTTTATTGCCAGTTTGATACTGTTTGCGCCCCTGGCCTTGCAGGCGCAGACCAATGATCCCTGGCGAGATACCAATGAAAGAATCTTCGCCTTCAATGATTTTTTCGACCGTATTCTGGTGCGACCTGTGGCGACCACCTACACCACCTTTGTGCCGCGTTTCGCTCGCCAGGGTATCGGTAATTTTTTCAGCAATCTGAATGACATCAATGTATTCGTCAACGACCTGCTGCAATTAAAGTTTGACGCGGCACTTTCTGATTCAGGTCGTTTTGCCATCAACACCACCCTGGGCATTGTCGGTTTTATCGATGTGGCCTCGGATCTGGGCCTGCAAAAGAACGAAGAAGACTTTGGTCAGACCCTTGGCTATTGGGGGGTCGAGAGCGGACCCTATGTGGTATTGCCGGTATTCGGCTCCAGCAATGTCAGGGATTCATTCGGCCTGGTACTGGATACCCTGTTCAACCCCATTCAGTACCATGATGAAGCGGAAGTTCGTCTGAGCCTGTTCGTATTACAGGAAATCGATACCCGGGCGTCATTATTGTCACTGGATGAACTGGTGTCAGGAGACCGCTACCTGTTCTTCCGGGAAGCCTATGTGCAACGGCGCGACTATCTGGTGGCCGACGGCCAGGTTGAAGATGAATTTGGTGGCTTCTAGGCTGACTCAGCACCGTCCCTGACTTTCAGCTTGGTGCGAATAAAATCGCTGTGGGAGACATAGATCAGCTCTGCCACCCTGCGGATCAGATGCTCCTCGTATTTGTCCAACTGCTCATCAGAAAAGGCGATGCGCCACATATTCTCAATCAGCTCGCATTTCTTTTCATAGTCGAAATGGTCATTGATCAGGCGGGTAAACTCGTACAGTGAAGTGGCCTGATGGGCCTGCTGTTCGGCCAGTCGGGCCATTTCATGGAGATCATCGTCGGAGATTTGCAGGCTTTCATGAAGCACATCCAGCAAGGCCTCTGATTCCCGCTGGTCAAGCTGATGGTCGGAATTAATCACCTCGATCAACAGGGCGGCGCAGGCCAGATTGGTTTGCTGCTCGATGCTTTCCTCATTGTCGGCAGCGTTCGCCAGACGGGAATCAAAAAAAGACTTGATGGAATTGAACATGGGTGAAGTGTCTCCTTTGCTGGCCGGTGAGGCGCCGGCAATGCTATTACTCTTCCTTTCGGCGCTGGCGGCAGCCAGCTTGCCTGTTCACGATACGCGCTCAGACTCCTTGGTAACATAAGCCAGGGCATCTGTCAGCACATCCAGGCCGGCCCCGGCGCGGGTGCTGTTTTCACTGAGGTGGCGCCGGAACTGTTTGCCACCGGCCTGGCCCTTGAACAGACCCAGCAAATGCCGGGTCATATGATTTAGCGGCGTACCCCTGGCCAGTTCGGCTTCCACATAGGGCAGATAGGCGCGCAGGTAATCAGCTCTGCTGCATTGGCTAGCTGCCGCACCGTAAAAGCGCTGGTCCACATCATGCAGAATGAAGGGGTTCTGGTAAGCCTCCCGGCCCAGCATCACACCATCCACATGGTCCAGCATGTCGGCAGCCATGCCCAGACTGTTGATGCCGCCATTGATAATAATCTCCAGCTTTGGAAACAATTCCTTGATGCGGTACACACGGGGGTAGTTGAGGGGAGGGATCTCCCGGTTCTCTTTGGGACTCAGTCCCTGCAGAATGGCCTTGCGGGCGTGGATGATAAAGACTGAACAACCGCTGGCGCTGACGGTTTCGACAAAATTGATCAGATCCGCCTCGCTGTCCTGATCATCGATACCGATACGGCATTTCACTGTCACCGGCAAATCCACCGCCTCAATCATGGCCCTGACACAGTCCGCCACCAGTTGCGGGCGTGCCATCAGACAGGCACCAAAGGCTCCGGATTGCACGCGGTCGCTGGGGCAGCCCACATTGAGATTGATTTCTTCATAGCCCGCCTGTTCACCCAGCCTGGCTGCTGCAGCCAGCTCCTGAGGATCGCTGCCTCCCAGTTGCAGGGCTACCGGATGTTCGGCCTGGTTGTAATGCAACAGGTAGTCACTGTCACCGTGCATCAGGGCTGCACTGGTTACCATCTCCGTGTAAAGCAGGGCATGTTTGCTGATCTGGCGCAGGAACATGCGATCGTGACGATCGGTCCAGTCCATCATGGGGGCGACGCAAAATTTATGGTCCGGCATAGGGCAGGTTTTCGCTATTCAGGCAGTCTGATGGCCTGGTCTTGACGGCTGCAGGCCAAAGGCTGGCAGTTTTTATCCAATGGGCCGGGGCAAGTCAAGTGACCCGGTGGATGCCATGGGATTCCATGACGATTCGAGTATAATTGCCGCCCCGGCAACAAGGCAGGAAAACATGAGCCAGATTCGAACCCGAGTAGCACCTTCTCCCACCGGCGACCCCCATGTGGGCACCGCCTATATCGCCCTGTTCAATCGCTGTTTTGCCCATCAGCAGGGCGGCAGTTTTATTCTCCGAATTGAGGATACCGATCAGGCTCGCAGTACCAAAAAGTCAGAGGATTTTATTCTGCAATCCCTGCGCTGGCTGGGGCTGGACTGGGATGAAGGTCCGGACACCGGGGGAGACTTCGGTCCCTACCGGCAGAGTGAGCGCAGTGAAATCTACACTCGCCACATCAATGAGCTGTTGGACGCCGGCCATGCCTTTCACTGTTTCTGCTCTGCCGAGCGACTCGATGAGGTGCGCAAGACCCAGATGCAGAACAAGCAGCAGCTGGGCTATGACGGTCATTGCCTGTCTCTGGGCAAGGAAGAAGTGCAACAGCGGCTGGCTGCCGGTGAAGAGCACGTCATCCGCATGAAGATCCCCGAGCAGGGGGAATGCGAGTTCCAGGATCTGCTGCGGGGCAATGTCAGCATCGCCTGGTCACAGATCGATATGCAGGTGCTGATGAAATCCGATGGTCTGCCCACCTACCATTTCGCCAATGTGGTGGACGATCACCTGATGCAGATCAGTCATGTGATTCGCGGCGAAGAGTGGATCAACTCGGTTCCCAAGCATGTGCTGCTCTACCAGTACTTTGGCTGGCAGCCCCCGGTGTTCTGTCATATGCCCTTGCTGCGTAACCCGGACAAGAGCAAGCTCAGCAAGCGCAAGAATCCCACCAGCATCAATTATTACCGGGACATGGGCTATCTGCCCGAGGCGCTTCTGAACTATCTCGGCATGATGGGCTGGACCATGCCGGGCGGTGAGGAAAAATTCAGCCTGAGCGAGATGACCGCGCAATTCGATATCGAGCGGGTATCCCTGGGCGGTCCCATTTTTGATATCGAAAAACTGGATTGGCTGAATGGCAAATACATCCGTGAAGACCTGGATGACAGTGCCTTCATCAAGGCCTATGCCGACTGGGCCTTTGCGCCGGAGCGGGTAGGGCGCATCGTTCCCCTGATCAAACAGCGGGTGGAGCGCTTCAGCGATGTGGCCGATCTGGCCCATCTGTTTGTCGCCGGTGTGATTCCCCTGACGGCCGACAGTTTTCAGCACAAGAAACTAGACCAGGCCAGCTGTTTGCAAATCCTGCAATTCAGCCTCTGGCGGCTGGAAGCGCTGGAGAACTTTGACCGGGACAGCGTAGAAGCCTGCCTGCAGCAACTGGCCGAAGCTCTGGAGCTGAAGATTCGCGACTTTCTGTTTCCGCTGTTCGTGGCCATCTCCGGCAAGGCGGTTTCCACTTCCGTGATCGAATCCATCAGTATCATTGGCCTGGATGTCGCCAGGGCGCGTATTCGTCATGCCATCGACAGCCTCGGTGGTATTTCCAAGAAACAGGCCAAGCGACTGGAAAAAGACTTTCAGGCCCTGGCCTGATTGCCGCTGGCAATTAGCCTTGCTGCAAGATTGACAGCCCAGGTGGGTGTGTCTAGAATGCGCCTTCCTTTGTGCAGCAGCACAGATGGAACGTGCAGCAGCACAGTGATGGGGCCTTAGCTCAGCTGGGAGAGCGCAACGCTGGCAGCGTTGAGGTCACCGGTTCGATCCCGGTAGGCTCCACCAAATTCCTGCTCCGGGCACTCAGCCCGAATTATTGGCAGACCCAAACCCAAACGACCCGCTCTGAGCGGGTCGTTTTTTTTGTGCCTTGTTTTTCTGCCGTCGGAAAGTCCGGAACTTCCTGTGGCCGGTTCCTGTCTCTATTTCTTGTAGTCCCGGCTGGTGGCGCCTTTGTACAACTGGCGAGGACGGCCAATGCGGTAAGGATTGCTCAGCATTTCGTGCCAGTGAGCGATCCAGCCCGGGGTGCGGCCGGTAGCAAAAATCACCGTGAACAGGCTGGTGGGAATGCCCATGGCCTTGAGGATGATGCCGGAGTAGAAGTCCACATTGGGGAACAGTTTGCGCTCATTGAAGTATTCATCTTCCAGAGCAATCTTCTCCAGTTTCTTGGCAATGCGGAACAGCGGATCATTCAGGCTGCCGAGCTCTTCCAACACCTCATCACAGATGCCGCGGATCACTGTGGCCCGCGGATCGTAGTTCTTGTAAACGCGATGGCCGAATCCCATCAGGCGGAAGGGATCGTCCTTGTCCTTGGCCCGGGCGATAAACTCCTCGATGCGGGACTCATCGCCAATTTCATTCAGCATTTGCAACACGGCTTCATTGGCGCCGCCGTGAGCGGGACCCCAGAGCGCGGCGATACCCGAGGAGATACAGGCATAGGGGTTGGCTCCGGTGGAACCTGCCAGGCGCACGGTGGAGGTGGAGGCATTTTGCTCATGGTCGGCATGGAGCAGGAACAGGGTGTCCATGGCCTTGGCCAGGGTCGGGCTCACCTTGGGTGGCTCACAGGGTGTGCCAAATACCATGTGCAGGAAGTTCTCGGCCAGGCTCATGTCGTTCTGTGGGTACATGAAGGGCTGGCCGATGCCGTGCTTGTAGCACATGGCAGCCAGTGTAGGCATTTTCGCAATGACACGGTGGGCCGCCAGCATGCGGTGCTCGGGGTTATCGATGTCAGTGGAGTCGTGATAGAAGGCGGAGAGGGCGGCTACGGCACTGCAGAGCATGGCCATGGGGTGGGCATCGCGGGGAAAGCCGCGGAAAAACTGGTGAATGCCCTCATCGACCATGGTGTGGTAGCGAATGGAGTTTTCAAACTCCTGATATTCCTGGTCGCCGGGAAGCTCGCCATTGAGCAGCAGATAACAGGTTTCCAGGAAGTTGGAGTGCTCGGCCAACTGTTCGATGGGGTAGCCGCGGTGTAACAGTACGCCCTTGGCGCCATCGATAAAGGTGATATTGGAATCACAGGCGGCGGTGGATACAAACCCCGGGTCGTAGGTGAAGATTCCCTTGCCTACCAGGCTGCGTACATCCACCACATCCGGTCCAGTACTGCCTTCATAGACGGGTAACTCAATGGTCTCATCTATCCCGTCAATGCTTAACTGGGCCTTTTTCTCGCTCATGCCAGACTCCTGCAAAATCTTTCTAAAGGAACAAAACTAATGATTGGAAATCAACTGCTTAAGCATTGTCGGCGGTAGTCATCAAGGCCTGGCCAGCGCTCTTACAGGGTGGGCAAGCATAGGTAGAAGGCCCCACTTTTGTCAAATCTTTGTCGACTCCTGCCGACCCTGATGACATGGCTGTGACAGGGTTTAAACAAAAGCCCTGACAGGGTCGTAATAACTCCGCTTGTCTGTTGTTTGCAGCGTGTCCGCAGATGTAGTTCAGGCAATCCGGAAGGGGTTCGGTGACCGTAGTGAGTCAGGATTTTACGGAATTTGCAGCGCGCCACTGAGTGATGACAAAATATTGTCATTAATCAGGCGCAGAACCCCGGTTTTATTGTATTTACGGGCCTCGGGCCGTATACTTTGCGGCGTTTGTCGACTTCAAATTGTGTAATCATTTCAACTAGTTTGCGCAGTTTTCGAGCAAACCAGGGTGAGTTGAAGCGAATTCCCTTACCCCTCATTCATCAGCTACCGGATCAAGCTAAAAGTGAAAGATAATAGACCTGTCAATCTGGACCTGATTGCGTTCAAGTGGCCACTTCCGGCCCTGACCTCAATAACCCAC
>JALEHB010000275.1 GCA_022763285.1 Pseudomonadales bacterium | reverse complement strand
GTCTTCGATATCTTTCCCGGCAGCGAAGTATAGCCAGCAGGAGATAGGTATCAAAAACACTGTAATTAGTAATGAAATCCGAGAATATTTCGGTGGCCTGCCATTTCTAGCAATTGACTCGCTAATCAAATAGAAAATCAAGTACGGTAATACGCTTAATCCTAAGAACATAAAAGCTGGAGCAATATAGGCTACTAAAATTTCAGTAATTCCGACCTCTTCTCCCAGAGAAAAGCTAGAGTTAGCAAGAATGTACACAGCAACGAAAAGGCCACCGAAGGTAATAAGAGCTTTATCTGCCTTTCTAATCGTTGCGATCTCTAACATACCGTGTGCACCTAACATTTTTATAAATAGTTGACCCCCATATCTGGCGGGAATCTACTCGCAGTTTAGTCCTCATCCATCTGAAATGGAATACTTTGTTTAATACTGCTTCACATCAAAGCAGATAAACCGTGCCATCCCATTATCTCTGATAAGGGGAAACCCCATATTTCCCTACCGGGTTTCCCCGTACCTAAAACCCGATACTTATATCACCTTGAAATGCCAATAAAATAATTCTCGTCTATCTGAGATAGCGGGCGCTTTGATAAACATATCCCGACTAATTTCCCCCACAAACCGCGCATCGAGGCACCTTTGCAAATACTCTGTTTCTCTACTGCCATCGGCGCCCGGATTGCCGCAGTTTCCACACTTGCCAAACCCGCCCACCACCGCTAATTTAGGGCTCTGAAGTAACAGCCAAGGAATAATAACAATGAATGATGGCTACACCCGCGCGCTGCTGCGCCTGTCTGTTTTTTCTCTGTCTTTGTCCATTTTTTCTCCGGCCTCGGCCCAGGATTTGCCCCAGCCCTGGGAGTCTATTTCTGATGAGCGCCTGGCAGTGCCGGAGCCCGGTGACTGGGTCAATTATCGGCGCACCTATGATGTGGCCGGCTTCAGTCCGCTGGTTGAGATAAACCGTGACAATGTGGATGAACTACGCATGGTGTGGAGCTGGGCGGTGGAGGATGGCAATCGCTGGGTGCCGACACCCATTGTGGCCAATGGCTTGATGTATGTGTCTGAGGGCATGGGGCGGGTGACGGCCTTTAATGCCGCCACCGGCGATATTGTCTGGCAGCATACCCGGCGTTACCCACAGGATATTGGTGTGTCCCAGGCCTATAACAAGCATCGCGGGGTTTCCATTTATGGTGACAATATTTACTGGGGCACGGCGGATTCCTATCTGGTGGCCCTGGATGCCCGCACCGGCGAGCAGGTCTGGGAGGTGCAGACCGCGGATTACACCGTGGATGGGGGGCATTCTCATCCGCCCCTGATCGTGGATGGCAAAGTACTGCTGGGGCGCACCGGCGGTGATCTGGGGACCCAGGGTTTCTTTCTGGCCCTGGATGCCGACAGTGGCGAGGAGCTGTGGCGCTTCAATACCGTGCCGGTGAACGAGGGCGATCCGGCCTGGAATACCTGGTCGCGCAGTGATTCGCCGCCGCTGGGTGGTACGCCCTGGAATACCGCCAGCTATGATGCCGAGCTGGGACTGGTGTATTTCGGCACCGGTCAGCCCTATCCCTGGTCGGCGCTGCTGCGCGGGCCCGGCGATGCCTTGTATACCAACTCCATTCTGGCGGTGGATATCAATACCGGTGAGCGGCGCTGGCATTATCAGGTGATGCCCAATGACTCCTGGGACCGGGCCGCCTTTGAAAGCCTGCTGGTGGATGTAGAAATCAATGGCGAGATGCGCAAGGCCCTGATCCAGACCAGCAAGATCGGCTGGGGCGTGATGCTGGACCGGGAAACCGGCGAGTTTCTGCATGCCTTTGAAACCGCCTATGACAATCTGGTGACCGGTTTTGAAAGCAATGGCCGACCCATTCTGAATCCGGAACTGGTGCCCACGCCTGCGGATATGGACAGCGGCAAGGTGTTTGAAGTTTGCCCCTTTTATCACGGCGGTCGCGATCTCAATACCGCCAGCTGGGATGCTGCCACCGGCACTTACTATATTGGCATGAACAACTCCTGCATGGATGTGTCTTTCTTCTCCCAGGACTATGATCGCGGCACTTTCTACACCGGCATGAGTGGCCGCGCCAAGCCGGCGCCGGGCTATGACCATGTAGGTGAGTTTGTGGCCTTTGACCCGGTCACTGGCGAAAAACTGTGGACCTATCAGGATGACAAGGGCTCGGCCATGACGGCCTCGGCCCTGGCCACTGCCGGTGGGGTGGTGTTTGGTGGCACGGCGGAGCGGGAGTTCTTTGCCCTGAACAGCGACACCGGCGAGCGCCTGTGGCGAGCGCGGCTTAACGGCGATATCTCCGGTGCACCCATCAGTTTTGAAGTGGATGGCAAGCAGTATATTGCGGTGGGGGCAGGGGGGCGGATCGCCCAGGCTTTTACCTATCGGCGTTTGTCGGATACCGAGTTGTCACCCGGTGGCGGGGTAATGTGGGTCTTTGCCTTGGCGGATTATGGCAAGGCAAAGACCCTGCTCTCGATTTGCTTGAGGGGACAACTGAGAGTCTGGTTGTACGGCCTGTTTGGCTGTCAGTGCTAACTGATAACGCCTAATTGGCCGAACGTGACATGGGCCGGGTGCGCACGCCGTGATACTGCTCGTCGGTGACCGGGTCCAGCCACTCCACTTCGCCTTCGTAGATAGTGAGCTGGTAGGCATCCACTTCCGGGTGGGCACCGTGCCAGTGTTCGACGCCGGCGGGAGTCCAGAAGGGCTCGCCGGGATGAAATTCTTCAATGGCCCGGCCCCGAATCTGGTGCAGGCCAACGCCTTCCTCGATCATTAGCAATTGCCCCCAGCTATGGCTATGCCAGGAAGAGCGCACGCCAGCGGGAAACAGAATGCGGATATTGGTCATGTCCGGAGTCTGGCTGACTTCCGGCAGGCCGCCCTGGAAATTGGGTGACTGGGCGCTGATGATGTCGGTCTGGGTACCAATGACCACGGCGCCAAGGGCGAGGGCGGCACAGGTGGAGACCATAAACTCACGGGCTTTGGAGGGTTTTTTCTCAGCGGGCTTCGGATTCTGGCTCATGGGCGCTCCGATTATTCTTGGTGTGTTGTTATTGGCGGAAGGTTTTAAAGACGCATCTTTTCCCTTCCTTTTTATTGCTTGAGGCTATGATTAATCCAAGGCCGGGGGCCTGTCAACGACAAAGCAGGATTAAAACCGCAACAATGCCGCAATCATCTCTGGATAGGCCCCGACCCTGGTTGCCAGATTAATCTGGCAGTGCCTGGCCTGGCGCTTTTCGCGGTTGCCCGTCAAGGGCAGAGGGCGGGGCAGGAGAAAAAGCGAGAGCCACGGCTGTGGCTGCTATTGCCCGGCACAGCGGCTACAATAGGGCCGGATCAATCACACCATGACAATAATAAAGAGGTGATCGCGCCCCTCGTGAGTATGCAGCTTGTTCACGACAGTTTTATCTTCCTGGCCCTGTCCCAACTGGTCACCACCAGTCTGTATTTTCTGATCCATCACCGTAATCGCTCGGGCCTGTTGTTCGTGGCGCTGTTTGTTTGTCTGGCCTGCTATGTGGCCTGGCCCCATTCCGCCTTTGATGGCAATCTGGACACGCCGCTCTACCGCATTTCCCTGCTGACCCCGGTGCTGCTTTACGCCATTGCCCGTTATCTGTTTCTGGATGAGGCCCGCATGAAGCCCCTGGACTGGGTGCTGCTGGCCTATTTCCTGCTGTTTCGGGAAGTGCTGGGCGGCCTGTTCTACAGCCCTGCCGAGGCCAGCGACAGCATCCTGATCCTGGCCTATATTCTGCCTCTGGCCATTCTGATTTATTTCGCGGTGATGGCGGCGGTTTACACCAGCCAGGGCTACCGCGCCGACCTGATGGAGAACCGCCGCAGCTTGCGCCTGTATTTTGTCATCAGCACCTGGTTGTTCATTATTCCGCGCCTGGTATCGGGCCTGTTGGTGTTTTCCCGTATGCTGATTGGCGGTGAGGAATTCAGCAATGTGAATTTCCCCGAGTGGGTCTATGCGGTCTATGCGTTTTTTATCTTTCTCGGTTTCAATCTGCTCAGCTCCCGCCGCCATGAAGACCTGCGCCAGCTCTTTATGCAGACCTCAGTCTCTGGCGCCGCCAGCCCGGAACCGGTGGCAGAATCGCAGGCAACAGCGCCGGCGGCACAGGAAGATGCCGAGGCCGAGCTGGTATCACGGATTGAAGCGGCCATGCAGCAGCAGGGGCTTTACCGGCAGCAGGGTTTTTCCATCGCTGATCTGGCACAAGCGCTGGCCATCAGTGAATCCCGCCTGCGCAAGACCATCAATAACGAGATGGGCTATCGCAATTTTAATCAGTTTCTCAATTTCTACCGACTGGGGGAGGCCAGCCAGCGCCTGCGAGAGAGCGAGGCGCCGGTTTCAGCCATTGCCTTCGAGGTGGGCTATGCCTCCCTGTCTTCCTTTAACAGTGTCTTCAAGAACCAGTTTGCCCTCACGCCCACTGAATACCGGCAGTCGGCCCAGCAGGATCACTAGCCGCTCATTTCAGCGCCCAGGGCCATTGCCAGATTTGTGCTTGCCGCTTACAGATTTCTGGCTAAGCCCCCGCCAATGCCTGATTCCTCGCCGGTTTCGGCAAAAATCTGGCAGTGCACTGCCGGATTTGTTGGCCCAGGCTGACAGTTTTTCCCGATCCCGAAAATCTGCACATAAAGCCTTGCCGGCTCTGTATTTTTTGATATTTGCGGTGGTAGGCTAACAGCATAAGAAGTGCCGGAACCCCTGGCCTGGCATGGCAAGCGTCTCTCCCGCTTGCCGTGTCGGTCAGGCAAAAAACCGTCCGCGACTGCAGTTTCAGCCCCGGCTGAAAGTTCAAAGAAGTTTCCCGGTAACCCAGTAATCCTTGTCCCGAAGGTTTAAGAAGAGGAAACAACCATGTCCAGGTCTCTTTCCAGGCTGGCATTGCTGACCAGCAGCATTGCAGCCTCCGCCTTGCTGGCCCAGTCACTTGCCGCCCAACCCCACGATGCCAGTGTTGCCAACCATGAGCTGCACTACTACGACATCGAGGATTTTGGCATGCAGGCCAGCGAGGTTAACTACGCTGAGCATATTGCGCCGATCCTGCAGCAAAGCTGCCAGCAGTGTCACCGACCCGGTGGTGCCGGCCCCATGTCTTTCATGAGTTATGACGAAGTGCGGCCCTGGGCGCCGGTGATCATGCATCGCACCGCCATCCGCGATCGCATGGGTGCCATGCCGCCCTGGTTCGTGGAAAAGGACATCGGCATTACCGATGGCTTTGAAAGCGACTATTCCCTGTCTGATAAACAGCTGGCCATGATCCAGGCCTGGGCCCGCAATGGCGCCGCCCGCGGTAATCCCGACGATGAGCCGGAACCGCTGGTGTTTGCCGAAGGCAATGAATGGACCCTGGGTGAGCCGGATCTGGTGTTGCGTGGCCCGGACATGACCCGGCCAGCGGTAGGGCCGGACTGGTGGGGCGATCTTGGCCTGGTGCCCACCGGGTTGACCGAAGACCGCTATGTGAAATCCATCGAGGTGCGCGAGATCAACGACATCCCCATGGATCAGGGCACCAATACCGTGGGTGGTCGTTATATCTTCCACCACATGACCTACCAGAGTGGGGTGCTGTCAGAAGACGGCAGTTATATCGAGCCCGATAGCTCGGTGAGCTGGCCGATTCACGAAGTGGGCCGTAATGCCGATGTGTTTCCGGATTCCGCCGGGCGGCTGCTGCATGCCAATTCCGCCCTGCACCTGAGCGCCGCCCATTTGCATTCCAATGGCCGGGAGACCACCGGGCATCTGGAGTTTGGTATTACCTTTTTTCCCCGCGATTATCTGCCGGAATACACCAACCGGGGCCCCCGCACCGGCAATGGCATCGACCTGGACGTGCTGCCCAACAAGGCTAATCAGGAACTGCATAACTATGTGGTGTTGCAGGAGCACACCAAGATCATGGCTTTTGAACCCCATCTGCACGCCCCCGGTGTGCGCATGTGCATGGAGGCCATCTGGGGCCATAACATCTTCACGCTCAATTGCGTGGGCTATGACCACAACTGGGTGAAGCAATATATCTACAAGGAAGACCGTGCCCCCTTGCTACCCAAAGGTACCATCTTGCACACAATCGCCTTCATGGATACCACCGACGCCAATCCCAATCTGGCGGATGCCCGTAACTGGGCCGGCGGTGGTCGCCGCTCGGTGTCCAATATGTTTATCGATCTGGGCTATAACGTCACCATGACCGAAGAGCAATTTCAGGCGGAGATGGCCAAGCGCCGTGCCAGCATGGAGGATCGCAACGAATACGACGTGGGCTGCCCGCTGTGCTGGGCACCGGTGCCGGAGTATTCCACGCTAGCAGGCAGTGAGGATTAAAAAGCAATGAAGTGTAGTCGCAATGTCAGTCATAGAATAATTAAAACAATCGGTCATTCATTGCTGGTTCTGGCCCTGATGGCCGCTGCCAGCCTGCAGGCCCAGGAACGACGCATGGTGCTGTCGGGCGAATTGCTGTCGCCGGCCTATGAAGGCTGGTGGCCCAATCCCGACGGCAGTTTTCGCCTGTTCTTCGGTTATATGAATTCCAACTGGAAACAGCAATTTGATATTCCGGTGGGTCCGGAGAATTATTTCCGCATCGTGGAAGAGGGGGAGCTGGATGATCTGGAAGAAAGCGGCTATGTGACGGCGGAGGCCGACATGGGCCAACCCACCCATTTCTATCCACGCCGTAATCCCTTCCTGTTCACCATCGATGTGCCGGCAGACTTCGGCGAAAAGGAAGTGGTGTGGACCCTGCATTCCCAGGGGGATCATGTGGCCCGTGCCTATGGCAGCCTCTATCCGGACTATCGCATCGACCCCCAGGTCATTTCCACGGAAGTGGGTGGTGCCTTTGGCAGCCTCGATGACCGCCTGCGGGACAATATTGCCCCGGAGCTGGAAGTGG
>JALEHB010000274.1 GCA_022763285.1 Pseudomonadales bacterium | reverse complement strand
CAGCCGGTTTATTCAGAAAAATCAGCATCCCGGCGCCAAACAGCATGGAGAACAGGGTCCGCATGCTGCCTTCGGCAAGAATGTCGATGCTCATGAAGGTGGCAAGATTGATACCCGTCCCGGCGCCGTCCACACGGGGATCGATATAGGCCGCAAAGGGGTTGGCGAAAGCGATGATATTGAGCAGTAAAATACCGAACAGCGCCAGACCGCGCAGACTGTCGATAGATTGAATACGGGCCTTGCGGCTGACCGGTGTGGTGAGCGTGGCGGTTTCTTCCATCGCCTTTTCCCCCCTTTTAATTCCCTCTGATCCCCTCGTCCCTGCGCAGCATAGCCCCGCTGATAGCCGGGCTCAATGCAAAGCTTCAACCCCCTTGAAGGTGCGTAACTGTCTGCCAGGCGGTATAGTTAAGCAATCAATTCAGCCTTGAACCCTGTAATCCAGCCCCAATATGGCTGGAAGCTACTGAAATCAACATGATCGGGGGCCCCATGAACAGAGCAGCTAGCAAACCCATATCAAAGAAATACCGCGATTTCTTCTCCACCCGGCTCAGCCTGCGGCGTCATTTTTTCGCCTCGCTATTGGGCCTGATCGCCTGGATGATCGCCCCGCTGGGCACGGCCCAGTCCCTCGATGACGTCACCCTGAATGTTTACAAGAGCGAAACCTGCGGCTGCTGTCAGGGCTGGATCGATCACATGACCGAAGAAGGTTATGAATCCACTATCTTCCACCCCAGCGATCTCAATGCGGTCAAGGCCGAACTGGGCCTGAAACCGGAATGGCAGTCTTGCCATACTGCCGTTACCGAGGAAGGCTATCTGTTTGAGGGCCATATTCCGGAAAAATTCATCGCCCGCTTTCTGGCCAACCCGCCGGAAAATGCTCTGGGACTGGCCGTGCCAGGCATGCCCATTGGTGGCCCCGGCATGGAGATGGGTAATCGCTTCACCCCCTATGACATCCTGCTGCTGAAAAAAGATGGCAGCAGCGAAGTCTGGGCCAGCATCGAGTCGGCTGAGGAGCAGTACTGAGCCGGCTCAAATTTCCCCGCGCTGCGCAGCCTGATCAATCAGCTCGGCAGCGCGGAAAGCCAGGGCCATGATAGTCATGGTGGGTTGCCCTCTTCCCGAGGTCACCAGGGAACTGCCATCACAGATAAACAGGTTCTCCACATCGTGTGTGCGGTGGCTGGAGTCGATCACCGAACTGGCCGGGTCATCACCCATGCGGCAGGTTCCCAGCAAATGCACATTCCCCTCCTGACCGTTTTCCGGATAAAAACCATCAATATTGCTGGCACCGGCTGCTTCCATTAATTCGATGCTCAATTCGTAGAAGAAGCGCATGGTGGCAATATCATCCGGATGATCCTGGTAGGTACAGCGCACCGCCGGTCGTCCCCAGCGATCAGTTACATTCGGGTCCAGTGTCACATTATTGCTGTCCAGGGGGAGCGAGGTAGTATGCCCCTCGAACGCTGCTGCATGGCTAAACTGCCGGGCCAGATTGTTCTTGAATTCGCTGCCCCAGGCTGGGCCACCGAACATACGCGGTGCAGAGCGGGCAAAGCCCATGGGGACACCCCGGGACGGGTGCCTCGAATCGATTCCGCCTCCACCGTAGAAGCCCAGGGCAGGATCCAGGCTGTAGTAGTCATGGACCACGCGGGTGGCAGGCACGGATTTCCAGTCATTCAACGGCTCATCAAACAGGCCCGAAACACTGGTATAACCGTTGAACATCAGGTTCTTGCCCACCATGCCACTACTATTGGCCAGGCCATCGGGATGCTGATTATTGGCCGACAGGAACAGCAGACGCGGCGTCTCTGCACCATTGGCACAGAGCACCACTGCCCGGGCGCGCTGGGCCTGCTCGACGCCATCGGCATCCCAGTAGGTCACCTCGGTGACGCGGCCGGCATTATTGCTAATCACCTGGCCGACCGTACAGCCGGTACGCAGCTCACAATTACCGGTGGCCAGGGCCTGGGGAATCATGGCTGCCATGGAGGAAGACTTGGCGTCCACCTCACAACCATAGCCATTACAAAAGCCACAGTGAATGCAGCCGGGTCGACCATTATGGGGCTGGGAAAGAATCGCCACCGGAGCCGGATAGGCGGTGAGCCCCAGCTGCTCTGCAGCCCGTTCCAGCAGCACGCCGGAGGATTTCACCGGCATGGGCGGGCAGGGATAATCTCTTGAACGGGGCGGGTCCCAGGGCCCCTGCTGGCCGGACACCCCGATCTCCCAGTCCACCCGGGTATAGTAGGGTTCCAGATCCTCATAGCGAATCGGCCAGTCGGCAAAATTGGTGCCGGCGATGCTGCCCCGGACACTGGCTTCCATGAAATCGATTGGCCGGAAACGCCAGAAATTACCGGAAAAATGTACACTGCTGCCGCCCACGTTATGGGCATAACCGCAGACCGAATCACGCACTTCTGCGGTTTCCGATTCCGTTTTGCGAAAAGTCTGGGGGTGTCCACGGCGATGATTCCAGGTCAGATCACGATTAACATCATAGCCCCACTCATCGTGTTTGAAATCAGCCGCACGCAAATGCGGCCCCTGCTCCATAAGCACCACGGAATGGCCAGCAGTAGCCAGTTCCCTTGCCATGATGCCACCGGCAGCGCCGGAGCCGACAATCACAAAATCCACTTCCTCGCGGGTAGGATAAACTGCTTCAGCCATCTTATTGTCCTCCCCCATTGTATTCGGCGTCGTAGTAGCCAAAAGGCGGCGCCCAGGCATGCTGATTCTCAAAACCGATCAGTTCATATCCAACAAGATCGCGATTGCCGCCGTATTCCGGCAAGGAGAACATGCCAGCAATAGTCAGGAAACGCATGGTGGCAAAAAAGTCGGAATTTTCGATATTTACAAGCAGGGCATCCTGCTGCGCCTCAGTCAGTTGACTGAAACTGCTCTGATTGTATTCGGCCTGCGCGCTTTGTTGCAGATCAGCGAGCCCCTGGCGGAGAATCGTCAGCTCTTGCTCGCGGTCGTCCGCCAGTACGGTATCCATGAAATAGATGACTCCTGCCTCACGAGCGCCAGGTGTCTCATCACTGGGAATGATGCGGGCGGCGATGGCTTCGAACTCGGCCGCCTCTTGCGCCTGCAGGGTCTGGAATGCCGCTTGCTGTTCCCGCGCCGGTGCAGCCCGGTCACAAGCGGCCAGGATGGCTGGCGTGGAAAGTACAATAAAGGATTTGCTGGCGGCCCGGGCAGTGAGCGCAAAGAACTCACGGCGATTAATGGATCTGGTCAAACCTGATTCCCCCTTTTTTCTTACCCCGGTTTGCGGTTTCTCCGGCCTGTCTCAGACGCAGATCAAGCCTGTGCCTTGAGTCTAGCACGGGCATTTGCAGGCGTCCCCTGCCAATTTGACCAGCTGGTCAATGGGCCTGTTGATATCTTCCCGCTCAGTCCCGCCTTTTCACTTTGAGGGTGAGAAAATTCTGTTATATTGCCAGTTTTTAAGGCTCTGCAGTCCCCGAATAGAAGGAGCGCCGAGCCCGGAGAGCCCAGCTTGAAATGCCATAGCCACCCAACGGTTGCAGCAATAGGTCAATGCGAGAGTTGCCAGTTGCCCCTGTGTGGAATTTGCGCGGTCTATTCCGGCGGGAAGCTGTACTGTGAAAAGTGTGAGCAAAGCGCTTCCCTGTCCAGCTTTGTCGACAAGCAATCCAGGCAGCACAGTGGCACCGGCATGGGCGCCTTGCTGGAGGAAGGTGAAAAACAGGCTCGCGAGGCGCCGGTAAAACAGCCTGAAATCCGCACTGACGCCAATGAGCGCAAGGACAAAATCCTTATGGTGATTGTTATACTCTGCTGCGTTTTCATCGTCGTTCAGATCAGCCGCTCGCTTGGTTCCGGCGCGGTACTCAGCCAGCAACAGATTGCGGCCCAGGAACAAACCCGCAACAATATTGAGGCCTGCATGTTGATCTTCTGGGAGATCGCCATGCAATTCAGCAATGGCGATACCACGCTGGCACCGCGCCACTGCCCCGGCTCCAACATGAATCTCACTATCAGCCGCGATGCCGGTGCAGTGATTGTGCGCCACCCCCAGCCAGCCACGTTGGGAGTCAGCGATATCTATGTCAGCAGCGCCGACCCTACACCCATTCTGGTGGAATAGAACCATGCCCAAACTGTTCGATAAACAGCCCGGCCGCCAGCGCGGCTTTACCCTCATCGAATTGCTGGCCACCACTGCCATACTCGGCGTGTTATTGAGCGTTGCTGTCCCCTGGATGCAGAGTTATACAATCCGTGCCCGGGTTACCGAAGGGGTGCTGCTATTGGGCGAATTAAGCCGCCGGGTGGCAACCGAGTTCTATCAACGGGGCGAGATCAGTACCGGCATTCCGGGCGCGCCGCCTCCCGATGGCACTATCCACGGCGGCCCCTACTGGGACTACGCCACCATGTATGGTGCGGAACATGAGATGTGGTCACGCATCGAATATCAACCCAAAGGCCCTCACCGGGTCATTGCCCTGCGGGCCCATCGCAAGGAAGAGTGGCTGAACTCTGATATTGGTTTGCACCTGCAGGTAAAGCGGGTCAATGACAATGAACTGGATTTCCGCTGCACCATCAACAACACCCAGGACCGCATCGAATTTGTGCCCGCCAGTTGCCAGGATGGCAATGTGAATGACTGGAGCAGTTGGTAGACACGCTGCCATTCACTCGTCAGTGATTCGCCAAAGCTGGCGAAATTCGCCAATCTTGCCAACATTTACCAGGCTAAAACCCAATACTTTCAACAAGATAGTAATTGGCACAATTAATGCTGCCTGTCTCTCCAGATAACTGCTAAACCTGCTGGAGAAAGCCGATGAAACCATTGTCACAGAAGGACCCCGCCAGCTTGCTGATCAAGGCAGGCCTCCTGCTTCTGGCGGCCCTGTGCCTGCTGATTGGCGTGGTCGGCATCGTCCTGCCCATTATTCCTGGTATTTTATTCCTTGGCCTGGGCGCCTGGTTGCTGGCCAGGGTCTCAGGCCGCGCCGCCGCCAGTCTGGAGGCCCAGCCCGCCTGGCACCGGGCCCGACGCTTCTGGTTGCGCAGCCGGCATCTGGGCATTGTCGGCAAAATGCACCTGGCTGTGCTGCTGCTTGGCAAGAGCCTGGTAGACAGCCTGCGCAAAATCAGCGACTGACCCAATCGCTGCAGTGCTGCATGACCAATCCGCTGCCCCGCTCCCGACAAGATTTCCCCGACAAAGTGCCAGGTCGCCCGCAGTACTCAAGCGAGCCGGATCGAATTGAATAGCGCCCAGGAAGTCAATTCAGATGCGCAGCATGGAGCACTGGATAATCAAGCCATATCAATAAGTTACTGTACTTTCAGTCACTCTCAGCCATTTTCAGCCACTTTAAGTCTGGCGTTGGCACAGCGCTCCGTTGTGGCGAATCAGCACCAAGTAAGCCACAGTTAACCAGAATCAAGCCGATGTAATTGCAGCAGGCTTGTTCCTGTTTCAACCCGGCTTTGTCCCAACTGTGACTACAAGAATGTCGCCCTGTTTCTCTATAATTGCTGTGTAGCCAAGCAGAAGTCTGTCCATGAAAAACCATAACAACAAGCAATCCGGCTTCACCCTGCTGGAACTGCTGACGGTCACGGCCATTATCGGCACGCTGGCCTCGGTAGCCATTCCCACTTACCAGCATTATTCGCTCAGGGCCCGTTATTCGGAGGTTCTGTTGATAGCGAGTCCTTACCGCAACGCCATTGAACTGGCGGCTTTCCGAGGCAATGTCAATTCAGTCAACGATTTCGACTTTGGTAAACACGGCATTCCGGACCTGGACTGGTCCACCATCTTCGACAAATTTGTCTATGTGCTGAATGGGCGCATTTACGTGCTCTGGGGCTTCGATGGCAGCCCTCTGGCCGGTGTCACCTTCATCCTCGAGGCGCAAAATCACAGCCCGCCAATCCGCTGGGAAACCTACGGCACTTGCGTCGACCTTGGCTACTGCTAGCAAAAAGCCTTATTATCCCTTTAATATCAGTAAGTTACCGATAATATACTGGCGCTTTCAGGGGGTTTTGTACACTTCCCTCAAAGTTGGCAGATTTCGCCCCCTTTCAGGTCATGTGCCACATTTTGGAATCAGGCCCGCAGCATCGAACGACAGTTCACCGTAACAGCTGAAAATATTTGCATTTTTTTAGCAAAATTGCCCATTTTTCGCGCAATCTGGCTGGACATTTTCGGGCCTGAATTTTATGCTGCGGACACGAACATGTGCTCGATTGGGAGGGGACACGCACCGACCCTGAAAATGGTTCGGCGCAGTGCTGCAATGAAGCGCATTCGTGTCAGAAAAAGCACCTCGCCTGGCGAGGTAAAAACTCAATTACTATCACTCACTATCAAAGGGGAAGTAAATGAAACATCGACCTAATCTGGCAAGACGGGTTCTCCCGACAGCCATTGCACTTGGTCTACTTGCACCTGCGGCTTATACGCCCATGGTGTTTTCCCAGGATGCATCTGGCGATATCGAAGAGATTGTCACCATTGGTTCGCGCCGCCCGGAACGCAGCGCAACTGATTCGGCAGTCCCGGTAGATGTCATCAGCGGTGATGAGTTTGTTAACCAGGGTTATGCTGACCTTGATGACATGCTTCGCACCACTGTGCCGTCCTACAACGTGGACCGTTTTTCCATTTCTGATGCAGCAACGCTGGTTCGACCGGCCAACCTGCGTGGCCTGCCGCCGGATAACATCCTGGTACTGATCAACGGCAAGCGTCGTCACCGTTCTGGCGTTATCGCCGAACTGGGTGGCTCTCTGGCCGCTGGTTCACAGGGTGCTGACATCTCCGCGATCCCGCCGCTGGCCTTCCGCCAGACTGAGGTTCTGCGTGACGGTGCTGCTGCCCAGTACGGTTCTGACGCCATCGCTGGTGTACTGAACTTCGTACTGAAAGACGATGCCGATGGTTTCACTCTGGAAGCCCGTACCGGTGAATACTCCGAAGGCGACGGCACACTGACCCAGTTTGCCACCAACTTCGGCCTGCCTCTGGGTAACGATGGCTTTGCCAACGTCACCGCCCAGTGGATGGAGCAGGATGCCACCAGTCGTTCCCAGCAGCGTACTGACGCCGCTACCCTGATCGCCAGTGGTAATCCGGCCCAGCAGGCTTCTATCGCCAACCCGGCCCAGATCTACGGTGGTCCGGAGTATCGCGACAACTGGAACATCTTCATCAACTCCGGCATCCGTGTTTCCGACACCCAGGAAGTTTATGCGTTCGGTAACGTCGGTAACCGTGAAACCGAAGGTGGTTTCTTCTACCGTAACCCCAACAGCCGTGGCGGTGTTTACACCAATGGCGACTATCGCGCCATTGTTGACACCAATATCGCCGCTGGCGAGACCGGTATCACCTCCAACTGTCCGGCGCTGCTAAGCCCGGGTTCAGGCGGAAGCGGTGTAGCGCTGGATCCGGCTGCTGTTGCTGCTGACTATGCAGCCCTGCAAAGCCTGCCTGATAACTGCTTCGTAATGAACCAGATTGTGCCAGGCGGTTATACACCTGCCTTCGGTGGCCGGGTGAAAGACTCCAGCATTGTTCTGGGTGTGCGTGGCGACATCAATCCGAACCTGTCTTATGACCTGTCCGGTAGCTATGGCCAGAACAAAGTAAACTTCATGCTGGGTAATACCTGGAACCCTTCCAATGGTCCTGACGGTTTCGTCAATGGCGCTCTGCAGCGCGATTTCGACCTGGGCTCCTATGTTCAGTCCGAAGTTAACCTGAACGCCGACTTCGTCTACCTGATGCCGGTTGAGGGTTTCGCTTCTGACCTGAGTATCGCCTGGGGTGCTGAGTGGCGTGATGAGATCTTCCAGACCCTGATTGGTGAAGAAGCTGCCTGGGAAGCCGGCCGCTTTGCCTTCCAGAACGTGGATGGTTCCAACACTTACAGCGATGGTGTGACTCCGCTGCCTAACCTGAGCATCGGTGCTCACGGTTTCGCCGGTTTCAGCCCACCGCAAGCCGGTCTGTGGGGTCGTAACAACTACGCCCTGTACACCGAACTGGAAGCCGACATCACCGATAGCTTCACTGGTGGCCTGGCCGTACGTTTCGAAGATTTCGAAACCTTCGGTACCACTACCAACTACAAGCTGTCCGGTCGTCTGGCGCTGACTGACACCCTGTCTCTGCGTGGTTCATTCAACACCGGTTTCCGTGCTCCGACCCCTGGTCAGGAAAACGTAACCAAGGTGTCCACAACTACTGTTGATGGTGAACTGCAGCAACGTGGTCAGATTCCGCCCACCAACCCGATCTCTGTATTCCTCGGTGGTCAAACCCTGCAGCCGGAAGAGTCTGATAACTTTTCCTTCGGTATGGTTTGGGATGTCACTCCTGACATCAACATCACTGTTGACTACTTCAACATCGAGCTGGAAAACCGTATCGCCCAAACCGGTACTATCGACATTACCGGTGAGCCGGTACCTGCCGGTGTGAGCTGTCCGAATGCCCGCGCCAACCCTGTTGGTAACCTGGCCCTGTGTCTGCAGGAACTGGGTGTACCGGGTGCCGCTGACCTTAGCTCCGTATCCTTCTACACCAACGACTTCGCCACCACCACTGAGGGTGTTGATATCGTTGCCACTTGGGATCTGGACTGGGGTGATGCCGGTAACGGTTCATTCGTGGCTTCCTGGAACAACACCACCACTGAGGTGGACAATGCCGGTTCTGAAGTTAGCCGTGACCGTGTAGTTAACCTGGAAGAGTACAACCCGCATAACCGCGGCGTATTCACCTACAACCACTTCATCGGCGACCTGCGTCTGTTGGCCCGTGCCAGCTTCTATGACGATTGGGTATCAGCTGACTGGAGCGGTGACCCGACTGCACGTGGTGCCGACGGTACAGGCTACACCATCGACTGTACTTTCGGACTGTACCGCGATAACTGCTATGACGGTGAGGTCATCTTCGACCTGGAAGCAGCGTATACCTTCGCTGATTCCTACACTCTGACTGTTGGCGCCAACAACGCCTTCGATCAGGATGCACCGATCGACATCGACAACCTCGACGGCACTATCGGTTCCGGTAATATCTACACCGGTTCCACGCCCTGGGGTTATGAAGGTGCGTTCTACTATGCACGCTTCCGCGTTGACTTCTAAGTCGACACCCATGCCCGGGTCGGTGTCAACATCGGCCCAGTCATAAAAAAAGGGGATCCATCTGGATCCCCTTTTTTATTGCCTGTGTCCCGTCCTGAAATAGGTTGACCCGTCCTGAAATAGCTTGTCACCTGGAGACCTGTTGATGAGAAGCACTGAAACCAATCGAACCAGGCGCAGCCAGTGCGACTAAACACTCGCCATTAATTCGGATCTTTGTCTTATCCAGCTCCAGTACTGAGACAAGTGTCTCGATCTGACCAGGTTGTTAACTGTAAACCTCTTGATGTAAAGCGCTGCAAGCAATTGAACCTGGCGCAGGTCGCAGGCGCTGGTTCCGTCCTGCTGACATAGCAGTGCTGCAACTATAACAACTCATATGAAGACAAGTGGTAGCAGAAAAGTGGCTCAGCGCCCACGACTTACCGCGCCAGCAGGCACACTGGAATTGATCACTCCCAGCTTCTGGTAGGTATCGGCCTTGTTGTTGACGATTTCCCGAACCGTCAGGCAAATTTTCTTGCGGATTCTCGATGAAGTATGGCGCCGTTCCTGACAAATCACCTGCTCCATTGGTGCCTTGTCTTCATTGTAGACAAACAATTCCTCGTCAGACATGTAGCGAAAACTCTTGTGACTACTACTGCTACAGGCACAGAGCAGCAATACACTACCGCTCAATAACAGTAACTTGTTCAGCATGGCAGACCTCCCCAGAGACGACTTCCTCTATGGATTACAAGCATTGCGGAACTCCAGCTTACTCCCCTGTCAGGCATTAAAAAAGGGGGACAGTTGCCTGTCCCCCTTCCAACTCACTACTCACTACTAGTGGAGAGTCTAGCAGGGCAAGTTTAGAAGCCTGGAGTCCAGTCCAGAGACAGCCAGAACTGGCGGCCCCAGGGCTGTTGCAGGCGACTTTCGAAACCACCCAGTACGGGCAGAGTCTGAGGCATCTCATCAAAGAGATTGCGAATACCACCACTGACCAGTACTTGTGAACCGAACAGATTATCGAATGCATAGCTGTACTGCGCATTGGTAATAATCTGGGAATCGATCACCTCTGGTGCCGTGTAACCGGTGAACAGGGCATTGACCTGATCATCGAATATCACTTCGTCAGTGTAGCTGGCATTGATAGAAGCAGAGTGACTGCCCATGAACCAGTTCAGCTTGGCATTCCACTTCATCTCTGGCAGCGGCGGTACGACACCACTGTCAGCGTTCTGCCAACCCAACGCTTCCTGAATACCACCAAACAGATCTTCGTACTCGTACTTGGTGTAATAGGTCACGTTCAGTGACGGAGCAAATGTGCCCATGCCATCGGTGTTTAAGGTGTAATCCACTTTCATGTCGAACAGATCAATCCACACAGAACTGATGTTGTTGGACTGGCGGATAACCCGCAGCACACTCTGGTCATTGGCATCACGAATCACACCGGCTGCTCCGGTTTGATCCTGGGCGCGCAACCAGGCATTGGCCGCTTCGCGGCTGGCAGAACCAGGCGTCGGATCATAGGAAGCTTCGGTCTGACCGGTAGCCAGCAGCATTTCGGTGAACTGCTTCTCAACCGTATCATTGGTGCTCAGAGTACGAATACGGTCAGTGTACTCAATAGTCTGGTAGTCCAGGCTTATGGTCAGGCCATCCAGATCACCACCGGGCTGCCAGGTGAAACCGAGGTTGCTCATTTCGGAAGTTTCCGGCTTCAGACCAGGGTTACCGGAACTACAGGTAGCACCACCGGTGAGCTGACCGCCGGTAAGCGGGTCGGCACCGAAAAAGATCTCACCACAACCTTCGTTAGGATCGAAAGGACGGGCCTGAGACGCGGTTGGCGCGAGGAAGGACTCACCCCAGGAAGCGCGCAATGCCAGTTCCGGTAAAACTTCCCAACGTACACCCACTTTTGGTGTCGTGGCATCGAGACCGAAGTCTTCGAAACGCTCGTGACGAACCGCAGCCTGGGCAGCGATGGTGTCAGTGATGGGAATGTCGAATTCCAGGAAGGCCGCATAGACCTTGCTGAAATAGGTGTCATTCTTCGGCGGAGTATCAACGATATTCACGTTGTAATCCTGCTGAGTCAGCTCCAGTGGATTGTGAAAGATACCCTCGGTCTTGTCACGCATCTGGAAACCGGTTGCCATTTGCAGAATACCGGCTGGCAGTGCAAACAGCTCACCCGCGATAGTAGTTTCGAAAATATCCAGCTCATCTGAGCTCTGGGGCACATTGTCGATATTGCTGTGTAACCAATCGACCATAGCCTGGCTATTACGCGTGGTGGCTTCGTCGAAGAATGGCGAACGGGGATCGGCAGAGCCGAAGGGATTCCAGTATTCGTTGCCATTGGGGCCACCCTGACCAATCAGCGCCGCTTGCATCTTGCCGATGTGCAGCAGCTTCTCGTCACGGTCTACATCGTAGTACTGCTTGGAATAATAGGTATAACCGTTCCAGGCAGAGCCCAACTCATAGCTGGCAGCAATCTTGTAACGCTGGGTGTAATAGGAAATCGGCTGCAAACGCGCACCGGTGGACTGCTCGAAATGGCTCGGCCAGCGCTCTTCGTCCAGATAGGTAAACGGACGATAGTTCTGGGGCACCACGTCAACACCAAAGGGGTTGGCCGGATGATCTGCTGGAATATACAGAGAGTTACGGTTATTGGTGTTCTGACCATAGGTACCTGTATTGCGGTTGGTTACCTCATGATAGCTGTGATTCATGGACAGCTCGAACTGGACCCAATCGGCGGCATCCCAGGTCATGTTGTTATACATGTTATAGGTAGTCTGCTCGCCCATCAGCGGCCACTGGGCGCTGTAGGTCATGTAACAACCGGTATCGCCCACTGGCAAACCGCTGGGGTTGTTCTTGGCATTACCCAGAAAAGTTTCTTCCGGAGACAGGCCGAAAGTACCACAGCTGGGGTCACGCAGACTTGGCGAAACAACAGTACCACCATGCACGCCATTGATGCTTGGGGAGCCACCTACCACTTCACGGAAAACACCCGGGTTGCCAGATGAAGAATAGCCATAGTCAGATACCAGGATTTCAGGTCGCTCAAAGGTCATTAGTGACCCGATATGCGCAGCATCGGCGGCACCGACATAGTTTATGCCGTTGTCGAAAGAGCGGCCCCACAGCAGTGACAACTTGGATTCCTCGAAATCAGGATCGGCGTCACGCTGGTAATAAGTGCGGGCACGGAAACCATCAAATTCCTTCACAGGAATCATGTTCACAACACCGGCTACCGCGTCAGAGCCATACAGTGCCGAACCACCATCGAGGACCACTTCCAGGCGCTCAACAGCAATATCCGGCAGCAGGGTACCCAAGGAATTGTTGATGGAGCGAACGCCGTCCGCCAACGTCAGGGTGCTGTTCTCACCCAGACCGCGCAGGTTGAAGGTGGCATTACTGGAATCCTGCCCACCATCCTGACCCGCGTTCACATTGGCAACGGTGTCAATATTGGAGGTATAGGTCAGATCACGAATGTATTGCCCCATGGAGGGCGCACCAGATTCGAACATATCTTCCTGGGTAACGGTAGATACGTTTGAATCCTGGGCAAAGGCGCTGTTACGGATGTAGGAACCGGTAACAACAACTTCTTCAACTTCGGGCTCCTGGGCCAGGGCAATATTTGCCGTACTGGCCAGACCAACCACGGTCGCGGTGGAGATCGCGTGGCTGAGCCGGAAGAGTTTGTTACGTCTAAACTCTCGAGTCATTAATTTTCTCCCTTGTGGGTTTTTCTTCTCGCCTCAAAACAATTGTATTGTGGGCAAGGATTTTTCTTACAACGAGTCGCTTTCATGCATTCCAGATTCTGTCCTGCCGGCAGACCGTTGTTACAATTTGTTGCAGTGACGAATAAATTCTGCAACAGAATAAGTATTGGTAAATCAGCAAGTTAATTCCTGAAAAAAAGCTCCCTTATTCCTCCCCAAAAGACGAAAAGCGAAAGCCGCACTGAAGTTTTGAGCTATACTCAGAAACAGAGTCACGGGCAATACTCAAGAATGATTGCTTGAAATTATGCTTAGCACACTAAGCAATATGCAGTATTCCGGCCTGCAGACCCACAGCAGGCAAGAAGAAAATAATGATAAGAATCGGCACATGGTTGGTTAACCCTGAAACCTGCACCATGAGCCGGGGTGAAGAAAAAGAAAAATTGTCGCCCCGTGCCATGGATGTACTTGTGTGCCTGGCGGAAAATGCACCCAATGTGGTCAGCATGGAAATGCTGCTGGACCGTTTCTGGACCGCCCACTCTTCTTCCGACCATGCCGTGCATAAGGTGCTGGCCACTTTACGCCGCGCCTTCGGCGACAAACCGTCCAATCCCAGTTATATAAAAACCTTTCCCAAGCGTGGTTATGCCATCATCGCCACTGTGGAATTCCTGGCGGCACCGGAGCCGCAAGCACAGGAACCCACAGCAACGATCGAGCGCCCGATCGGCTCATCGGCTCGAAAAATCGAAAAGGGCCTGCCGGCCATCGCCGCCTCGGTGTTGGCGTTGCTGCTTGTTGTTGCGGCTTTTGTTTTTGAATCCGGTACCAGATCCGCATCGACGGGCAGCCTCAAAATCGTTGCTGTGAGCCCCGCTGACTTCGTCGGCCTGGAACAGGAATCCCGGGGTGACTATCTGAGTTCCGGCCTCAATGCCGGGCTGGTGAGCAACCTGTCGAAACTCAATGGCCTGCGCGTAGTCAAGCTGGAGCAAGGCACTTCAGGAAACACGCTGAGCGCAGCCAGAGAGCTAGGCGCGAGTCATCTGTTACAAAGCCGCATCGTCGAATCGGCCGAGCAGTACAGCCTCAACCTGGAACTGCTGGAGCTGGAAAATGGCAGCACCATCTATTCGGAAGACTTTCAGCTTGAAACCGGCGATCTGCTCGCCACCCAGAACCAGGTGACTGACAATGTTGTTGATTCCCTGAGTATCTACCTGGATGACCAGCAACGGGCCGCCATGCATGACTGGGGCACAGCCAATGCTCTGGCCTACAAACATTTCCTCAAGGCCGAGTTTTTCAAGGAACAATGGAATCACGAAGACTGGCGGCAGGCCCTCAGGCATTATGAAAAAGCCATCGAACTGGATCCGGCGTTCGTGAATGCCTATTCCGGTCTCGCCACAGCCGGTAATTATCTGGCGGTTTACAGTCCCCAGGCCGTCGCCTCTGAGGTCAGCGAACTACTCCAGGATTATGCACGCAAACTGGCTCTGGAAAGACCTGGACATGCCACGGTGGAAACATTGAAGTCCGCCGCACTCAACAGTGGTGGCCAGTTGCACGAACTGGCATCGATTTATTCCTCTCGTATTATCCAGGGCAACGCGCCCAAGTATGTATTTGCCCAGTACGGACTCTATCTGCAGGGCGCCCGACTTTATGCAGAGGCGGAACAGTTTTTTGAACTTGCCAATGTTGAAGCCCCCTATAAAACCTCCCCCAATCAGCAGATAAATTTCAGCGTCGCGTCCATGGCCCCCTGGAATTCAGTACCGGCCTGGAAACAGCGTCTGTTTGAACAACCCCGGCATATTGGCATTCTTGGCCTGCTGGTTCGCTCCCAGGCCCTGATTGGAAACATGGAAGAAGCCAATTACTACTTTCAGCAACAAGCCAGCGTGGACAAACAGGGAATTCGTACTCATCTGAGCAAGATCTATCTCAGCGCCATCAGCGGCGAACTGTTTACACTGGCCCGCGCCGGTGACAACAGAGACGAACTGGCGGCCAAACTGAATCCACGATTCCCGGAGCTGTTTGATGAGGCTAATCTTCAGCACCCGGACCTTCAGTTCAATAACGGCGTAATGAAACTGATTCTTGGTGACATCGATTCCGCCGCCGAACATATGCGGCAATTGAATGCGATCGATCGCCGCAGCCTCGGGACGCGCTTGCACGGAATGGAAGTCATGTTCCCGGACAGGGTGCTACAGGATCCTGCTTATCACGCACTGCTGGAGGAACTGGGCTTTGGTCGCTCCTGGCAGCAGAAGCTGATGCGCGAGATCAGGGAGATGCAACCGGTGACCGGGATCCGACTCACTGCCCAGGCTGAGCAAGCCCTGCGGGAAGACCGTTTCATGAGCCAAAACACCCTCTGGGATGAGGCGCAGTGGTCACTGTTGCGGTCCTACAAAAACGAGCGTATCCCTGAAATCGTCGAGGGCATGCAGATAAGTGGTAGCGGCAACCCCGGTGGCGCCAGTTCATTTTGAACCCAGGCGATTACTGGAGCCAATACAGCCATTGATAGTCTGTTAAACTGTCACTTTTGCTACGCAGAACTGACCTGACCATCGACTACCACCAGCCTCCAAAAACCCACCACAGCAAAGGCATCCGGCGCGTCGGCTTTGAACTGGAGTTCACTGGCCTTGACCTGGATACCGCTGGCCAGTGCCTGATTTCCGCCCTGCCCGGCAAGCTCATCGAGCAAAACACTGCCGCGCAGAAAATTCTCAGCAAGGAACTGGGCGAGTTCACAGTAGAGATCGACTGGGACTATCTGAAGAAGGCCGCCAGCGCCGCTGACAGCAGCCCCCAGCATTTACATTTACTGCGCGAGTTAGTGAGCCCCTTTGTGCCTGTGGAGGTAGTTTGCCCACCTGTGGCGCTGGACAATCTTGCCGCGCTGGACCCGCTGGTACAAGCTCTGCAACAGGCCGGTGCCCGGGGCACCGACGACTCCCTGATTGCCGCTTTTGGGGTACACCTCAATCCCGAACTTCCCTCCCTGGACAAGGGGGTCATCGAGAACTATTTACGTGCCTTTGCCCTGCTGCAGTGGTGGCTGGTGAAACAGCACGAAGTGGATCTGTCCCGGCGTCTGACTCCCTATATTGATCTGTATCCGGATGCCTATCTGAAACAGTTGCTCAGTTACACCGCAGCAGATAGGGAGACCCTGATCGATGACTACCTGGATTTCAATCCCAGCCGTAACCGGGCCCTGGACATGCTGCCCTTGTTCAGCGAGCTGGATGCCGGGCGCGTCAGACAGCGAGTTGAGGACACCCGCATAAAACCGCGCCCCACTTTCCACTATCGCCTGCCCAATTGCTTGATCGGAGATCCTGACTGGAGCCTCGCCCGGGCCTGGAATATCTGGTGTGTAGTGGAGGAACTGGCCATGCAACCGGAGCAAATCGCCGAGCTCAGTGAGCGTTTTCTGGGCGCCTGGCGCCCCCTGCTTGGCGTAGACCAGCACAGCTGGGTAGAACATATTGATGAATGGGTGAAGCGATGTACGTGGGTGTGACCGGCAATAGCCGCCGATTCTCCCCGAGTTGGGAATGTGCCAGACTGGCACTGGCCCTGGCAGGAGCAAGGGCGCAGCGAATCAGTGTGCGTCATGACCCCGGTACCGACAATATCCAGGCGCTGGTGATTGGTGGGGGTGACGATGTATCACCGGAACACTACGGCCATGACATTAATGCCCGCATCAAACCCGACCCGGCCCGGGATCAACTGGAAATTCGCTGGATCAAATGGGCGCTGGAAAACCGGCGCCCCATGCTGGGAATCTGCCGCGGCGCTCAGCTCATCAATGTCGTCATGGGTGGCACCCTGCATCAGGATATCCGCCCGATGCGCAATAAAACCCATAACCGCCCCGGCCTGCTGCCTACCAAGCAGGTAATGCTGGAAGCGGGCAGTTTGCCGGCCCGTGTGTGCGGCAAAAAGAACCTGCGGGTCAATTCCCTGCACAGCCAGGCCGTGGATGAAATCGGTGCTGACCTTGAAGTCGTCGGGCGGGACCTGGACGGCATCACCCAGGCCATCCAGTCCACTATAAGCCTGCCCATCATCGGCGTGCAATGGCATCCGGAGTATCTGTTCTACCTGCCCTCGCAACTGGCCTTGTTTCGCTGGCTGGTGAAAAACTGAATCATGCTGACTTCCCTGCTCGTGTTGTTTGCCTCGGCTTTTCTGGCCGCCACAATACTCCCCTTCTATTCTGAAGTGGTGTTATTCGCGCTGTTGCGCCAGGGCGGCGATCCGCTGCTATTGGTGGTAGTGGCTACTCTGGGCAATACACTTGGAGCAGTGGTGAACTGGGTTCTGGGGCGCTATCTGCTGCATTTCCAGGACCGCAAGTGGTTCTATTTCAAGCCGCAGCAAATAGAGCGGGCCCAGCAGTGGTATCAGCGTTATGGCTTCTGGTCCCTGCTGCTGGCCTGGCTCCCCATTGGCGGCGACGCCCTGACCTTCATAGCCGGCATCATGAAAGTGCGCCTGTGGCTGTTTCTGCTGCTGGTGGGCGCCGGCAAGGCTGCACGCTATGTCTCCATCGTTTATCTCAGCGCCGCTATTCCCTGAACCCCCTGCCGCCGCAACAACTCCGGCCAAAAAGTCATCTGTGTTAAGCTGAGTCACGTAAAGACAATTCAGCCACCAATCCGGGAGTCATCATGGCTATCGACACTGAAACGCTCAAAAAAATGCTAAAAGATCCGGCCGATCACTTTACCTCACCCGCCGAGGTCCTGACCCACAGCGACCTCAACCACGAGCAAAAGCAGTCCATACTCGAGTCATGGAAAGTGGACGAACAGGAACTGGCCAAAGCCACCGAAGAAAATATGGGTCGCAGCGACAGCAACCTGCTGGCCGAAGTAAGCGAGGCGCTGGAAAAACTCGATCCCTGAATTGGACCCTGAATTGGGACACCCACACATCCGCGGGCTGAATTGGGACACCCACATTCCTCTCGCACATTTCTCTCGCACATTCCTCTCGGGCACCTGAATTGGGACACCCGCTCAAATATCTTCAAAATCTGTGCATCCTGATCAATCTTGTCTATAACTTGTTTATAGAATTTTGCTCAGGGAACAAACCATGCCTCAACCCCGCTATCGTCTGGTAGATACACAAGCGACACCCTACTACCACTGCATTTCTCGCTGTGTGCGACGAGCCTACCTCTGTGGCTACGATCGGACTTCCCGAAAGAACTTTGATCATCGAAAACACTGGATACTGGATAGAATTAAACTGCTGTCATCAATTTTTGCAATAGATGTCTGCGCATACGCGATCATGTCCAATCACTTCCATCTGGTATTGCATATTGATGCCGAGCGTTCTCAATCCTGGTCTTCGGATGAAGTTATCGGGCGCTGGTTAACTATATTTTCAGGGCCTGTACTGGCGCAGCGATATCAAGCTGGCCAGTCATTGTCCAATCAGGAACAGGATGCGCTAGCTACCATAATAGAGGTATGGCGTAGTCGGTTGGCGGATCTTAGCTGGTACATGCGATGTCTCAATGAAGCCATAGCCAGAATGGCCAATCAGGAAGACAGCTGCACTGGGCGCTTTTGGGAAGGTCGATTTCGTAGCCAGGCATTGTTGGATGAGGCAGCGCTGGTATCTTGCATGGCCTATGTGGACCTGAATCCTGTTCGCGCCGGGACAGCAAAATCATTGGAACAGTCTGAGTTCACATCGATTCAGGAGCGCCTGAAACTGGTTGCAAAAATGCGCTCCCAGCGCAAACAATCCTGGCTGGCACCATTGGCGCACGAAAGGCCAAAGCAAGCAACATTGCAAGCGGTGAGATCCAACCTTCCCATTTCGCAATCTGACTACTTTGCTTTAGTAGATTGGACAGGCAGGTTGGTACGGTCTGATAAGCGAGGCGCGATTCCTTCACAAGTCAAACCTATACTGCAAAAGCTGAATGTCAAAGAGCTTGACTGGGTCGACAATACTAAAAATCTTGGAAAACGCTTTGGCCGAGCTATAGGGAGTTTGGATCAACTAAAACGCTTCGCACGAAAAATTAACCAAAATTGGTTACATGGCCATGCTCAAGCCATGGCGTTTTACCGCTAACACAATATTAGCTAAACCTTGGCGTAGCCTGAGGCTCTCTCCTCAACAAGACACCAACACAAGTTAGCCCAGCACTCTTCTACGATACCTAACTCCATCGTTAGGACACTTACCCTGTTCCACAAACTTAAAACTATCAACTAGATTCAAGTTTAAAGTTATCTATCTGGATTTATTCCGGAAAAAGTATATCTGGGTGCCCCAAACAGGAATTCAATCAGAGACGAATGCGGCTGTCTCAATTAGGCCAGGCCCAATGTGGCTGTCCCAATTAGGGTAATGTGGCTGTCCCAATTAGGGTGAATGTGGCTGTCCCAATTAGGGTGGAAACACCTCCTGTAGTTTTTCGTCGATTGATTCAATCCAATACTTGGAATCATGAAGGCCTCAGATAGTCTGTTCGCGACCAAATTGGGCCTCCAGATCTTCCCAGGATTCGTAGAAATCGTCATAGGCACTGGAGAAACCGTAGATAACATCATCCCAGGCCTGGTTACTGTCCTGGCGCAGACTTGAAAACCACTGCGCCAGATCCTGACGTTGTCTCAT
>JALEHB010000273.1 GCA_022763285.1 Pseudomonadales bacterium | reverse complement strand
GGCGGTTCCTTTGGCTTTTCCTGGGTAGGTGACCGCGGCTTTGTCGGTTTGTCTGTCAGCAGCCTGGATAACGACTATGGTCTGCCCATGGGCACCCATAGCCATGACCACGGTGACGAGCACGAAGAAGACCATGACGAGGATTACGACGAGGACCATGATGAAGATCACGAAGATGAAGATCATGAAGAAGAAGGCCACGATCACGGCGATGTAGATTTCGTCCGTATCGAGCTGGAAAAAACCCGCTATGACCTGAAGGGGCGACTCGATTTCGACAATGGCCTGTTTGACAGTTTGAATGCCTCCATCGGCCTGACTGACTATGAGCATCGGGAAGTGGAGTATTTTGCAGACAGTGATCGTGAAGTCGGCACCCGTTACAGCAATGAAGGCCTGGAAGGGCGCATGACCCTGACCCATTCCCACTCTGCCACACGCTCCGGCGTCTGGGGTTTCCAGTTTACCGATACCGACTTCGGCGCTTTCGGTGAAGAAGCCTTTATCCCCGAGTCCAATGTCCGAAGTCTGGGCCTGTTTGGTGTGGAGCGATTCACCAGTGGTCGCTTTACCGGCGAGTTCGGTATTCGCCACGAATGGGGCGATGTGGAAGCGGGCTCACTGTGTAATACCTCCGAAAATGCCCTGAGCCTGAGTGCCAGCGCCCTGTATGACGTCAGCGCCGCCGCCAATCTGCACTTCGGTTTGTCACGTTCGCAGCGTACGCCAACTGTGGAAGAGCTGTACTCCAATATCGATGCCAGCACCTGTGCGGCCTATGCGGATCAGGAAGACCTGACCCTGCATGCGGCCACCAATCTGCTGGAAATCGGTAATGCCAATCTCAGTGAGGAGACCGCCAATAATATCGAGTTTGGCTATCGTCAGTATGCGGGTCCATTTACCGGGCAATTCAGTGTCTACCACAACAGCATCGACGACTATGTCTTTCTGGATATTACCGGTGAGGAATTCGAAGAGCAGCAAATCGCCCGCTATACCGCCAGGGATGCCACTTTCACCGGCTTTGAAGGTGAAGTGAGTATGACCCTGCTTGAGCAGGCCAACTCCACCCTGGAGATGACTGTGTTCGGCGATCTGGTCAGTGCGGATTTCGATGCCGGCGGGGACGTGCCGCGCATCCCGGCAGCCAAGTTTGGTGCCGAACTGCGTTATTTCGGCCCCCAGTGGAGCCTGCATTTACACGCCACCAGAGCCGATGACCAGACTCGTGTTGCTGCAACAGAACTGCCCACTGACGGTTATACCCTGTTGTCATTGTATGGGGATTACCACTGGAATCTGGCCAATGACAGCGAAGTTAAAATATTCTTCAGAGCTGACAATATGCTGGATGAGGAAGTGCGCAACCACGCTTCATTCCTGAAGCACTATGCACCGGAACCGGGTCGGGGTTATACCCTGGGACTGCGTTTCGACTACTAGGAAAGGTACTAGTTACTGGCGGCTTCGGTTGGTACGAAGTCGCCAGTAAATCTGACCAGCTGGTCGTTCTCGAAGAACACCGTCAGACGTTCCTGACCGCGGACACCGCCACCGGGCTGATAGCTGTAGACGTAATCCCAGCGGTCCTGATGGAAGGGGTCACGTACCAGAGGTGTGCCCATCACAAAGATCACCTGCCGCTTGGTCATGCCGGGCCGCAACTGGTCCACCATCTCCTGGGTAATGATATTGCCCTGGGGAATGCCAATCTTGTAAACACCGGGAAAATCCAGTGCACCGGCACTGCCACAGGCGGTGAAAAGAAGCGCCAGGCCAGTAACGGCAAGGGATTGGCCAAGAGTCTTGATGCGAGTTGCTTTGCTCATGATTTAAAGCACTGTTTCGGTGCCTGACTTTCCTCAATTCAAGTGAGCGGGCATAATACCCTACCGAGATACGCGGGAAAACCGTTTCCCCGCCCCTGCTAACTGCGCAGCGCGAAGCCCGTCAATCTGCTGCGCCTGTAAAAACAAGAGTAAATTATGTCCTCAGAAAACCAGGAGCTTCGCAAAGCCGGACTCAAAGTTACCCTGCCCAGAGTAAAGATTCTTCAACTCCTGGAAAGTTCCGACAACAAGCATATGAGTGCCGAAGACGTCTACAAGGCACTGATCGAAGCCGATGAGGACGTGGGCCTGGCCACTGTGTACCGGGTTCTGACCCAATTCGAAACCGCCGGTCTGGTGGTTCGTCACCACTTCGAGGGCGGGCATTCAGTGTTTGAACTGGACTCGGCAGACCACCATGACCACATCGTCTGCAACAAATGTGGCAATGTGGAAGAGTTTTTCGATGAGGTGATTGAAAACCAGCAGGAGAAGATTGCCAAAAAATTTGGTTTCAAGATTACCGATCACAGCCTGTATCTATACGGTCTCTGCGCCGATTGCCAGAAAGAACTGGGCTAGCAAGGCCAGCATCAGGCCTTTTCTGCCACCACCATTTTTTCGGCATGGGCCAGCGATTCGGCACTGAATTCCTCACCCCCCAGCATGCGGGCCACTTCCCTTACCACCTCATCACCGCTGAGGCTGCTGATCCGGGTGAGAGTTTGCTTGCCCTTGCTCTGCTTGCTGACAAAGAAATGATGATGGGCCTGACCCGCCACCTGGGCCTGGTGCGTCACACAAAGAATCTGGGTACGTTCACCCAATTTCCTTAACAATTCGCCAACCACCCGCGCCACACCGCCACCAATACCCACGTCCACTTCGTCAAACACCAGGCTCGGCACCTGAGAGGTCTGGGCAGTGATGACCTGAATCGCCAGGCTGATACGGGATAATTCGCCACCAGAGGCTATTTTGGCCAGGCCGCCCGGCGCCTGACCCGGGTTGGTGCAGACCAGGAATTCCACTGTTTCCAGTCCCTGGGCCATGGGCAGATCACTGTCGATGGCCTGCAGATCCACGCTCAGGCTGGCATGGGGCATGCCCAGGTCATGCAGTTGCTTGTTGACGGCTTTGGCCAGTTTGCTGGCACCTTTCTGACGCTGCTGGCTGACGTCGCCGGCCAGTTGCCGGAATTGCTCCTGCAGCAGGCGGTCGTTTTCCCGCAGTTTTTCCAGTTCGGCATCGGAATTTTCAAAGCGGGCCAGCTGCTCGCGCAGATCAGCAATCAGTTGCGGTAACTCCTCCGGTTTGATGCGGTGCTTGCGAGCCAGTTTGTGCAGGGCACTGAGTCGTTCATTGACCTGTTCCAGACGCTCCGGGTCTGCCTCGAAACGGTCGTTAAAGGCAATGAGTTCGGTCACCGCTTCATCCAGTTGAATGGCTGCGGTTTCCAGCAACTCGATGATGCCGGCAATGGCCTTGTGGCTGTCGGGCAATTCCCTTAGGGCGGTCAGGGCATGATGGATCTGGGATGCGGCATTGCCGTTTTCATCCTCGCGACAGGCATTGAGCGCAGCAGACACCGAGGCCAGGGTTTCATCGGCACTGCTGAGGGTTTTGAACTCGGCTTCCAGAGAGGCGATTTCATCATCGCCGATTTCCATCTCTTCCAGTTCGCTCAATTGATAGGCCAGTAGCTGGCTTTCGGCGGAGCTTTCTTCCGAGCTGGCTTGCAAGTCTTCCAGTTGGCGATGGTTCTGCTGCCACTGCTTGAAGGTAGAGCGCAGATTGGCCAGCAGTTTTTCCTGTACCGCATATTCATCCAGCAGACGCTGGTGAGTGCTGCGGCGTAGCAGTGACTGATGCTCATGCTGACTGTGGATATCCAGCAGCATTTCGCCCAGGGTCTTGAGATTGGCCAGAGTGACATTGGCGCCGTTGATAAACGCCCGGGAGCGGCCATCGCTGCCCACCACCCGGCGCAGGATACACAGGCCCGGGTCGTCTTCATTGCCCAGTTCCTGCTCACTGAGCCAGTCGCTGGCCGAGCCAATGCGGCGGGTGTCGAACTCGGCAGAAATGTCTACCTTGCTGGCGCCGGGGCGAATCACGGTCTTGTCGGCCCGGTCCCCCAGGGTCAGGCCGAGGGCGCCGAGGATAATGGATTTGCCAGCACCGGTTTCACCGGTAATGACCGACATGCCCGGGGCAAACTCGATTTCGAGGGCCTCGACTGTGGCGTAATTACTGATGGAAAGATGCTGCAGCATGGTTGCAGAGTATAGTTGGAGATTGGCGCTTCGCCCACCAGATATTGCCTGTGACGACTGTCTGCCTGGCCACCGGCAGGGCAGATCTCAGCGAAGTGCTGCCAGGGGGCTATGACGGCTTGAAATGCCCGCTGCTGCCCCCATATCCCGGGCATGAAAGAAGCTCCCGGGGCAACTGCCATGGGTGTTTCAGGGAATCCGAAATCCTTATTGCGGACATTGGGAGTGGGCATGAGCGAGCAGAATTCGGACGCAAATACCGAAGAAAACAGCGAAAACAGTACCGAAATGAATTCAAACAGCGGGCAGGGCGAACAGCAGACCCCGGAACAGGGTCAGGCTCAAGCAGGCAATGACGGCGAGCTCAGCCTCGAAGAGGCTCTGGGCAAGCTGCAGGCGGCTGAGCAGGAAGCTGAGCAGGCCCGGGATGACCTGCTGCGGGTGCAGGCGGAAATGCAGAATTTACGTCGCCGTTCCGAGCAGGATGTGGAAAAGGCCCATAAATACGGCCAGGAGAAATTTGCCGGGGAACTGCTGTCGGTAATCGACAATCTGGAGCGGGCCCTGGATGCGGCCACAGATCATGATGACGAGCGGGTGCGGGCCATTTACGACGGTGTCGACCTGACCCTGAAGAGCTTCAAGGACCTGTTCGACAAGTTCAATATCCAGACCATCGATCCCCTCGGCGAGCCTTTTGATCCACTGGAGCATCAGGCCATGTCCACCCAGGAAAATGGCGAAGTGGAGCCCAATACCGTGACTGCAGTCATGCAGAAGGGCTACAAGCTCCATGAACGGGTGATTCGTCCGGCCATGGTGATGGTATCCAAAGCCCCGGCCAGCAACTAAAAGGCCATCAGAATCAGCTGATTAGCCTGAGATTCAGGGCAGATCGGAATAACCACAAAAGTGGGCGGGATATTTTCTGCCCGGGTCCTTGAAATCAACAGGATAGGGCCAATATTGAAGGCATAAGCGTTTGTCGGGCCTTACCGGCAAGCAAGGAACGAAAGCGGAGATTTCATAATGGGTAAGATCATCGGAATTGACCTGGGTACGACCAACTCCTGTGTCGCCGTACTGGATGGCGGCAAGCCCAAGGTCATTGAGAATGCAGAAGGCGATCGCACAACGCCGTCCATCATTGCCTATACCAATGATGGCGAGACACTGGTGGGCCAGCCGGCCAAGCGCCAGGCGGTCACCAATCCTGACAACACCTTGTTCGCCATCAAGCGCCTGATCGGACGTCAGTTTGACGACGACGTGGTGCAGAAAGATATCAAGATGGTGCCCTACAAGATTATCAAGGCGGACAACGGTGATGCCTGGGTGGAAGTGAACGACAAGAAAATGTCGCCGCCACAGATCTCCGCGCAGGTCCTGAAGAAGATGAAGAAAACCGCCGAGGATTTCCTGGGCGAGGAAGTGACCGAAGCGGTTGTGACCGTGCCGGCCTACTTCAATGACTCTCAGCGTCAGGCTACCAAGGACGCCGGCAAGATCGCCGGTCTGGAGGTCAAGCGTATTATCAACGAGCCCACTGCGGCGGCCCTGGCCTATGGTATGGACCAGAAGAAAGGCGACCGCACCGTGGCTGTCTATGACCTTGGTGGTGGTACATTCGATATCTCCGTCATTGAAATTGCAGACACCGATGGTGAACACACCTTTGAAGTGCTCTCCACCAATGGTGATACTTTTCTCGGTGGTGAGGATTTCGACCTGCGCCTGATCGACTATCTGGCGGATGAATTCAAGAAAGAATCCGGCATGGATCTGCACAGCGATCCCCTGGCTCTGCAGCGTCTTAAAGAAGCTGCCGAGAAAGCCAAGATCGAACTGTCTTCCTCACAGCAGACCGAAATCAATCTGCCCTATATCACCGCCGATTCCAGCGGACCGAAGCACCTGGTGCAGAAGCTGACCCGGGCCAAGTTCGAGTCCCTGGTAGAAGAGCTGGTTGATCGTACTCTGGGACCGGTGAAAACCGCGATTCAGGATGCCGATCTGGATGTTGGCAGTATCGATGATGTGATTCTGGTGGGCGGTCAGACCCGTATGCCGCTGGTTCAGAAGAAAGTGGCTGACTTCTTCGGCAAGGAGGCACGCAAGGACGTGAATCCCGACGAAGCGGTAGCCATGGGTGCCGCAATCCAGGCAGCCGTACTGGCCGGTGATGTGAATGATGTCTTGTTGCTGGACGTAACTCCGCTATCTCTGGGTATTGAAACCCTGGGTGGCGTGGCCAGCACCCTGATTGAAAAGAACACCACGATTCCTACCAAGAAGTCCCAGGTGTTCTCCACCGCCGATGACAATCAGTCGGCAGTAACAATCCACGTGGTACAGGGTGAGCGCAAGCAGGCAGCCGAGAACAAGTCTCTGGGCCGGTTTGACCTGACCGATATTCCGCCGGCGCCACGTGGCATGCCGCAGATTGAAGTGTCATTCGACCTGGATGCCAACGGTATTCTCAATGTGTCGGCCAAGGACAAGGCGACCGGCAAGGAACAGTCCATCGTCATCAAGGCCTCCAGTGGTCTGTCTGACGAGGAGATCGAGGCCATGGTCAAGGACGCCGAGGCACACTCAGCCGACGACAAGAAGTTCGAGGAGCTGATCACGGCACGCAACTCTGCCGATGGCATGATTCACGCCACCAAAAAGACTCTCGAAGAAGCCGGCGACAAGGCCAGCGACGAAGAGAAGGATGCCATTAACAAGGCGATCGAAGAACTTGAAGAGGCCATCAAGTCTGATGACCTGGCCGAGATCGAAGCCAAGACCAAGGCTCTGACCGATGCCTCCGGCAGCCTGGCCCAGAAGATGTACGCCGAACAGGCACAACAGGCCGGTGGTGCTGAGGCTGGTGCCGCAGGTGGCGAGTCAGCCGACGCCTCCGACAATGCTGGCAATGACGATGCAGTCGATGCCGAGTTTGAGGAAGTGAAGGAAGAAGACAAGTAACAGCAATGTAATCAGGGCTGGCAGCAATGCCAGCCCGCTACACCGGAAAAACTGAGTCAGCCTACTGACTTGGTTTTTTTCGTCTCTAAAAAGTAAAAACCGAAACTGGAATCGAGCATGTCAAAGCGTGATTACTATGAAGTGTTGGGAGTAAGTCGCGACGCCTCAACGGCCGATATCAAAAAGGCCTATCGCAAGGTGGCGATGAAAAATCACCCCGACCGTAATCCGGACAACAAGGAAGCGGAAGACACTTTCAAAGAGGCCAATGAGGCTTTTGAAGTTCTGTCGGATCAGCAAAAGCGCGCCCGCTATGATCAGTTCGGGCATTCCGGTGTGGAGGGGCAGACCAGCCATGGCCATGCCGATTTCAGTGATATTTTCGGTGATATCTTTGGTGATATCTTTGGTGGAGGCCGTGGTGGCGGTGGCCGCAGTCATGTGCGCCAGGGCGCCGATCTTCGCTACAGTCTCGACCTGAAACTGGAAGACGCGGTGCAGGGCACCACGGTCAAGATCCGCGTCCCCACCACGGTGAGCTGTGAAACCTGTGATGGCAGCGGTGCCAAGCCAGGCACCTCACCTGAGGATTGTTCCACCTGTGCCGGTCACGGCCAGGTGCGCATGCAGCAGGGCTTTTTCTCGGTGCAGCAAACCTGTCCCCGCTGTCAGGGCACCGGCAAGCAGATCAAGGATCCCTGTAACAGCTGTCATGGCCGTGGCAGTGTCGATGAAACCAAGACCCTTTCAGTGAAAGTGCCGGCCGGTGTCGATACCGGTGACAGAATACGTCTGACTGGCGAAGGGCAGGCGGGCGTCCATGGCGGCCCCTCCGGCGATCTCTATGTGGAAATCGCGGTACGCCCCCATGAGCTGTTTCAGCGCGACGGTCGCAATCTCTATTGTGAAATTCCCATCAGCATTACCGATGCCGCACTGGGCGGTGAACTGGAAGTACCAACCCTGGATGGCCGGGTGAAGCTGAAGATTCCTGCCGAAACCCAGACCGGCAAACTCTTTCGCCTGCGCGGTAAAGGGGTGACCCCGATTCGGGGCGGTAATGCCGGCGATCTGATGTGTCGGGTTATTGTGGAAACCCCGGTACATCTGACCAAACGGCAGAAGGAACTGCTGGAAGAATTTGCCCAGATTCACGCCGATGAGGGTGACCGCCAGTCACCGCGCAAATCATCCTGGTTTGATGGGGTCAAGAAGTTCGTAGACGGCCTGCGTGCCTGATTGAATCAATCAGGCAGGAGCCAGATTTTGATCCGTCTCAGGACAGAATTTCCTTGACCAATTCTTCATGGCGCTGCGCTTCCAGGCGCGGCCCGAATACCGTCACCACCTCTGAAGAAGCCTTGCTGGCCAACTTGCCAGCCATGGCCACGCTGCGGCCTTGGGTAATGCCGTAGAGAAAAGCACCTGCGAACATATCCCCGGCACCATTGGTATCTATGGCCTTGACCGGGTTGCCTTCAATCTCCACGAAGTTCTCGCCGTCCCAGGCCAGTGCCCCCTGTGGTCCGCGGGTGATCACAAACTGTTTGGCAATGCTCTTCAGTTTCTCGCAAGCCTCGGCAAAATCGGGCGTATCTGCCCAGAGCCTGGCTTCTTTCTCATTGCAGAACAGCAGATCGACACCACTGCCCAGCACTTCATTCACTTCGTCACGGAAGTACTGCAGCATGGCCGGGTCTGAGAAAGTCATGGCTGTTTTGACCTTGTTTTCTTCGGCGAACTTCTTGAGTTCGATCACCGCATTCCTGGCATCGGGAGAAGTGACCAGGTATCCCTCGATATAGATATATTCGGAGTTTTTCGCGGCATCGAAGTCCACCTCTTTGGTGGAAATGTCGGCGGAGACACCGAGGTAGGTGTGCATGGTGCGCTCGGCATCCGGGCTTACCATCACCACGCAGCGGCCGGAGGTGCCGTCCTCGCGGCGAGAAACATTGGTGTCGATATTGTGATGACCCAACTGCTGCAGAAAATAATCACCGGTATCGTCATTGGCGACCTTGCAGGCGTAATAGGCTTCGCCGCCAAAATTGCTGAAGGCATAGAGTGTGTTACCGGCGGATCCGCCACCGGCCTGCTTTCTTAATTCGTATTTGCTGGTGAGGGCAGCCAGCAATTTATCCTGCTGTTCGTGATCGACGAGAGTCATCAGGCCTTTTTCAATATTGTGCTCCTGAAAAAAGCTGTCTTCGACTTCAAATTCCTTATCGACAAGGGCATTGCCAATACCATAAACGTGGTACTTTGCCATGAATTAATCCTGTGTCCTCATGCTTGCTGTATGGACTGTTGTGAATGGTGGGTTAGTTGATAGCCTGGAATGCTGATTCGGCGGCATCCAGTGTGGTTTGAATTTCAGCCTCGCCGTGGGCTGCGGAAATGAATCCGGCTTCGAAAGAAGAGGGAGCCAGGTAGACTCCACGATCGAGCATGGCGTGGAAGAATGATTGAAAGTGTTCGCTGTTACAAGCCATTACCTGTTCGAAGCGCCGAATCTCGGGCTCCTCACTGAAAAACAGGCCGAACATGCCGCCCTGCTGATTGGTGCTAAATGGAATGCCGGCAGCGGCTGCCCGTTGCTTCAGTCCATCGGTCAGTTTGCACACCGTGGCATGGAGATTCTCGTAAAAGCCGTCTTCGCTGATGACTTCCAGCATGGCCAGGCCCGCTGCAGTGGCCAGCGGGCTGCCGGCCAGAGTACCGGCCTGATAGACCGGGCCAATCGGCGCAATATGATCCATGATGTCGGCGCGACCACCGAAGGCACCGACGGGCAGGCCACCGCCGATCACCTTGCCCAGTGTGGTCAGGTCCGGTTTGACACCGTAGACAGACTGGGCGCCGCCTTTGGCCACCCGGAAACCGGTCATCACTTCGTCGAAGATCAGTACGCTGCCGTGACGATCACAGCATTCACGCAGGGTTTCCAGAAAACCGGGCAGGGGCGGGACGAAGTTCATATTGCCGGCAATGGGTTCAATAATAACGCAGGCAATATCATCGCCCTGCTCGGCGAAGATTTTTTTCACACCGTCGATGTCGTTGTAACTCAATACATGGGTTAGCTTGGTATAGGCCTTGGGCACACCGGGAGAATCCGGTTCCCCCAGGGTCAGGGCGCCGGAGCCAGCCTTGACCAGCAAGCCGTCAACATGGCCGTGATAGCAACCTTCGAATTTCACAATCTTGTCGCGTTTGGTGAAGCCGCGGGCCAGGCGTATGGCGCTCATTGTGGCTTCGGTACCGGAGGTGACCAGGCGAACCTTTTCGATGGACGGAACCAGTTCGGTAATTTTACGGGCTATGTTGACCTCTGCCTCGGTGGAGGCGCCAAAACCGATGCCTTCCTGTAGCTGGGCGCTAAGCGCGGCGATCACTTTTTCATGGCGATGGCCGAGAATCAGCGGGCCCCAGGCACCTACATAGTCAATATAGCGATTGTCATCGGAATCAATCAGGTAGGCATCCTGACCCGCTTTGAAAAACAAGGGATCGCCACCCACAGCCTTGAAGGCACGTACCGGAGAATTGACGCCACCAGGGATAAGCTGAAGTGCCAGGTCGTACAGATTCCTGGAATTATCGTGTTTCATCGAAAGTCCTGTTGCTGATTGAATAAACTGACCAGATTGCGGGTATTGGCCGCAATGTCTGCATTTCCGAAAAGTCCGCCTGCCACTGCCAGCATATCGGCGCCTGCAGTGATCAGAGAGGCGCCATTTTCCGCATTGATGCCACCAATAGCAACCACCGGGATAGCGACGGCCTGTTTGGCAGCGCCGAGAATTGCCGGGTCTGCCGCCGACGCCCCGGGTTTGGTGGAGGAGGGATAAAATCGCCCGAATGCCACGTAGCTGGCGCCATTGCGCTCTGCCTCAAGGGCCAGATCCAGGGACTGATGGCAGGTGATACCGATAATTGCCTCGTCTCCCAGAAGCTGGCGTGCCTCAGGCAGCTGGCAATCCGTCTGACCCAGATGGACACCCTGGGCGCCGGTTTTCAGGCAAAGCCGGGGATCATCGTTGATCAACAGGGGGACAGAGTAGGCCTGACACAACTCGAGCAATGCGCTGGCTTGCCGTTGCCGCAGGCGTTCATCGCCCTGTTTGTTGCGATATTGCAGGGCCCGGATGCCGCCCTTGAGAGCGATTTCCACAGCAGTGCACAAGTCCTCTTCGGGCAGCAGCGTTTCATCGGTGAGTGCGTAAATACCGGCAAGAGACATTTTCAAAAGCTGTGTTTGTTCCAGAAACTACGGTCCGGTAAATGCTGGCCGAAACCGGCACGCTGACCGTGGCTGAGTGATTCCCAGGTAAAGCGCTGGGCCTGCTGGATGGCATCGCGCACACTCAAGCCATGGGCCGTGTAGCCAGCGATGGCGGCTGCCAGGGTGCAGCCGGAACCATGATAGCTGTGTTCCAGACGCGGCCAGTTGAATTGGGTGATTTCCTGGTGAGGGGAGAACAGGCGGTTTTCTACCGCTTCGGTTTGGGCATGGGTGCCGGTGACCAGTACATGGTCAACGCCCAGGTCGAACAGTTCATTGGCGCAGGCATCGGGATTGTCGGCATTGGCTGCCAGCTTTCTGGCCTCAACGGTATTGGGGGTCAGGATAGTTGTCAGGGGCAATAGCAGGTTCCGCAGCGCCTCTACATAATCCTGATCGGAGAAATCAAAGCCGCCGCCGGCGCTCAGCACCGGATCGAGAATGACCGGTATGGAAGCATAGTCCTGCAACAGGGTATGGACGACCTCGATGGCCTCGATGCTGCCAAGCAAGCCGATCTTGAAAGCCGCCACCGGCATGTCTTCCAGCACGGCCCGTGACTGCTGGATCAACAGGGCCGGGTCGCAGGGGCTGCTGCTGATGACGTTCTGGGTATTCTGTACGGTGAGGGCGGTAACAACCGGGGCGCAATGGCAGCCAATACTGAACAGGGTTTCGATATCAGCCTGAATGCCGGCCCCGCCGGTGCTGTCCAGCCCGGAAAAGCAGAGTACGACAGGTTTTTTGGCGTGACTGGACAAGCTTGCAGGCTCCGCTCATTAAAGTGTCGGCTTGACGACAATGAGAATGACGATGGCCACCAGTAACACCACCGGCAATTCATTGAACAGGCGAAAAAATCGATGGCTATGGCTGTTCTTGCCGTCGCGCAGTTTCACCATGAAAGACCAGCAAAAACCATGGTAGACCAGCAGCAACACGACCAGGCCCAACTTGGCATGCATCCACCACCAGGCCATAAAGTAATCCCAGTTGCTCACCAGCAGCCAACTGCCCAGGGCAACCGTCGCCACCGCCGAAGGAGTAGTAATACCCCAAAAAAGCTTGCGCTGCATGATAACAAAGCGGTCATGGCTGATCTTGTCCTCACTCATGGCGTGATAGACAAACAGGCGGGGCAGATAGAACAGGCCCGCAAACCAGCACACCATGGCAATAATGTGAAAGGCTTTGATCCAGAGCATAGCGTGCGGTCCCTGTGGGCAATGAATGACTTGTGTTCACGGGGCAAGCCAGTACAGCCCGCCACCTGAGTCCTGAGGGCCACTATTATAGAGTATTCCGGCCCAGGACTGGACCGCGGCGGCGCCCCGGGCTTTATTGCATTCCCATCTGTTGCGTGTAAGATACGATGCCCCGTCAGGCCAGGCTGTTTCAGGCCGGCCCAACCGAAACACAGCAATACCCTTATTTTTATTGTTAGCCGAATAGCACAGGGAGTTAGAGGTGATTAAAGCAGGAATCATAGGAGCCACCGGTTACACCGGTGTGGAGCTGTTGCGCTTGCTGGCGCTGCATCCTGAGGTTGAGCTGGCTGTGGTCACTTCCCGTGAATTGGCTGGCACCGCCGTGGCCAGCCGCTATCCCAATCTGCGCGGCCATGTGGATCTGAATTACAGCAGCCCGGACATCAAGGCTCTGGCAGACTGCGATGTGGTGTTTTATGCCACGCCCCATGCGGTGGCCATGAATACGGCCGCCGAGTTGTTGGCCACCGGTACCCGGATTATCGATTTGTCGGCGGATTTCCGCATCAAGGATATCGCCCTGTGGGAGCGCTGGTACAAGACCGAACACGCCTGCCCGAAACTGGTAGAAGAGGCCGTCTACGGCCTGCCTGAAGTCAATCGAGAGGCAATTGCCGGGGCTCGCCTGATCGCCGTGCCGGGCTGTTATCCCACTGCTGTACAACTGGGCTTCCTGCCCCTGCTGGAGCAGGGTCTGGTGGATTCTGGCCGTCTCATTGCCGATGCCAAATCGGGCGTCAGTGGCGCTGGCCGCAAGGCAGCCGAGGCCTATCTGCTGACCGAGGCCACGGAATCCATCAAGGCCTATGGCGTGGCGGGCCACCGTCATTTACCGGAAATCAGCCAGGGCCTGAGCCGGGCTGCGGGTGAGGCGGTGAAATTGACCTTCATTCCGCATCTGACGCCCATGATCAGGGGCATTCTGGCAACACTGTATGCGCCGGTGAAAAGCGGGACCCAGGTCACAGCCGCCCGCTTGCAATCAATTTTTGAGGACCGCTATGCTAATGAACCCTTTGTCGACGTGCTGCCTGCGGGTGAACTGCCGGCCACTCGCGATGTCAAAGGTTCAAATAATTGCGAAATTTCAGTAGCGTATAATGAAGATACTGACACCGTGATTGTGATAGCCGCCGAAGACAACCTGGTCAAAGGCGCGTCCGGACAAGCCGTACAGAACATGAATATCATGTTCGGATTTGAAGAGCGCGCGGGTCTGAATGTTGTTGCCCTGATGCCTTGAGCCGCGCACTGACGGCCAACAGGAGAGCAGTAAGTGCCGAACGTCGTTAAAGGAAGTAAACAGGAAAAGATGATTGTCGTGCCGCATCGGCCACGGCAGCGTTTCCTGTTTACGGCACTGGTTCTGCTGGGCGTCGCTGTCAGTGCCGCTGGCGGTTTCTCCTATGGTTATTACAAGACCATGCTGGCCCAGGAGCTGGAACAGGCCGGGCGCGAACAATTGCAGCAGAATCTGGAAGCCTCCCGGGTCGAGAATGCCGACTTGCGCCGTCAGATCGCCATTCTGGAGCGCTCCAGCCAGATGGATCAGCGTGCCAATGCCGAAGTGCAGGCAACTATCAGTGGTCTGCGACAGCGTATTGCCCAGCTTGAGCAGGACATCGTTTATTACCGTCAGGTAGTAGCTGAGGAAACCGAGGATACCGGGCTGATCATCGGCCAGTTTGATATCTCGGCCACCAGTGAGCCGCGCCGCTTTCGCTACAAGCTGGTGATGCGCCAGGAAGATGCCGATGGTGATACCTTTCTGACCGGTCACGCCAATGTCAATCTGGTGGGTTCCAATGATGAGGGGCAATTGATTCTGCCGCTCAGGGATGTTTCCGAAGACGAGGATCAACTGGATATTCGTCTGCGCTTCAAATACTTTCAGAATATTGAGGGCGAGCTGGCACTACCGGAGGGCTTTAATCCGGAACGGGTGCAGATAGCGGCAGTATCGGTAGAGCCAGTTGAAAAGAATATTAATCAGAATTTCAGTTGGGTGGTGGAAGGCGAATAGTGCCGGCTACCCGCTGCTAGAGGTTATTTATGTTTGGTAAATCAGAAGAAGGGCCCAAGGTTTCGGGGCCGGCACATACCCTGGTTTCACGCAGTACTGAAATCGTGGGCGATATTCATTTCTCCGGAGAGCTGATTATCGAGGGCAAGGTGAAAGGCAATATCTATGCGGAGGATGACTCCGAGGCCCTGATTCGGGTTGCCGAGAAAGGCGCCGTGGAAGGGGAGATTTGCGTACCCTCGGCCATTATCAACGGCCTGGTACAGGGCGATGTGCGCTCCACCAAGCATGTGGAACTGGCTGCCAAGGCCACGGTGGTGGGCAATGTCTATTACAATCTCATTGAAATGGTGATGGGCTCCGAGGTTAACGGCAATCTGATGCATATTACCGGCTCCCAAAACGAGTCAAAGCGCCTTGGCAACGACAGCAAGAAGCTGGGCTTTGACAGCGAGGCTCTGGAGAATAATTGACTGTTTTACTCAGTTATTGAGATAATACACCCCAGTCGGGGCTCAATCCCTGTCCAACTCCCGGCCCAAAGATAGTCATGTCCGTAGTACAGTCTGCTGAACCAGTCATCATGTCATTCACCGATAATGCGGCGAAGAAGGTGCATAGCCTGATTGCCGAGGAAGGCAATGACAAGCTCAAGTTACGGGTCTTTGTCACCGGTGGCGGTTGCTCCGGTTTTCAGTACGGTTTTTCTTTCGACGAATCCGTCAATGAAGATGACACGGTGATCAGCAACAACGGTGCCGACTTGCTGGTTGACCCGCTCAGCTATCAGTATCTGGTGGGTGCCAAGATTGACTATGTGGAAGGCCTGGAAGGATCGCGCTTTGTGGTGGACAACCCCATGGCCAGCACTACCTGTGGCTGCGGCGCTTCCTTCTCCATCTGATCGCAGCTACTCTTCTCTAGTCTCTAGTCTCTAGTCTCTAGTCTCTAGTCTCTAGTCTCTAGTCTCTAGTCTCTAGTCTCTAGTCTCTAGTCTCTAGTCTCTAGTCTCCAGTTTTTGGCCAGAGCCTCTGTAGATTCCACCAAGATAGACAGGCTCTTTGGCTCCGGTAAATGGGGAAGTATCAATAGGCCTGCCGGCGATGGCTTCCTTCCCCATCCAGGCAAAGGCAATGGCTTCTACCCAGTCCGGGTCGATGCCCAGCTCAGCGGTGGTCAGAACCGAATAGTCACTGGCCACCTTGCCCAATTCTTCCATCAGGGCCTTGTTATGGGCACCGCCGCCGCAGATATAGATTTCCTGGGGTGCGCTGTAGCGTGACAGACCGCTGACCAGGGTGGTGACAGTAAAAGTCAGCAGGGTGGCCTGCACATCTTCGGGCTTGATCGGGCCCAGATCGTGCAGTTTGCCTTCCAGCCAGTGCCCATTGAACAGCTCCCGGCCGGTGCTCTTGGGGATTTCCCGGCGCAGGTAGTCCTCGTCCAGCAGGGCATTGAGCAGACTCAGATTGAACATCCCCTGGCTGGCAAATTCGCCATTCTCATCAAAATCCTTGCCCAGTTGCTTGTTCACCCAATAGTCCATCAGCACATTGCCGGGCCCGCTGTCGAAAGCCAGGCAATCACCCTGGCGGGGCAGGACCGTGATATTGCTGATGCCACCGATATTGATAATGGCCCGGTCCACGTTCTGGGAATGAAAGGCCTGGCGGTGCAAAAGTGGGGCAAGTGGCGCACCCTGACCGCCAGCCGCCATGTCGCGGCCCCTGAAGTCGGCCACGGTGCTTATTCCGGTAAGCTGGGCAATGGTATTGGGGTCGCCCAGTTGCAGGGTAAAGGGAGCTTCGCCGTCGGGTTGATGCCAGACTGTCTGTCCATGACTGCCGATGGCCCGGACCCGGGAAGCGTCGATTTCCGCTTCTTCCAGCAGGGCATTGACGGCGGCGGCAAATTGCTGGCCGATACGGATATGGGTTTGCCCGAGCATGGACAAATCGATGTTGTCGCCCTCACAGAGGCGCAGAATATCCTGACGCAATTGTCTATCGAGAGAGGCGCCACGGGCATGGACCAGGCGCGGCACACGGTGTTCACAATCCACCAGCACGCAGTCAATGCCATCAACACTGGTGCCGGAGATCAGCCCAATGTAGTAGGGAGTCGGGGACATGGTTTGCCTAGTCAGCGCCGGGCTGATTCAGCGTCAACACCAGAGTGCTGTTGAGCTCCTGAAAGCGCTCCAGAAGGCCTGCTGTCTGAGCCTTGAAGCGATCCATTTCCGCCGGGGCAATGGATTCAGCTTTCGGTAGTCTATCAACAATCGTGCGCGGATTCTGGTGCACGCCGTTGACGAGAAATTCGTAATGCAGATGGGGGCCGGTGGCACCGCCGGTAGCGCCGACATAGCCAATGATATCGCCCTGGCGTACCCGATCTCCCTTGCTGATGCCATTGGCGTAGCGGGACAGATGGGCATACTTGGTCTCAAAGCCACCGGGATGGCTGAGCACCACCAGATTACCGAAGGAGCCATAGCGACCAGCATGGGTCACGCGGCCATCACCAGTGGCCCGAATCGGCGTGCCGGTGGGGGCTGCATAGTCAGTGCCCTTGTGGGCACGGATGGTATTGAGAATGGGATGACGACGGTTGGGATTGAAATTGGAGCTGATGCGAAACACATCCAGGGGGCTGCGCAGGAAAGCCTTGCGCATGCTCTCACCTTCCGGTGAATAAAAGCCCACCTCGCCTTCCAGGTTCTCATAGCGCACCGCTGTGTAGACCTTGCCCTGATTGATGTACTGGGTGGCAATTATGTCGCCCGGGCCGATGAAATCGCCATCCAGGTATTTCTCTTCATAGAGAATGCTGAATTCGTCGCCAGCGCGGGGGTCGAGAATGAAGTCGATGACGCCGCCGAAGATATTGGCCATTTCCATGATATGGATAGCCGGGATGTCCTGCTGCTGGCCGGCCATGAACAGACTGTCGGCGATGGTGCCCACCTTGAAGGCCTGTTGCAGCTGGGCTTCCTTGAGGATGCGCTCGGCACGGTAGCCATTGGCGGCCCGGGTAAACAGAAAGCCTTCCAGCGGTGAGCTCATGACTCGCAGCTGTTCCAGCTCACCCGGGTCAGGCACCATAAAGTCCAGCTGGTAGCCCGGATAGAGGCGATCCAGCACCTTGGCCTCTTCACTGCTGTTGAGTACCTGGAACATGTCCTGATCAGTCAGGCCCACCTTGCTGAAAATAGTAGACAAGGTATCGCCCTGCTGGACTTCAAAATTCTTCCAGACGGTAATGTCGGCCAGGGGTTGTTCCTCGCTCACTACATAGTCTGACATATTCAGTGGAGCAGACTCAGGCTGGCTGGTATCGCCTGCGCTTGCAAGTTGGGGAGTACTTACTTCAATGGGCTTGTCGGTGTTTGCCACAGGCCCGGACTGAGTGCCAATTGGCACACTTATGCGGGAGGTATCAGCATCCGCGCTGGCCTGGTCCTGTTCATTTTCCGACCCGGGCAACAGCAGGCTGATGAAAAAAAGCAAGCAAAGAGCCCCGGCCAGGTAGACATGGTCGCGGGGGTAATACTTCAGAGCGAATTGTTTGGCTGTTTCCAATTTATCCATAAACCGACTGCTGCTGCCATTCCAGGACGCGCGAAAACGCTGGATTATAGCAGTGAATTGAAGTTTTCCCATCACCAGTGGATTGCGATCCACAATTGCTCTCCTGATAGTGTAAAATTGCCCGCCCTCAAGGGGAGGCACTATTAAACACGACCCATTTCGCCTTTTCTTTTGCTTGGGTCGGCATTTTTGGGTTTTTAATTAATTACAGAAGCAGGTTTTTGAGTGGCATCACAAAGCACGGACATAATTGCGGATCTGGAAAGCCGGGGCCTGATTGCCCAGCTTGCCGGTGGGGATGATCTAAAGGCACACCTGGCCAGTGGCAGTCGCACCCTTTATTGCGGCTTCGACCCCACTGCAGAGAGCCTGCATATCGGCAATATGGTGCCGCTGCTGGCGCTCAAGCGTTTTCAGCAGGCAGGACATCGTCCTATCGCCCTGGTGGGGGGCGCGACCGGCCTGATTGGCGACCCCAGCTTCAAGGATTCCGAACGCCAGCTTAATTCCGAAGACATCGTGGCGGAATGGGTGGAGCGTCTGAAACCGCAGCTCAGTCAGTTTCTGGATTTCGACAGCGGCGACAACGCGGCAGTGCTGGTCAATAACCTGGACTGGACCCAGGACAAGAGCGTGTTGAGCTTCCTGCGGGATGTGGGCAAGCACTTCTCGGTCAATGCCATGATCCAGAAAGAGTCGGTCAAGCAGCGTATCGAGCGGGAAGGGGAAGGCATCTCCTATACCGAATTCAGCTACATGATCCTGCAATCCTATGACTTCGCTGAACTGAATCGCCGCTACGGCTGCAGCTTGCAGATAGGAGGCAGTGACCAATGGGGCAATATTACCGGCGGTATAGACCTGACCCGGCGCCTGAATCAGGCCCAGGTCTACGGGGCCACTTTCCCCCTTATTACCAAGTCCGATGGCAGCAAGTTCGGCAAGTCGGAAACCGGCACAATCTGGATGGATGCGGCCAAGACCTCGCCCTATGCCTTCTATCAGTTCTGGCTGAATACGGCTGATGCGGATGTGTATCGATTCCTGCGCTTTTTCACCTTTCTGTCTCCTGCCGAGATCGATGAGATTGAGAAGGCCGACGCGGAATCCCAGCGCAAGCCCGAGGCCCAGGGCATTCTGGCCCGGGAGGTCACCGAACTGGTGCACGGCAAGGCCGGGGTCGAGGCGGCGGTGCGTATCAGCCAGGCTCTGTTCTCCGGTGATATAGCCAGTCTGGGGGACGATGACCTGGCGCAACTGGAGCTTGATGGTCTGCCCAGCTCCGAGATCAGTGCCGGGACCGGTATCGTCGAGGCGCTGGTGAGCAGCGAGTTGGCCCGTTCCAACAAGATGGCCAGGGAGTTTATTGGTAATGGCGCGGTCAGCGTCAATGGCCAGGCTGTGGATTCCACGGAATTCAGCCTCACGCCGGAGCAGGCATTGAGCGGCAAATACTTTGTCCTCAAGCGCGGTAAAAAGCTGTTTCATCTGGCCAAGCTGGCGTAATTCCAGCGTTCCAGAACCCCTTTAAATCAGGGGGAGAAAACTCCTGAAAGGGGAGTCTAAAAAATCTTTACAAAATTGTCGCAAAAGCCCTTGCCAACGGGGCTTACGGATGTATAATACGCGCCCTCTGTGTCGAACGAGACACCGGGGTTTTATGCTCTTTAATAATTTGGATCAAGCAATAGAGGTGGGTGCTTGCCGAGGTGGAATCGGGATCTACACGATTAGGTCCTTCCGCTTTCGATTAGCCTGAAGATTGTCTTCATGGCGCATTGAGAGAGGATTAACCGGACCATCAAAGGTAAGCAACTGCGTTAATTTATTTAAATTTAAGCTTACTGAAATTGTATCGGCCTCGGCCGGAATAATTTCAGGGCAGTAGTTGTGATCTTTTGAGCTGTTTTTGGTGGTTATTGTCTTTGTCAGGTTTAGTAGTACTGGCAGCTGTAGGGCGATGGCCACTTTT
>JALEHB010000038.1 GCA_022763285.1 Pseudomonadales bacterium | reverse complement strand
ACGGGAACGGTAATGCCGGGGGCAATGACAACGGGAACGGTAATGCCGGGGGCAATGACAACGGGAACGGTAATGCCGGGGGCAATGACAACGGGAATGGCAATTCAGGCGGTAACAGCAACGCCGGAGGCAACTCGAACAGAGGTGGCTCGGGTGGTCTGGGCGGCCTGGTCGATACTGTCACTGACAGCGTAACCGACACCATCAGCCTCGAAGCACCGGCAAGCAGCCTGTCCGAACACGATGTTCAGTGGGGCAAATGGAACCAGCCGTTGGACAGCAACTGGCTTGTTGTTCAGGAAATCAGCGATCAGTTGACTCGCATCGATACCGGTGAATATTTCGCCGAGTTTGTCGCTACAGATTCCGGCAAGCTGAACGGTAGCCACAATTACCGCACCGGCATTGCATCGTCCTTCATCGGGCATGGTCAAAATGGCGCAATTTCCAGTCTGGCTGCAGCACTGGAAGTGAATTTCGATACCGGCCAGATCAGCAATGGCCTGCTGGAGATTCAGGCGGACGAACAGATCTGGTCTGTCAGTTTCGCAGGCCTGGTCAATCAGGGTCTGGTACAACTTGATGCCACTGGCGCCAGTCTCTCCAATGCTGATGGACTTTTGAGTGAGCAGATTGACTCCCAACTTGGCGGTGCTTTCACCGGCACAAATGGCGAAGCGTTTATTGGCGGCTTTGATCTGATAGACCAGTTGAATCCCACCAATCAGATCAATGGCCTGTTCACCATCGAACGTTAAGCACTACTTAAGCACATCCCTGGTTCCTGACTCTGTGCTGAGTTCTGTCCCGCATTTACCAATTCCCGGGCAATGACTACAATCATCATTTGACCGCGTCCGGACCCAATGATGTCTACCAAAAGCTTTGCTGATCACCCACTGGAATTCAAGGAAATTGACCAGCAGACCATGCTGCAACGAGGCAGTGATTTTTACCAACTGATGAACCAGCGTCGCAGCGTACGCGACTTCTCAAACCGGCAAGTTCCCGATGCGCTAATCAAGCAGTGCCTGCTTACCGCCGGTACCGCCCCCAGTGGCGCCAACCGCCAACCCTGGCATTTTGCGGTAGTGCAGTCCCCCGAAATCAAGAAAACCATCCGTGCAGCGGCCGAAGAGGAAGAGAAAGAATTTTACCAGCGCCGGGCACCCCAGGACTGGCTGGATGCGCTGGCACCGATAGGCACTGATGCCGACAAGCCCTTTCTCGAGATTGCGCCCTGCCTGATCGTCGCCTTTGCGGAAAAATATGTTATCGATGATTCCGGCCAGAAACAGAAGAATTACTATGTCACCGAATCCGCCAGCCTGGCCTGTGCCTTTCTGATTGCGGCTCTGCACAATGCCGGCCTGGCCACTCTGACCCATACCCCCAGCCCGATGAAGTTTCTCAACAGGGTCCTCGAGCGCCCCGAATCTGAAAAGCCCCTGATGCTGATAGTCACCGGCTATCCTGCCGCTGATGCGAGGGTGCCTGACATCAGCCGCAAGCCCCTGGACGAATTCACCAGTTACTTCTGAACGGCAAACACAGCGGCAAATTTCGGCAATAAAAAAAGCCCGACGCTCTGGCGCCGGGCTTTTTTCATGCAGAGCTTTTAATCAGTCTCGATCACGTACATCGATGACCTGACCGGGATTGCCGATGGGCGTGCCCGGCTTGCGGAATTCACCAAACAGATATTCTTCGGCGAACTCGGCACACTTGAACTCCAGCAACTGCATGTCTTCACGCACGTGGCGATAGAGCGGCAGGCTGATAGTCCAGGGACGGGTATAGGTATTGGGGTCGGTAATGGTGGCCGAATAGTCCACGTGATTGGGGCCGCGGGGCGTCCAGCGTTCTTCTACAACCATTTCCCAACTGTGGTGGTTACCGGAACGGTCGAACCAGGTATCGGGCATCTGGCCGGTTACCCGAACCACCAGGGTGTCACCTTCCCAATGGGCATTGGAATGGCCCATCCAGGCATCCACCTGGGAGACAATCTCCGGCTGATCCACATAGAGGATGCGATTGGATTCAGCAAACTCATAGGCAATCAGAATGACGTCTTCGGACTGCACAATCTGGAAAGGAAACGGCAGGTAGTTGGCACGGGGCACACCTGGCATATAGCACTTGGCCAGGGGGTCCAGATCGAGAGCATTGTCCCGGTTGGCGTCGCGCTGACGCAGTGCAGCCTCGGTATAGGGAATGCGGCCGCCCTCAACAATGCCGAGAGTTGCCGGGAACGCCGACAGGGCACCCATTTCGGCAGGTTGTGGCCCGTAGCGGGCAGCACTTGGCTCAATATTGTAGTGGGCATTGGTCATGGACTGCCAGATTCCACTGAAGTCCGGTTTGCCATCCGGCGTGCGTGGAAATTCATCCAGCTGCGCCATGGACTGGCCGCTGAACAGCAGGCCGATGAATGCCAAAATGGCGATTGAGACTTTTGTCTTGATGGAATATTTCATACTAACTCTTCTCTCTTCCTTACTTCAGAAGGCGCTTTACTGCCCGTTTTCTTCAGCCTCGCGTTCTTGAACCCGAGCCCCCCTTAAAATATTCACCATGCCGTAGTTGCCTTCATGGCAAGCATACTCGTAGATCTGGCCCGCAACCTTGGTCATGGGCACGATCGCAGTGATCCGGTCAGTATATGTCGCCGGATCATCAATAGTGAATTCATATTCCACAGTGTCATAGGCAGTCCGGGTGAACCGTTCCGTCAACACCATGTCGTAGTTACTGCCACGACTGGCAAAGGTCTGCCGCAGCCCGTTGAAATTTCTGGTTTCCACCACCAGGCTGTCACCTTCCCACCAGCCGCGGGAATCGCCAGACCAAAGGCGAATATCATCATCCAGGGGTGGCTTGTCCGACAGTGGCACAATGCGGGCATCATGAATCATTTCGGTCATGATCACGGCGGTGTCCCGGTTCTGGATGATCTGCATATTGTTGTTGTACAAACTCGGCGTAAAAGGCGGGCCGGAATTAAAGCCGACGATGCAGCGCTCCGACAGGCCCCGATCCTCCGGACCGGTCTTGTCGATACCACCGACTACATAGCGTACCGGACGCTGGCCGGGAATATCCGGGCCCAGACCACCCCGCTGGAAGGGCGCGCCTTCGACAGCATCAGGCAATCGGCCGTCTTGCGGATAGACAATATGGGAGGTTCGCACTGTATCGCCAATCCCGGCGCTCTCCACCCAGAAATCATTATAGCCACCGGGGTTATCCGATACCGGCGGCGCATCCGGATCCACAACCCGTTGGGCGGCGGCCGCTTCGGCCCGCGCCGCTGCTGCCTCCTGGCGGGCTATCATCTCCTCGATCTGTTCCCGGGTCAGAAATTCCTGGTTGCCATAGCGCTCGGGGCGCTGCATCGGGATATTGGAGGAAAAATTCCAGACCCCCTGCAGATCAGGCTGCCCCCATTGTGTTCGGGGCAGCTCATAGTTATTGCTGGCGGATTGCCCGAAAAGCGACTGGGAAAAAACCAGAGAAAATCCCGCAAGTGCAGGAAATACAAAGCACTTTTTTATTGTCATGACGCACCTTGGCTTGTGAGCTTTGCCTAGCGCTAAAGTAGATGGTTAGACCTGAATAATCAACTGAAAGCGAGGCAGCCGGATTGCTGCTCGCGGCGATTGGCAGAGCCCCCTAGCGCCTGGTGTAGCGGGTCAACAGGCTGGAGGTATCCCAGCGGCCGCCCCCCATTTCCTGCACCTCGGCATAGAAACTGTCCACCAGCCCGGCTACCGGTAATTCAGCACCATTACGGCTGGCTTCCTTCAGGGCGATACCCAGGTCCTTGCGCATCCAGTCCACGGCAAAACCAAAGTCGTATTTGTCTTCCAGCATGGTCTTGTAGCGGTTTTCCATTTGCCAGGAGCCGGCCGCTCCCTTGGAGATGGTTTCTATCAGGGCCTCGCCATCCAGCCCGGCGCGCAGCGCGAAGTTGAGCCCCTCGGCCAGGCCCTGGACAATCCCGGCGATGCAGATCTGATTGACCATTTTTGCCAGTTGGCCGTTTCCTGCCGGCCCGAGTAATTTGTGAAAGCGTGAATAACAATCCAGCACCGGTCCAAGCTTGTCATAGTCGGATTGATTGCCCCCCAGCATCACTGTCAGGACGCCATTTTCGGCACCAGCCTGACCACCGGAAACCGGCGCATCGAGAAAGCCCACTTGCTGCTCGGCAGCGGCATTGTGCAAGTCCCTCGCCAGTTCCGCGGAAGCGGTTGTGTGATCCACCAGAATCGAGCCCGGGCTCATGGCAGCCAGCGCCCCCTGCTCGCCCAGCACCACAGAACGCACGTCCTCATCATTACCGACACAGACCAGTACTACATCACAGTCTCTGGCGGCCTCAGCGGGGGTAGGCGCCAGTTCTCCCCCGTTTTCATCAACCCACTTCTCAGCCTTGCTCATGGTGCGGTTGAACACACAGACCTCATGCCCTGCCTTTTGCAGGTGGGCCGCCATGGGATAACCCATCACACCCAGACCGATAAACGCTGTTTTCATAATTCTCATCCTTTAGTCAATGAGTTAGCCGGGGCTGTTGGCACCCCGATGGTGCAAGTGTCGGGCCCGGCTGCGCTGAATCAGCGCAAACCGGCAAAGCTGTTGTTGCCAGCCTCTGGTCAAACTCCCGTAATCTGCCTGTGGCAGAGTAGCCAGGTCAGTTCAGCGAAGCTGGCACAGCAATTGCAAAATTGCTGATCAGGAACGGGCTGATCCGTTCTGATCTGATTCCACGCAATCGCTGGGCCCGGAAATCAGTGCAAGGTTACCACGACCGCCGTCACTGCGAGCCCCAGTCATAAGAATAAGCAAGCGTACCGAATTTTGTCGTACTTCGATTTGCGAGGCTTTGTGTCGTTATGAAAATATTTTCTGCCACCGCTTGTTCTGTAATCGCCAGTTTGTTCAGCCTGCTTGTCTGGCCTTCGGCACTTGCCAAGACCGGAGAGATGGACTATGCCGCTGCCGAAAGCGATCTGTTTCAGCAGCAGGAACGGCTCTATCAATTGGCCGAGCGCCATGGCCGCTATGACATGGCATTGCTGGATGCCTTGCAGCGCCTGATTCACAGCCAGATGGAAGCCAGCCGTTTTGAAGTAGCGGCGGAAAATGTGGACTATGCCATTCAGATTGTGCGCTTCAATGAAGGCCTGGATACCCCGAGTCAGTACGACCTGCAACAACTGGCGGTGCAAGTGGATCTGTATCGCCAGGACTGGCCCGCCATTCAGGAGCGACTTGAGCATTACTCGCAGCTGTTGACTGCTAGCCCTGAGGGCAACAGCGAGGATTTGCTGCAGCGGCTGCTATGGCTGTCTGCTATCTACAAACGCGGCAGCATCGAAGATGCCGAGGAAAATCACGCTTACCACCTGATCAGGTCAACCTGGTATGCCGAAACGGCGGTGATCTTTGCCCAGATCGAGAATCTGGATGAATCCCGACTCTATGCAGACATGCTTTACAGCCTGGCTGACAACTATTTCCTGGAAGCCCGGGCAATTCTGACTGGTGGTAACACAAGTTACCGCTTACGCCAGCTTCGCCCCGGCCTGCACCTGGTGGAAGACAAGGAAGAAGCAGTTGCTCGTCGCTATCGGGCCGGGCTCAGCCAGCTCAGACAACTACGGGGCTTGCTTGGCGACTCGAAGCAGTTCGATCGGGAAGCCCTGGCACTGGCAGAATTTCACATCGCGGACTGGCATGCCCTGTTCGATCCCGACAGCGATCTCGATGCTGTCTATGGCAAGGCCATTGCCCTGCTGGAGCAGGCAGATATCAGCGCGGCCAAGCGGCGCCAGTTCCTGTCCCGGGCGGTGCTTATTCCCAGAGCCAGGTTGACCCTGTCTGTGCAGGAGGCCCTGGCCGCAAACAATTTTACCGAGCGTCGTCAGACCAGCGATTCTCTGCTGCAACGGCTAAGCCTGATTGAGCCTGCCAGTCATATTTCCGGCTACAGTCAGGACCTTGAGCAAGTAAACTGGCGCGGTGCCATGGAACGGGACTGGGCTCGTGTCAGCGCTACTGTGACAGTTGACCCCCACAGAAAAACCACCGTGCGCAATGGCGGAATTCGCACCCGCAGTCTGATTACTGCCAGTGATATCAGTTTGCAGGAAAGTGAAGCAGGACAGACATTGACCCGCAGGGCGCTACAACGTCTGGGCACGATCTCTTTTCGCCCGGCCTTCCATGAACAGCGGGCAATCAGTAGTGAACTGGCGGTGGATTATCTGGTGCGCGGCAATTCCCTGCCCTCCCTGACGCCGATGGTCAGCGAGCCCTGGGAAGTCAGTTTCCGGGAGCCAGCTCGTGCCACCAGTCTTGCTGCAGCAGGAGAATAACTTCCGCCATGGATTGATAGCGCCTGGCGGGGTCTTTCTCCAGGCTACGCATGGCCACATCCTGCAATAACTGGGGTACCCGCTGTTTGGTCAGGCGAGATGGCAGTTCCGGCACATCATTCTGCACACTGCTGATCACCTCATGCAGTTTTTCACCCTGGGCTGGAGTCTCGCCGCAAAGGATTTCATAGAGCACCGCGCCGAGACTGAAGATATCGGTGCGATGATCGATAGCCGGGTCCCGGTCGATCTGTTCCGGCGACATATAATGTGCCGTGCCCTGGGCCTTGCCGGCCTCGGTCAGACTGATGTCCTTGATCTCGACGGTCTTGTTGCTTTGCGAGTCGGCGGTGCTGCTGCCGTCAGGATTCCATACCTTGGCCAGCCCCCAGTCCAGTAACAGGACTTCGCCATAGGGCCCGGCCAGGATGTTTTCCGGCTTGATATCACGGTGGGCAACACCATGGGTATGAGCATATTCCAGCGCGTATCCCACCTGCAGAATCAGTTCCACCAGTTGAGTCAGGTCATAGCGGTCGCGGTAATCCAGTATTTCCCGCAGGGTATAGCCATGCACCAGTTTCATGGTGAAATAGGGATTGCCACGGCCATCGCGCCCCAATTCGTAAGTCGGCACCGTATTGGGATGTTGCAGCATGGCTGTCACCCTGGCCTCCCTGATCAGGCGTTTTTGTTCGATCTCGTCGTCAGCAAATTCCGGTTTCAGGGTCTTGTAGCACACGAAACGTGACAGATGCAGATCCTTGCAGGACTTGATCAGGGACTTACCCCCTTTGGCGATGGTAGAGAAAAAGGCATAACGCATGCGCGGATCAATTTTCTCCGGCAAGGGTTTGTCTGTTTCTTCAAGAAAGACCGAGCCGTAACTCTTCGGGGGTTCTGGAAAATCTAGCATGGTGACTACTGCTGCACTCTGGGTGTTGGCCTGAATTAAGCTGCTAGTAACTCACAATGGGAACAGTCTGACAACCACCCTTGCGCCCTTATGCGGGCTTTTCCGCATGCCAGCTTGAGCGTCCGGTGGTGGCAACGGGTATAATGCCGGTCAATTTCTGTTGTGGTTACCGGCTATGTCTGACTCTCCCATAATTCTCTCCAGTGAAACCAGTTTTCCGGTGCGCTATGCCGAAACCGATGCCATGGGCGTGGTTCATCACGCCAATTATCTGGTGTATTTTGAAGAGGGGCGCAGTCATTTCATGCGCGAGTTGGGCAGTGACTATGCCGATCTGGAAGCAGCCGGGTTTCAGCTGCCGGTGACCGAGGTCGCGCTGCGCTATGCTGGCAGCCTGCGCTATGGGCAAACGGTGAGAATCCGCACCTGGCTCGAGGAAAACCTGTCCCGGCGTCTCAGTTTCGCCTACGAAGTGCGCGATGCCAGCTCCGATGCTTGCCTGGTGACCGGCTCCACCCGCCATATCTGGACCGATTCCCAGGGCAAAGTCACCCGTCAGCCCGAGCGCTGGAAGCAACTTTTTCAGCAATCCTGAGCCCGTTCTGGCCTGTAATCTGGCCAATTTACCGCTACAAACCTCAAAAACAGGCAAATTTTCGGGCCACGTTGTGGTAGATTTCTCAATTGTGTCAATGAATTGGCGAAGATTTCTCGCTACAATCATCAACTATCAAGGAAGCCGGTATCTCTGCCACCCGGTTTCCCACTAAAATCATGGCAGATTTAGACAGTAGAGCCGGAAGCCCACAGGCATGAAGGAACACCTGGACAAGGTCAAGTTCGCCACCACTCGCTCATTGACGCGGTTGGTGATCAAGGCGCTGGACGATGCACGCTTGCAGATCGAGGCGCAGGCCATGCGCTTTGTCGGCGCCAAGCTGCCCCCCATCGCCGAGGAGTCGCCGGGCATCGCCGAGCGTTTTACCCAGAACCTGCACAACTACTTCGATGAACTGACTACCCTGGTTGTCAAAGACAGCGAAATTGAACCGGACAACTATGACAACCTGTCTCTGGTGGACCACGATTATCTGGAAGCGATGATCGCCATGGAGGGTATGGTCAAGCAGATGCGCGACCGAGAGTACAAGGGCGCCAAGAGCCTGCTCACGCGTCTGGAAACCATGTTCCCCAATATTCGCATCAATGAAACCAATAACCCTCTGGACCCGGAACAAATCGGTGATTGTTTTAACGAAGCGATCCGTCCTCTGGGACTGAAGGCCCATTACCTGCTGACTATCTACCGGGAATTCAACAAGACCGTGTTCGCCAACTACGAGTCGATTCTCGAAGAGGCAAACGATGTGCTGGTGGAGTTGGGTGTGCTGCCAAACCTGGACATCACTGCCGAAGAACGGGAACGGCGCAAGACCCAGCGCGCCCAGGCCAGGGCCCAACTGGAAGCAGAACTCAAGGCGAAGCAGGAAGCCGAGGCCCAGGAGCAAGCCAATCGCGGCAAACCTCCACAAGCAGCGCCAGCACCGACAGAAGCAGCGGCAGCAGTCGCGGCAGCCCCTGCCGCTGCGCCATCGCGCCCCGCGTCCGCCAGCCAGACCCCGACGGCCGGACCCAGTCAGGCCGACATGTTCGCCATGATGCAAAGCCTGGTGAAGAATCTTGCTGAACGACAGGTGGGCAACGAGCTGCTCACAGTCATACCCGGCGCCGAAGCGGACAATGACCCGGCCGCCCGTCAGGTGCAACAGCAACAGATCATGACGATGCTGAGTGATATTCAGTCCCGGGTGAGCAGTGATGTTGATCCGCGCACTGTCGGCGAAACTGATTCCAGTGTCAGCCAAATTGGCCAGACGATCAGTGAAGATCTGCAAACAAGCCAGGCCAGCATTGATCGTGCATCCGGTGACGTCATCAATCTGGTCACCATGCTTTACCAGGCCATCTGGAATGACAAGGGCCTGCCCACGGTGATGAAAGAACTGATCGGCCGGACCCAGATTTCCATCATGAAAGTGGCACTGGGCGATACTGCCTTTTTCGAGGATGAGAACCATCCCGGGCGCGCCCTGCTGAATGAACTGGCACTGGCCGGGGTTGCCTGGACCGAAACCGATGACCTGGATAATGACCCGGGCTATGGCATGGTGCGCGACGTGGTTAGCCAGCTCATGGCTGCCGAGCAACCGGAGCGCGAATTGTTGCAGAGCTTGACAGACCAGTTGCGGGCCTTCACTTCCAGCCAGGCCGGTACCGATGCCTCTCTGGAAAAACGGGTACACAGTGCCGAAAACCTGGGCGCCAACATGGATGATGTGCACGCCTATGTTTCCCAGAAGGTGAATGAGCGGGTTCTCAAAGGCTATCTGGACCCAGCCATTCGCAATTTGCTGGACACCCATCTGCACAATTTCCTGGTCAAGCTGGTGCTCAAGGAAGGGCCGGAGGGCAAATCCTGGAAGGCAGTCATGAACACCATCGACGTGCTGCTATGGACTGTGCAGGCAGACAAGCAGGCAGGTGACCGGGATCGCTTCAACCGCATCAATCCGCGCCTGCTGGATAACCTGCAGAAGGCCCTGGAAATCGGTGGCGCCTCGAAAACCAAGATTACCAAGGCCATGCGCCAGCTGAAGCAGATCCAGGAATATACTTTCCACAAGGCTGAAGTGGAATCGCAGGAATCTCCGACCGGCGTCAGCCCCCTGGCACGCAAGGAACCTCCCCTGCTGCCGCGAGAAGACCCCTATCTGCGTCGGGTAGAAAAAATGCCACTTGGCACTTGGATTGAATTTCGAAATACTCTGGGGCAAACAGTGCGCTGTGCCCTGGTGTCGAAAATCGACAGCATCGACAAGCTCTTTTTTGCCGACAAACAGGGCAAAAAGGTGGCAGAACTGACCCGCAACCGACTGGCCCGTGAAATGAAACTGGGAACAGTAAAAGTGGTCAGCGAAGGCGCCCTGGTCAACCGGGCCATGCAGAAAGTCATTAACGATCTGAAAGAAACCGCCAAGGCAGAAAGCAAGTCTGACAAAGGCGTCGCCACCGGCTGACGCCCGCCTTAAGCCGCCGCGCCCGTAGCGCCCATCTCCACGCCATTTTCAGCCAGCTTCTGCACCTGCTGATACAGAAACCTGGTCAATTCTGCCCTGCCCCCGCAATGAGACATTGCCTGCCAAGGCAGTGGATCGCCTATTTCCAGCTTCACCTGCTGCCCGAATTTATTGGCCGCCTCGTGCAGTAACAGCGCCGTACGCAGGGGCTGGGCAATATGGGACAGCACGTGAAAGGGCCGACTGTTACGGCCATGAAAATAACAGGGAATCACTGTGGCCCTGACCTCCCGGATGATCTTGGCAGCGAAGGTGGTCCAGGCCCCGTCTTTCACCTCACCAAAACCTGCCCTGTTTGCAGTTGAAACCATACCAGAGGGGAAAATCAGCAGCGGAATATCCTGTCGCAGATACTCCCGCGCCAATTGCTTCGAACGGATATTGGTTTTAACAGCCTGTCTGGAGCCGGTGAAGTCAATGGGCAGGAAATAGTCAGCGAATTGCCGATCCTGGCACAGCAGGGAATGCAACATGATGCGCATATCACCACGTGCTTTAAGCGCCAGGTCACACAATACCAGGCCATCGACCAGCCCATATGGATGATTGGCAACAAACACCAGAGGCCCGCTGCGCGGAATCAAGCGCAACTGCTGCCAATCACAATTCACGGTGATATCCGCGGCCTTCAGGGCAGCAGCAAAAAAATCCGCGACTGGCCGCCGCGATTCCTTGAGCGCAAAATAAATGGCTTCCAGCTTTCTGCGACCCAGCAAGTTCTCCATGGCGCCCACCAGCATCTGGCTCAACCAGGGGTCATTGGGCTAGCAGTAGGATAGTCGGGGTGATTGCCATAAATAGCGCGTGAATTGTGGATCAATTCCAGTATCGAGGCCCGGCTCGAAAGCATCTGCTGTCATGCCTGCCCACTCTAAACAGTACCCATGACAGGCTCATTACAGCCAGGTAATGCCTGGCTGTTGCGGCTGTGTGTTGGTGGGCCTAATTGAGCATTTGCAGAATGTGGGCAAAGTTGTCATTCACCGGATAAGGCCCGGAGGTCCAGCCCAGGCGAACGATAACGGCCTCGGCGGAGGGAATGACCATTACCAGTTGCTGGCGATTGCCGTTGGCGTAATAACTGTCTTCCGGCAGATCCGGCAGGCGCAGTTGATCATTACCACGGTTCAGCCACCACTGGTAACCGTAGGCGCGATCATTATCGGAATCGTTCGGGCAGCTGGCCCGCCGCACCCAATCGGAAGTAAGCAGGCGCTGTCCGTTGATCACACCACCATTGAGCATCAGCTGCCCCATCCGCGCCCAGTCACGGGCCGAGGCATAGAAATAGGAACTGCTGGCAAACACGCCGCTGGCATCCATTTCGAATACCGCATTCTGGAAGGCCATGGGTTTGTAGATGGCATCCATGAAATCATCATAGGCCGCCTGGGCTCCACCAAGGGTGTCCTGATGCAAGCGCCCCAGCAGATTGGCAGTGCCGGAGCTGTAGTTAAAGACAGTGCCCGGCTCGTGCAACAGGGGCCGCTCCAGCACATAGTCAGACATTGACGGTTCGGTAAACAACATGGCGGTGGCATCGTCACCGGGATTGTATTCCTCGGAAAAATCCAGACCGTCGGTCATGGTGAGCAGATCCTGGATACGAATGGCGTTGCGTTCATCGTTCTGCCACCGGGCAAAGCCGGCCTGCGCTTCAAGATCTACCAGGCCACGCATTTCCAGGTTACCCAGCATGATGGCTGTCAGACTCTTGGCCATGGACCAGCCCAGCAGGGGCGTTTCGGGGTCAGCCTCCTGGGCATAGGCTTCGGCCACGATTTCTCCACGGTGCACCACCAGCAAGGCCCGGGTGTTGAGGTCATTGCGATTATCCTCGGCGACCATGTCCTGCAACGCTGCCTGCATCGGCACGCGGATGCTCTGCACCCTGTTGCCGGCCGGCCAGGGCGCGGTACTGGTTTCAGTAGTCTGAACCTTGATCTGCTCACGCATGGGGTGTGAGTCATAATCAACCGCGCAGCCAAGACCGGGAATATAGCTGGCTGTTTTCTCCGCCAGTCCGTACAGCGAGGTACGCACCGCCTGCTGATCCTCCTCATAGCTGATAGTCAGTTCATTGAGGATGGGCGAGTACTGCACCAGATCGGAGAAGGCCTGCTCCCGGGAATTGCCCATCACATACTCGGCACTGCAGAGCAGTTTCGAGCCAATGCCGGAGCCAACGCCCGGACCATAGAGAATAAAACTCGGCGTGAGTCCGGCCAGGGCGGCCAGACCGGCAAGCAGCAAGACAAGTAATAGCGGAATCACCAGCAACAGTTTTTTCATGAATGTCCCCCAACAAACAATGTGGCCAGACTAGCATTGCCCCTGGCCAAACCCAAACAACAACTGTGATGCAGTCTGGTTGTCAGGTCGCGACCTGACGATCCCCATGCAAGGGGCCACCGGCCAGAAACAGGACCAGGCCGAGCAGGCCGGCCCCGGCCGCCACCAGATAAGCCAGGGCGTACTGATTGCCGCTGGCAGTATAGGCTACTCCCATCAGAGCCGGCCCCAGGGCAGTACCCCAGGACGACATGAGATTACTGACTGAAAACAGACGCGCGTAATCCCTGACACCAAAAGCCTCTGCCAGCAACAGGGGCTGTAACATCAGCAGATTACCCACGCTGGAACCAAAACAGAACAGACCGATACACAGGGTCCAGATATTAAAGCCACCGGATAACAGGCTCAGTGATACCGCTTGCATCACCATCATACTGATGGCAAACAAACGAATAGACACCTGCTCCACCAAAAAGCCGCCAATGAGTCGGCCAACGATACTGGCCACCGGCAGAATCGCCACTGCCGCGGCGGTCTGGGCTTCATTGAGAATCTCACGGGCCAGACCGTATTGATGAGCGATACCACCCACCTGGGCCAGCATCAGAAAGATATAGGCCAGGGCAATACCCCAGTACAGGCGACCGCGCAGGGCATCGCGAAAGGCAATGCCCTGATCATGATGACTGCGGGCCTGATCATTGCCAGGCTCGCTGTCCGCCACCTCGATCGGGCCACCATCGATACCCAGACCCACAGCAGCAGGATCCGGTCGCAGCCAGATCCAGGCCACCGGAATCACCCCCAGTAAATACATGACTCCCATTAATGGCGCGGCGGTGGCAAAACCCAGATTTTCCACCATCAGGGCACTCAGGGGCGTGACCACCACACCCCCCAGAGACAGGCCGGTGGAGGCCACTGACAAGGCCATGGCCCGGCGACGCCGGAACCAGCGTGTAATCAGGGTGGTGGCTGGCAGCAGGGCCGAGGCCGCAAAGCCGGCACCAAACACGGTATAGACCAGCATCAGTTGCCAGATTGCATTCACCCAGGCCAGGGAAGACAGGGCCAGAAAACAAAGCACCGCGCCCACGGTAAAGCTGAGCCGCACATCAAAGCGCTGCACCGCTCGCGCGATTACCAGGCCGGCAACACCACTGCTGAGAAAAAACACCGACACTGCCAGAGAGGCCGAACTCACCGAAAAGGAAGGGCTGGCGGAGAGTGCGTTCAGATAGATGGCATGATTATAAAAACTCAGGCCACTGGCGAAAGTCAGCACCACCAACAGCGCAGCAACGATCTTCCAGCCGTAATACAAGCGGGATGATCCGGAGTCGGTCATGGGCTGACTATCCTTATGGGCTGCCAATGAAACAAAAAGCTAACTGTGTTACGGCCCCTGGAGAAGCATTTTCCGGCTCGGTCAGGGAAGAAGCGGGGCAAGCATAGCAGACTCTCGGCACTTGCGGGTGCCGCAGTATCCAGCCGCTTTCCGGGGCCCTGTTTGCCTGCCTCTGGCAATGTAACATTTTGTAAAAAAACAACGACATAAAGGCACAAATAGCAGCCGCCGCAACTGGACGGGGGCAAAATTGCCGTTTATCCTAGCCAACCTGCAATTTTTGAGACTTATTCAAAATTATAAAATCCATCAGGCTTTGCAGATCAGGCTTCACCAATCTGATGGGATAATGATTTGTCGAACGTGTATTTGGAGAGCTATTCAATGCGAATAATTAATAGAACACTCGCTGCCCTGATGATCGGCCTGCTTACAACCGCTGCCTTCAGCGTCTACGGCCAGTCGGGTCAGCCCCGCTTCCTGAACATCGCCCCTCCTGAAGGCCTGCCGGTGATTCCGGTATTCGAAGGCTGGACAGCCAACGAAGACGGCACCACCAGCTATTCATTCGGAGTCATCAATCGCAACGAAGTCCCGGTTGAGATTGCCCTGGGTGAAGACAATTACATCGAGCCAGCCAAATACAGTGGTGTGCAGCCGACCCATTTTCCGCCCGGCCGCAGTACCGGTATTTTTACCGTGACCGTCCCGGCCTCCGAAGCCGAAGATGACGTCTGGTGGCATCTGCGCACCGGCGATTCCGATTTTATGAAAGTGCCTGGCCGTCGAGGCGTGTCCGCCTACGAGCTGGATTTCATCCGCCCACGCCCCCAGGGCGCCCTGCAACCACTGGTAGGCATTGGTGAAGATGGCGCCCGTGTAGCCGGCCTGTATGCCCAGATTGCTGACTATCCCGGTGGTACCGTAGAAGTTGGTGAACAGATTGAACTGGCTGTGAATGTGTATGACCCCGCTGAGCGTGATCCCAGCGACCCCCGCTTTGGCGAACCGCTGGACATGGGCGTGCAGTTCAACAAATGGCAAGGCCCCGGTGAAGTGACTTTCGAGCGTCATGAAAGCACTGCCGTGCCGGAAAATCCCTACGACGAAGATGACCGTCGTTACGCCTTCTTCCAGCTCCCCGACGCCAATGAAGTCATGACCCCTGGCCCTGAAAGCGTAGCCCGCGTCTATGCCACTTTCTCCGAGCCCGGCGACTACATCATCCACACCAAAGTGGACATCCACGAAGCACCGGACAGCTCCAATGGTGACCAGTGCTGCTGGAGCAATGTCTACCAGCGCGTGACAGTGGTTGAGTAAGTCACGAACCTGAAGAGAAACGGCTGGCCCCAAAGGTTGGCCGTTTTTTTTCACCGGATTCCCGCAACTTGCAGCAAATCAGGCCTGTCGGCGCCCGAAAGCACCGGGTTTGCTGTTGCAATTTGTTGCATCTTGGGGTCAAAAATCACCGTAATAGATAGACATGTAAAGACCAAAATCTTAGTATTTTGTCAACTTATGCCCAATAAAAGCCCACTTGAGGAGAATCACATGAAAGCAGTGCGTAAGTCTGGAGCCCTGTTGGGTGGCGCGGTAGCGCTGGCCCTCACTGCAGGAGCTCAAGCTCAACAAGAAGAAGTGACCTATAACACTCACGTTGCCGACATCCTGAACGAGAATTGCGTTGTCTGTCACCGTGAGGGCGGCATCGGCCCTATGCAGTTCGAGAACTACGATCAGGTCCGTCCCTGGGCACCTCTGATTCAAATGAAGGTGGCTAACCGTGAAATGCCTCCTTACGCCTACGACCAGCACATCGGTATCCAGGATCTGGAAGGTGACTGGCGTCTGGCCCAGGAAGAAATCGACACCATCGTTGACTGGGTAAACCAGGGCGCACCTCTCGGCCCGGCCGACGTGATCCCCCAGGCTCCTGAATTCCCGGATCCCGATGAGTGGAACTTTGCCGCTCAGTTCGGTCAGCCGGACATGATTATCCCTTCTTCTCCCTATGACATTCCCGCCAATGGTAATGACCTGTGGAGCAAGGAGTTCGTTGACCCGGGTCTGACTGAAGACCGCTGCATCAAGGCAGTGCAGGTCAAGCCGCGCGGCGATGCCCGTGCCGTTGTTCACCACGCCAACTCCGACGTGTACGTCTATGATGACATGGGCGAGTTGCAGCAGTGGGGTCAGCTGACCGAATACGCCATGGGCAAATGGGGTGAGCTGATGCCGGAAGGCGTTTGCCGTAACTTCCCCGCCGGTTCACTGGTTCGCTGGGACATTCACATGTTCCCGGGCGGTGTTGGTGCGACTGCCGAAGGCGGCATGATTCGTGACAACGTGGTGGAAATCGGCCTGTGGTTCCACGATGAGGACTACGCCGAGAGCGAAGAAATCTACCAGCAGGACCTGCGTCTCTACACCCTGCGCGAAGGCTATGAGAACGGTAACCTGATCGTGCCCCCTCATGGTTACACCATGACCCAGGGCTTCCACAGCTTCGACCATCCGGTTCGTATCGACAGCTTCCAGCCTCACGGTCACCTGCGTATGAACGCAGCGGCCCTGGAAATCTTCGATCCCAAGACCGGTCGTACCACGCCAGTCAGCCAGATCTCCAACTGGTCGGCCACCTGGCACCACAGCCATATCTACGATCCTGAAGTAGCGCCTCTGCTGGCTGCGGGTGAAGTACTGGTTATCAAGCAGTGGTATGACAACACGGCCAACAACCCCAACAACCCCGATCCCGATCAGTGGGTGTATGGTGGTAGCCGCACTGGTGACGAAATGTCCCACGCCTGGATTGCTGTGACTCACCTCGACGAAGAAGGCTACGAGAAGCTTGTAGCCGAGCGTGAAGAAGCCGAGCAGCGTTCACTGGCCGGCAGCGACTAAGGCTGACACCAGTCCAGCGATAAGCTGAACCAAGGCCGATCGGGGTAACCCGGTCGGCCTTTTTTATTACCCGAACACTGACAGAAGCGATCATTCGCTCGCCGAAATGGCGCCGGATCAGCCCCTCACCAGCCCTGCAAATGTAGCAAAATGTAAGTACTCACTTACATTGAAACCTCCACAAAACCTCAAATCCTGAATTAAGTCTGCCGCACCCTTTCGCCCCTGAATTCACAGGAGTAGACTCGAAGGCGATGCTTGGAAAAGATTTATCGTTTGTTGGTCCAATTACACCTCTTATAAAGGAGCACAACATGAAACTTGCGAAGTACGGCCTGGCCAGTCTCCTGGTCCTGGGAGTCCAACAGGGGCTCGCCCAGGAACACGACGAGTTGGTCTACAACGGAGAGATTGGTCGCATCATCAATGAAAATTGCGTGGTGTGCCATCAGGACGGTGGAATCGGCCCCATGGCCTTTCAGAGCTATGACCAGGTTCGCCCCTGGGCACCGCTCATCCAGCTGAAAGTAGCCAATCGGGAAATGCCCCCCTATGCCTACGATCAGCACATCGGCATTCAGGACATCATTGGTGACTGGCGCCTGCAGCAGGACGAGATCGACAAGATTGTCGCCTGGGTAAATAACGGTGCTCCCATGGGTGATGCCGAAAATGCCCTGCCACCGCCGGATCTCAGAGATCCCAGCGACTGGAATTTCGCCGCGGAACTGGGCCAACCTGACCTGATTGTTCCCTCATCCTCCTATGATATTCCCGCCAACGGCAACGATTTGTGGAGCAACGAGTTCGTTGACCCGCAAATGACCGAATCCCGCTGCATCAAGGCGGTTCAGGTGAAACCCCGCGGTGACGCTGCAGCAGTTGTGCACCACGCCAACTCCAGTGTCTATATGCCGGATGATGTCACCGGCGAGCTGGAACGCTATGGCATGCTCACCGAGTACGCCATGGGCAAATGGGGTGAAATGGTGCCAGACGGGGTGTGCCGCACCCTGCCCGCCGGCGCCCAGATCCAGTGGAGCATTCACATGTTCCCGGGTGGTGTAGGCGCCACGGCTCCCGGCACCATGATTGAGGACAATGTGGTTGAAATCGGCCTGTGGTTCCACGATGCCGACTATGAGCAAACCAATGATGTCTACAAGCAGGACCTGTCCCTGTACCAGATCAGCCCCCAGGGTGATCTGGTAATTCCGCCCAATGGCTATCAGATGACCCAGGGTTTCCACACCTTCGATCATCCGGTACGGATCGACAGCTTCCAGCCCCACGGCCATCTGCGCATGAATGCGGCCTCGCTGGAGATTTTCTACCCTGAAACCGGCCGCACCGAAGCCATCAGCCAGATATCAAACTGGTCGGCCACCTGGCACCACAGTCATATCTACGAGCCCGATGTGGCTCCCCTGCTTCCTGCCGGCGCCGTGCTGGTTCTGAAACAGTGGTATGACAATACTGCCAATAACCCCAATAACCCTGATCCCGATCAGTGGGTAATGGGCGGCAGCCGCACCGGTGATGAAATGACCCACGCCTGGTTGGCGGTAACCCATCTGGACGACGAAGGCTATGAGCAACTGCTGGCCGAACGTGCAGAACGGGAAGCCCGGGCCATGGCAGGTGCCAACGACTAGAACTATTTAGTCGCGCTTAAAACCAAAAAGCCCGGCAGGGAAACCTGCCGGGCTTTTTTGGTTGGGCCGCTGACGCTTCGCAGCATGGCCCAATCCGGTAGTTTCCCGAAGTATCTGGCCATGCTATAGTGTGTGGGAATTATTCCCACTTTATTACAGTTTTTGTGGGATTTCGTTTCCGGCCTGGTGCTGCCATGAAAACTGCGACGACCGCCCAAGTTCTGCTGCTGGCCTATTTACTGCTGTTCAGCCTCTTTGTGGCCAGCGATCCCCGGTACTACTGGGATGTGGTGCCCTATGTGGCCGCCACCCTGCTGAACCAGCACAGCGATCCGCTGGCCCTGCATGAAGCCACCTACTCGCTACTAGCCGGGCAACTCACGCCAGCCCAGTTTCAAGGTCTGGTGGCGGGTGACTTTGCCGCCGGTATCTATCACGACCCCCAGGCCCTGTGGAGCCAGCTGCCCATGTACCAGAGCAAACCCCTGTATGTGGGCGCGCTCAGGACCCTGCATCTTTTGGGCGTCAATCCGGTGGATGGATTGCTGCTGCTGTCACTGCTCCCGGCCCTGGCAATACTGCTGCTTGTCTATGGCACTTTGAGTCGCTACTGCAGTCCCTTCAAAGCCCTGTTGCTGGTTATGGTATTTGCCTTTGCAGCCCGCCTTCCCGATCTGAGCCAGGGTCTGGTGCATAACAATCTGGCCAATCTGCTGGTGCTGGCCGGCAGCCTGGCGCTCCTGGAGGCGCGCCGGACAGACTGGGCTGTGCCCCTGTTTCTGCTGGCACTGCTCACCCGCACTGACAATATTTTCTACATCGGCCTGTGCCAGGCCCTGCTATGCTGGCGCTTTATTCAGCAGCCCCAATGCTACAACACAAAAGAAGGCATCTGGCGCTTTGCTGGCCTGTTTCTTTACCCGCTGGTGTATCTGCTTATTGCCAGCAGCACCGGCCAGAGCTGGTGGACGCTGTTCTATCACACCCTGATAGAGAGCCAGCTACAGATCCAGCAGTTTGATCAGGCTTTTTCATGGCAGCTTTACTGGCAGGTACTGGCCGAAGCGCTGGGGGCACTGTTTTCCAGTGGGGTGACTCTGGTCACCGTGCAGCCCCTGTTCCTGCTACTGTTATTACTGACCATTCCCCTGCGGCACTACGGCGACCTGGGCAAGGCACAGGATGGCGGAGGCCAACATTTCAGCTATGCCGATTGCGGGGTAATTATCCTGCTGGTGATGCTGATTTATCTGCTGCTATTCCCTTTGCTGGCCGCCTGGGATCGCTTCTTCACCCATTTCTACGCCCTGATTTTGATTGCCGCCGCCCAGCGCATACCGGGCAGCAGTACCTGGGACACCATCAATGGCGTGCACGGGGCCATCAGCAATTCCCTGAATCCCCGGTATCCGGGTAATTCCGAAGCCTGAGTCAGTAATCAAAGTCTGGACGATCAGCCAGACGGCTCAGTCATCTTCCTCGCCGTAATTGGCCAGGCGATTTTTCAAGTCCGCCAGGGCCTGACCGATCTGCCGGAATTCGGCATCGCTGCGATTGTGGGCCTCGAGCTTTTCCTGCAGGGTTTCATAGTTGCTGGCCATATGGGTGCGCAGAGAACGGGGCGAATGGGCAAAGGCCGCCTGTTGGGCAGCGTTATTGGTATCCACACCGCCCTGCCCCAGCAAAAAGGTCGTCTCCGAGGCATTCAGGCCCCGGGCCCTGAGCATGAAGGCTGGTTCACACACCCGCTTTTTGATGTGGGACATGGTGGGCACATACTCGTAACAGAAGATATCGTAGTCATCATCAGCATTGATTTCATTGAAGCGGGCGAAGAAATCTTCTTCCACCTCCACGATCAACTCCCGCAATCGCGCGCGACTGACTTCGCCGTTGACGACAATCTCATAGGGGGTTTCTGAGCTTTGTGGGGGAGCAGACCGGGCTTCAGTCGATGCTGCATCCTGCGCGGTGCTCACCAGAGGCAGGAATATCAAAGAAAGCACCAGCCATGTATTCCATTGTGTATTCATGGCCGGACACCCGATCGGATATACTGGAATGACCGTATCACGCCAGCCTATCAGATCGCAATAATTTTCAGAGAAACTGTCTAAAGACCCTCGACGAACTCTCGCATAAGTCGCAGAACATCTTGTTCGTGGGACAAAAAGATCCAATGATCTGCACCTTCCAGCACCACCACTCGCGCATCGCTCATCTCTTGCGAGAATTTCTGAATCTCGGCAGATTTTCGCTGCTGCTCAATATCAACCAACTCTTCAAGTACTGCCAGTAGCTCCGGGTCATTTTGATCAAACCAGCCCTCCATCAAGTCTGCAGCCGAGCCTGCCATGGCATACAAGGATAGAGCAGGAACGGAAATACTGGCGTAGTCGGGCGCCACAATGCCGCGCATCAATGCATCCAGATAGCGCATATCGTGCTTGATCTCGCCGCTGCCCAGATCATAGCTGGCAATAACTTCCCCCTCCGGAATGTTGGCATTTCGGCCAGTACGGCGTGCATAGTCTTGCAATGCTTCATAGGAAACCAACTCACTTGGTCGAATCAGAGGCTCCAGAGGCAGCAAGCTACCTAATGCCCGTTGCCGCCGCATATAGCCGTCACCACTGACTGACACTCGATCATAGGCTGCATCAAGATAAATCAATCCGGTCACACGGCTCGGGTGATTGGCACCCAGGTAACTGAGCTCCTCGCCACCAAAGGAATGGCCCACCAGCACGGCTTCCCGAATCTCCATGGCATCCATGGTTCGCAACACATCCTGGGCCAGGCGCTCAATACCATAGCCACGGTCCGGTTTGCTGGAACTACCGGTACCACGGCGGGTTAGCGCCACCACGTTGTATTCCTGTGCCAGTTCAGGGGCTATCTCATCATAGGAATGCGCTGTGGCACCCAAGCCGGGCAGCAGGAGCAGGGTTGGTGTATTCGGTCTGTCTTGCTGCCTCCAGTCCAATACCTCGAGCCGCACACCCGGTTCCACCGAAATATAACTCACCTCATGAGGAGATTTATCACTCCAACTGGAGGCCCGCTCAATCTCACTGTCTCCTTCCCCCGGCAATGGGCAGACAGCTTGCCTGTCGCCAAGTATGCCGGGCACCAGCAATTGCTTCTCAACCAGTCGCTGCAGTTCAAAGGCGCTAATCATCACCACCGGGTTCTCCAGAAGACTGGGCATCTCGAGAGCCAACTCATATCGATGTCGCCCAAACATTTGCACCCAGTCATGGGTATAATTTGCGCGAAAGGAACTGTCTGTCCGGGTACTGTTCATACCCACGAACTGGGCTGAAACCAGATCTGGCTGCACGCCGCGTTTGAGACATTCGATATCCACGCGATTGGAATTTGCGTCAATCTCCGCCTTGCAGCTACCCAGGCCGGGAAAGTCATGGCGCCGACCATCCACCGGCAACTCAAACGCCGTGGGTTTCAGCAAGGCTATATCGAAGTGCATGACCAGCTCCGGGTTTGGGTCTGCTTTTAGCTGCGCCAGTACATTGGCTGGCACTGTCCAGAATTTACGCTCAGTGGCAGAAAGCGGCTGATATCGATTCAATGCGGTACCGGAATACTGTAATTCAACCTCACCGGGGAGAGTCTCGGCGGCAAATCTCGCCCGACTGCGCATCCAGTCCAGCCGCCAGGGCACACTGTATTCACGATTGCTGCCAGCAGGACTGAACCACTCTGTCAGAGTTTCCCGGTAGCGAATCGCGCTGACAAAAGTCATGGCACCAGGCTCCAGGGCAGCAGCTTCGGGAACCCATGCCGCTTGTTCCAATACCCGAAGCTCCTGATCCGTGGCATTGACATTACCGACGATGGCAGCTGGAAAACAGGCCATCGCCTTGCTGAGAGAAATCTGCGCTTCCAGCTCGACATTATCCGTATTCACCAGTGCCGCATTTAATGCGATTTCACGATCCCAGTTGTAGAGCCAGGGCGGCGTATAGACAGCCAGAAACATCACAGCCACAGATGACCAGAAAGCGACATAGGCGGAACGGGATTGACGGCGATGATACAGCAGCCAGAAAACGAATCCGGCGCCAATCAGGCCAGCAGTGAAAACCACCACAGCCTGCACCCACATCAGGCCATCATAGTCACCCCCCAATTCAATACCTGCCGCTGCCAAAATGGGCCGGGTCGCACTCCAGCCAGGCAGCAGAAAGACGAAAAACACGCCCACCATCAGCATGATCAATTGGCGCAAATTCGACGCCAGCAATGCAGCCATCAGGAACAAAGGCAGCAACAGCGTTGCCTCCATACTCTCGATACCCAGGGCATAGGCAAATGCCAGTCCCGGACGCATGGCCTCAGACAGATTGATAATCAATCTCGAAAACAGCACTGGCAAAAGGAAGAAGAGCAGCAGAAAGACAAGTTTGGCCATGAGCCATTCCCGGCGGGAAACCGGGCGTGTCAACCAGTCATGAGTCAGGCTGGAGGCCGGATCCTGCTGAATCACCGAGATCATCAACAACAAGCCGAGTCCAAAACCCAGCCAGTAAATATTGGCCTGCAGGAATACCCAGAAACTCTGGTCACCCCCCATACCAACCAGGTCAAGATTGGCGATTACCGGCACCAGCAGGAAGGTGGCCAGCGACAACAGTATCAGTGGTAGCAGGCCAAAAAAATCTTTTTTGAGCATCGCCAGGATGACCGGTAATTTCATGCTGCTGCCTCCATCCTTGAGTTTCGCGCCTCACGAATCAGCACCTTGCTGATCTCCCGCAGGCTCATGGCCGACACTTCGAACTGAACCGCACCGAAATGCTCGTTCAACTGCGCCTGCAACACTTCCCGGCCAGTGAAAGCCGTATCGGTAAACTGCAATGAATGCCCCTGAATCTCATGAGCCAACCAGTTTTCCGGTGCTGAGGCGGGCCAGTTCTTTTGGGCCGACAAGGTCACTTGTACTTCCCGAAAACGTTCACGCAGGGATTCAATGGATTCCTGGAAAGACAGCATGCCGTCATCCATGAAAGCAATATGGCTGGTGAAAAATTCGATCTCCGACAGTTCATGCGAAGAAATCAGGATGGTAGTTTCATCAGCCTGCTCCAACAGTCCGTCCACTACTTCATCCCGGGTCAGGGTATCCATGCCACTCAAAGGCTCATCCAGAATCAATAATCTGGGCCGGAAGGCAAGCCCGGCAATAAGCACAGTCTTCATGCGCATGCCGTGTGACAGCTTGCTCAGTTGCCGGGTGGGCGGCAGTTGCATGTGTTTGCGCAAGCTGTTTTCCAGACCACGGTCCCAGTTCGGGTACAGACCACGCAGATAATCGAAGTACTGGCCGATATTGAGCCGTTCCGGTAATTGCTGGTTTTCCGATACATAGCCGATTTGCTGGAAAAGAGGCGGGGAAATTTGCCGGCTGTCGCAGCCAAGCACTCTGGCGCTGCCTTGAGAAGGTTGCAGAATATTCACCAGAATGCGCATGGTGGTGGTCTTGCCGGCACCGTTGGTACCCACCAGGGCAAAGGCCGCACCTTCTGGCACTTGCAGATTAATATCTTTTAATACCTGTACTCCGCGATAGTTTTTGCAGAGATTTGTTGTTTCAAGAATCATTGTTCACCACCTTCAGGTTTTGCAGGCTCTGCCATTGCACATCAATAGCCTGGTGAACCTCATCCAGTGAGACGCCCACACGGCGTGCTTCAACAACCAGTTGTTCCACTTCCTGACCCAGCAATTTGTGTCGATCCCCTTGTCGCGCCGCCGGCGGCTCTGCCACGGTAGTGCCCCGCCCGGGACTGGCGATCAGCCAGCGCTCCTGAATCAGATGCTGCACCGCTTTGTGGGCTGTATTGGGATGAATTTTGAGATCCTTTGCCAGGTTGCGTACCGAAGGAAAGGGATCACCGGGTTTGAGGCTGCCAGCCAGAATCGCCTTGGTGGCGGCATAGACCACCTGATCGAAAATGGACTGGCCGGATTGGGGATTAAGCTTGAATGGTGTCATATGTGTAGTGTGACACCAATGACGGACTTGTCAAGTCATATGCCGATGCGGATAAATCTGGCAGGCAATAAAAAAGGCGAGCCCCGCAGGACTCGCCTTTCCTGATGCTTTCTGTCGCTTACTGCGGCGAAGACATGATCATGGTGTGAATCATATCCATGGCCTCGCGGGAGCGGTTACGCTCGGAGCCCATCAACTCGCCAATGGCGGGACCGCCCTGGTTGTAGATACCACCGCGCAGGGCCGACAGCAGATAGTTCATCTCGTCGGTGTTCTGCTCTTCATCGGAGGTGAAGTAGCTGATGGTGGTCATGATGGCCTCGGTGCGCGTCTCCTCATCCAGATTGGGGTAGGCGACAATATCGGCAATGGCGGTTTCCAGCATGTTCAGGTTATCGATGATGCGCGCGGCCTCGGGGGCCTGGGTGTAAAGCTGGGGGGCAATGGCCGGAGCACTGGGCATCTCGGTGGGGGCCGGGAACATGGTCATGCCACTGTCGGAGCCCACTTTGTTGCGGTAGCGCTCCAGCGTGACCGGCACGCGACCGGCAAACTGCGAGTCCACCTCGCCCAGGATCAGGGCTTCCAGAGAAGCCAGTTGCAGCCACTGGTTGGCCCACAGCAAACCGCTGATGCGGGGATAGCCCATGGCCAGGGCATCGGCATAGTCAGTGCTCAGATACAGTTCGGCATTCTTGGGAATCACCGACACTGCATGGCGGGGATCGCCGGTTTCATATTCCTCGATGGCAGTGGCCGTGGCAGCGCGTTTCTCGTCCAGGCTGAGCATGTCATCGGCCCAGATATTCCACAGCTTGTCTTCAAAGATGCGGCCCCAGCGCAGCACCATGCGGGCATGATTGGGCACCGCTTCGATGCTCATGATGGCGGCCTCGGCCTCAGGGCCTTCATAGTCGCCGCGCACCGTCTGGCCCAGGGCCATGCGCGCCTGCATTTCGGCCTCGCCGAAGGGGCCACCCATGTCCATGCCCATATCCATGTCCATGCCACCGCCGTGCATGGAATGCATGTCCATTTCGGCCATCATCTCCATGTGCTCGATCAGCTCCATTCGCTCATCCGCCAGGGCCGGGTCAGCGTTGATGGCGGCAACGGCGTCCAGCGCCTGGGCCTGGGTTACATAGAAGGCATTGTAGAGTTGGGCCAGTTCCGGAAAGCGCTCTTCCAGTACTGATTGGGCTTGTACGCTTGCGGAAAGGGCAGCGCCCACAACCACGCAAAGCGTTGATTTCATTGCTTTTTTAAGCTTTATAGTCATTGTCAGATGTCCCGGAGGGTCTCCCTTTATCACGTCCCTAAAGGATAAGCCTGCCATGGGTCAAAGTCCAATATCAGGCCCGGGAAATGGGCTGGTCAGTGGCCGTAAATCATTGATTAGTTGCAACAAATTGTAATTGGCGTGGCGCTGGCCCAACTCATGAAAGCTGCTGTCTCAGTTCAGCAATCTCATTTGCTCGGAATCTATATGAACCCATACCTGGCATTTCTTCCGCTCTATCGAGAAATTTAATTGCATCTTCCTTGTTGCCCTTTATGTTTTCCAGATGAGCCCTTTCTATCAACGCTTCCCATTGACCGAGACTTGCTCCAGTTTTTGCAGAAATTTCCAAAGCCTCCTCCAGATCAGAAAGCGCTGCGTCAAACTCCCCTACTCGCATCAGGAATTTGGCCCTCGAATTCAAACCTGTAGGCAGATACAACCATTCATCAGCCGACCTGAACAAATTTACTTGCATGTTCAAGTATTTTTTCGCGTTGATGTAATCGCCTAGCTGCATGAAAATAAGCCCTAGTACTAGCAAATCGCTTCCTAGCATTGAAGTTGTATCTACATTCACTTGCCAGCTTTTTCTTTTTCGCCACGCAAACGTCTTCAAACTTCGCTCCAGTGCTAACTGTGGGCTTCCTGTATCAAGTAAAAACTTGCAATAGTATGAACTTATCGTTCCATAGTTCTCACAGCTCAATGGCGCCAATCTCGTAATTACCTCCTCTGACATTTGAAAGTAATCTCTAGCTGAATTGTTGTCTCCCATTAAGTAGTACGCATATCCCTTAAAATTGTTGGCGACGGCTTTAATGAGTTTATTACCTGTTAACTCTATTGCCTCCTCCATGTCCACCATCAAATCGATTGCTTGATCTAATTCTCCTGTAGCTATCAACATTGATACGAGCGGGGCTGCCGCAGATGCAGCCTCTTCCAACATTCCATGTTCTTTAAACCAGCTGATACTTCGCATGCTTGGGCCCAATGCTTCCTCAATGTGCCCAAGATATATTAAGTTTGTAGCTGCTGATGACAGCAAATAAACTTGCGACTCTTCCGGCAACCTGGAGCAAGGCGTATCCCACTCCCTCTCGAAAAATGCTCTTAAACAAGTATGGTCAGCATGATGTGAAGCTTCTGTTGATATTGAAAACTGTCTCTTTTTTATTTTCTCAAAATATAAACCGAACGCCTCCTCATAACGACATGCTTGTGCTCCATGAATCACCGCTCTAAAAAGTGGCTCCAGTTCTTGCATGCTATCCGGGTCAGATTCTGCTGATTTTTGCAACATCTCGAAAATCACACTATGTGATTCGACCCAATCATCGCGCGAACTATTCTCTAAATGATTCGCCACAAAATCTCTGACTATAGGATGACAATCCAGAACCAGGTCGCCTTCAACAATATGAGCTGAAATGAGATTGGCTTCTTTCAAGAAAGCAATGCAGTAGCGCCAGTCTTCATGCCCGAAATCTCTGGATCGCTCAGTAAGAAGCGGTATATTCGCGATATCTGCAAAACGCCTTACATCTTTGAGATTAACCGCGCGGTCAAACAAAGAAACAATATAAAGTATCTCCGCTGCTTCGTTGTTTTTGATCCAACCCAGATAAACCTGCATTAATCCAACGACGTCGTCTGTATGGCGCCGTTCATCGAGCAAAGATCGTAACTGCCGAAATTCCCTGACATCCCCTCCATGTACCACGGTGAGATAGCCTGCTAATAATGAAAGACTAAGAGGATGTCCTGAGTAGCTTTTTACCGCCTGCGTACAGACGCGCCTGTCCCCTTTTATTCCCAAATTTCGTAGAAGTTGCACACCCTCATCATCTTTCAGATTGCCCAAGTTGTATGTTTCAACCCGTCCATCCTGAAAGCGCTCCAGATCTGTAATGGAAAGTCTTGAAGTGACAATGCACAGGCCATTAATTTCACTGGCCAGTTCTCTGATCAGCAATGCCACTGCCGGATTTTCGATTTCTCCTGCTCTGTTTCCAGGCGGGTACTGCAGCGGTTCAAGGCCATCAAGAATCAGGATAGTCCTGTACATTCGGATTAGTTTTGCCAAACGAACGGCCTTGGCCCATGGGGTGCCCGCTGAGGGATCTTCATCGCCAAACCATTGCAAGGCATGCTCAATAAAGAAATCCCCCGATGACTTCATGTCTGAAGAGTGGCCTTGCCAGTGAAATGACCAGGCATAAACGCGGGTGGCATATCGATAGTTCTCTGCGCTCAGGTCAGACAGCCACTTATTAACCAACGCGCTTTTACCAACCCCTCCAAAACCGGTTATTTGAACCAGGAATGTTCTTGGGTTTTGCCAAAAATGATTTAATGAACTGAGCTCTGATTTTCTACCGAGAATATTCAGATCAGTGATAGGCAAGGTAGCTGTTGAAATCTGCTGCTCCTTGATTACCGGTCCACTTTTTTCGGCTACTAATTTTGACTTTATTGCGGTTTCAAACTCTTCCAGATCAGTACATAGCCAGTAGGGATCTATGCCAAACGCATTGGCGAAAGGAACAAGCTGGTAGTCCGGAATGGAATCACCCTGGGTAGTAGAAGTACCCTTACACCATCGACTCACAGCCTGCCTCGAAACGCCAAGCTGCCGGGCCAGATCAACATTGGATCGGATTTGAGGATTTACCCGCAAGGTGTAAAGCGCGTGTAGTTTCTTATGGAGGTTCGGATGCTTTTTCATCATGACTCTACTCGGTCTTTTTTATGGAGGCCGTTCAAGAGTGCTTACAACTACTTTGCACAAAAACACAAACGTAAAAATGTAACGCTCACACTAAGTTTAGTACCCTTAATATTCGTGAGCCTACCCCAATCCCTAAAAACTTCCAAATCTGGTCGTAATACCATTCCAGAATTCCCGTTTGTAAGAAATTTCCTGCGCTGGAGACCTGTAGCGCCGAATCGATTCGGGTAGACTGCTCAATTGCTACTGTCAGGCCTGCGACCTGACACACAGTTTTCTGCCTTTTTGATCCCTAGTATGGAGCCTGTCGTTGTCTCGCTGCCTGGCAGCAGCGGACTCAGGAGTCGCCTTATGATGAAATCCAATGCCAAACAACAGGGTTTTACCCTGATCGAGCTGATGCTGGTGGTGGCCATTATCGGCATTCTCGCCTCTGTGGCAGTGCCCGCCTATAGCAGCTATCGCAACAAGGCCCGCTTTGCCGAGGCCATCCTGGCCATTGGTGAGGTGCGCTCGGCCATTATCGTTGCCAGTGGTACCGGCCGGGTGTCGGCGGTGACGGATTTCGACTCTGGCAGCTTTGGCATTCCCCCCACGGTGGCCGCTGCCACCAATACCCATGGCATCAATGTGGTGGATGGCGCCATTACTATTACCTGGAAGTCGGATGGCACCGATCTGGCCGGGGAAACCTATATCCTGACCGCCGGTGGCTACCTGCCCCCCATCCAGTGGACCACCAGCGGCAGCTGTGTGGCCAGCGGGTATTGCTAGGGTATTGCCAGGACCCTGCCCGGTATTTCCCAATACAGACCCGTCTCAATTCGGTTCTGCCCCCTGATTTAGCCCCGATCGACCCTGTCCCGGGCCCGGCTATTGCGCCGGGCTGGTGTTTTGGCGCTGGCTGCGAAAAAATAGCCCTGTCGGCCTCGTGCCGCTATTGATCAGCCATCACCACAAGAACAAGCGGCAGTCGCTCAGCAAGCCGCCACGGACATGCCATGAATACTGAAACCCTCAGCCGGAACCCGGTCCTTGGTGGCCTGGGTCATAATCGCAACGCCATTTTCGCCGCCCTAACCCTGGCCGGGCTGCTGCTGGTCTATCTCAGCATCACCATCGGCTGGCGCCAGGGCGCCCTGTTCCTGGTGGGCCTCAGTGCCGGGGTAATTCTCTACCACGCCGCCTTTGGCTTTACGGCGGCCTGGCGGGAAGTGGTCAGCACGGGGCGCAGCGCCGGCTTGCGGGCGCAGATGGTCATGTTGGGAGTCACCGTACTGGTATTTACTCCCCTGATAGCCCTGGGGGAAATTGGTGGTGTGGGCCTGCGTGGCAGTGTTGCGCCTCTCAGTGTGGGAGTGATTATCGGCGCCTTCATGTTTGGCATCGGCATGCAACTGGGTGGTGGCTGTGCCTCGGGTACCCTGTTCACCGCCGGCGGCGGCAATATGCGTATGTTGATTACCCTGGTGGCCTTTATTGCCGGTTCGGTGCTGGGTTCCTTTCACTGGGCCAGTTGGCAACAGGCGCCGGCCCTGGAGCCGGTGGCCCTGTCCCGCAGCTTTGGCGTGCTGGGCGGGATTGTCATCAGCCTGGTCTTGTTTGCCGGGGTCTACATGGCCAGTGCCGCCTGGGAAAAACGTCGCCACGGCAGCCTGCTGGCGGACCGTGAAGGCGTGTCGGCCTATACCTTTTTGCGCGGCCCCTGGCCGCTGCTGGCAGGTGCCCTGGCTCTGGCGGGAGTGAATATTGCCACCCTGCTGCTGGCGGGCCGGCCCTGGGGGGTGACCTCGGCCTTTGCCCTGTGGGGCTCGCAGTTTCTGGAATTGATTGGCTTTGAGGTGTCCCACTGGGCCTACTGGAGCCGGCCGGGGGCAGCCGAAAGCCTGCAGCGCAGCCTGCTTTATGACATCACCTCGGTAATGAATATCGGCATCATGCTGGGGGCGCTGCTGGCGGCGGCCCTGGCGGGCAAGTTTGCCCCCAGTTTCCGCATTCCCGCCCGCTCCATTGTGGCAGCTCTGCTGGGCGGCATCCTGCTGGGCTATGGCGCACGCATTGCCTATGGTTGCAATATTGGCGCCTATTTTGGCGGCATCAGCTCCACCAGCCTGCATGGCTGGCTGTGGTTTGTGGCGGCCTTCATCGGCAGCAGCCTGGGCACCCGCCTGCGGCCCTGGTTCGGCCTGGGTCGTTGATGGGCACAAGGCAGCCGAGATCATGAGTAGTAACAAGCGCAAGTCCGGCACTGCCTTAAAGGGCGACCTGGTACTGTT
>JALEHB010000037.1 GCA_022763285.1 Pseudomonadales bacterium | reverse complement strand
GCCGGCGCCGGGCGCCAAATCTCTGTGCCCATGCCGGGTTTGATGACCTGGGCAAGACAAGTTCTGTGCAGGGCGTTGAAGTGGGTTATCTGCAGCGGGTGGATCTGCCTGAGTTGCAGGAGGCGGCAGAGGCGCTGGATTGCCGCATTCAGGTGGTGGCGACGCCAGGTAGTTATATCTCACCGGGCAAAGTGCTGGCGGAGATCGAATGTGATGAGAGCAAGCTGGACGACAAGGCTCTCGCTACTATTCGCGCCGCTTTTGTTATCGGTCACGATCGCACTTTTGATGACGACCCGCGCTTTGGTCTTATCACCCTTTCCGAGATTGCCAGCCGGGCCCTGTCGCCGGCAGTGAATGATCCCGGCACCGCCATCGATGTCATTGGCACCTTACTACGCCTGCTGGTGAACTGGTGTCAGCCGGTGCCGGAGCAAGAGCAGCGGGAACTGCTCTATGATCGCCTGGCGGTGAACAGTCTTTGTACGGAAGATATTTTCACCGATGCCTTCGGGTCTATCGCCCGGGATGGGGCTGCCACGGTGGAAGTGATGATGCGGCTGTTGAAAGCACTGAATTCCCTGACCCATTGTGAAAATGAGGAGATCAGGAAACAGGCTCGCGCCATGGCGCGCGAGGCGCTGGGGCGGGCAGAGCAGGCCATGGAATTTGACAAGGATATTGAGGCGGTACGCGAAGCGGCGGCCTTTGCTGCTGAGGACTAGTTGTGCCCTTTCAATAGTTCGCTCATGATCTGATGCCGCGGGAGCCTCAGTGTTCCAGGGCTTCTTCGGCCTTCTTGTCTACCAGTTCGCGTTCCTTGTCCTTGCGCTGCTCGAAGTTGTCGGCCAGTTTATCGGCCACCGCCGAGTCAATCTCCTGGCGGGCACGCTTGAAAATGTCTTCTTCCTCTTCTTCGATATGGTGCAGGTAGTCGTGCTTCAGTGTCTTGAAGCGCTGCAGCCAGCCGGGGCTGGACATGTCCATCTCGTCCAGTTCATCCATGATGTGATCAAGCTCCTGATGTTCGTGCACTGAGTGCCGTGCATCAGGCTGGCCGTCTTCGGTGGCGATCAGTTTGGCGTAGAGGGTTTCTTCCTCGGCAGCGGCATGGGCTTTGACATCGTAGAAGAAGGCTTCCCAGCATTGACGGCGATCTCTGGAGTCTCCTTCAGTGGATTCGATCTTGTCCAGCAACTCGCGATGACGTTTGTGATCGGCCGTAATGCGTTGGTAGATGGTCATGGGGTACCTTGAAATAGAGAGTTCGCTATTACAACGTCGCTGCCTGTGTGCTGGATCAGTTTATGGTTCTGCGGGTGTGTATGCTGTTAAGCTTGAATGTATGAAGGCCGTGTCCAGCCAAGAGAACAGATGAAAAGAGCCATGTTTAAAAAGTTTTGGTTATTCGGTCCGATCATGGGGATTATTTTTGCCTCCCTGGCAGCGGCGATATTCACGGTGTGGGACTGGCTGGAGAATCCTGGCGGGATATTTCGTGACGCGAATGGCACCAACTGGAACTTCGTCTACGACACGGCAGTGAGTTGGTTCGTGCCCACCTTTATCGATGTGGCGATAATTGCCACAGCAGGCCACATTGTATTGACTGGTCTGCTTGCGATAGTCAGAAAGCGTTTTTCTGATAAAGCGGACGAAAGCAACACAGCACAATCCGATCAATAAGAATGGGCCGCTTTGAGGCTCGCTTCATTATCAAAGGGGTTCAGGCGCCGACTGCATCCATCAGCGCAGTGATCTCTCCATCGAGTTCTTGTCTGTCCTTGAGTTGTTCATATAAGGCGTCACTTGTCCCAGCTATCGCCAGACCCAGAATAACCCCCAGCACCGCACCACGGTGAACATTATCACCACCCAGATTGGTATTGGACAGCAGGCCCGCTTCCAGATCATGACAGTATTTGTAGGCGAGATAGAGCACACTGGGCCAGGAGTCAGTGATGTAGCAGGCCGAGGAGAAGAGCTTGCCCACTACGTCATTGTCGTTGTGAATCTTTGGCATGATCTCGGATAACTGCAGGCTGATACTGCGTTTGCTCCAGGTACTGATCAGGGTGGCCGGATCATCGCCTTCTTGCCTGAACAGCAGAGCATCCAGCAAGCCCACATAGTCGCGGCAGACCTTGGCCAGATAATCGTCAGGATGAGTCAGATATAAATGCTGATGGCAAATGGCCTGTACATCATCGAGAGTGGTCCCGGCCAGGCGTTCGGCTATGACTATGGGCGCGATACTCACCAGGCCGCCGATGGAAGCGGTGTCATGGGTGACGGCGCCGCATTGGTCGGCTGGCTTGCCGGCTTCGAGATTGGCGAAGAAGCCCCGGTGCCAGGACTCGGCATAGGTATCAGGATGACGGGCAGGCTCGGCGGTCATCAGTTCGATATAGGCAGCGAGGAAGCTGTCCTTGTCATAGTGGCCGCCGTTCTCTGCCAGGCAACGCATTAACACTCGCACGCAGTGGGCATTGAGGGTGTTCTCTCCGGCTTGCATGCCATGGTGGTAGTGGCTATTGGCCTTGCCCCAGTATTGTCGTCGCCCCTTGAGAATCACCTCGCCAACAATTTCCCGACCCGGTTTGCCTCCCCTGGCGCCACTGCGGCCGCCCTGGCTGGTGGAATGCAGTGACATGATGGAAGAAGGATGATGGGTCGGTGCCGCTTCCATTTTCTGGATACCGCCGCGAAACTGCCGGTAGATATCCATGGGGTTGTAATACCAGTGCACAGGCATGGCCAGGGCATCGCCCACAAACAGGCTTTGCAAAGCGGCGCGGGCGCGTTGTTGATTGATTCGGGTTTCAGGCATGAGTGCGCTCTGGCATGAACAGGGTGTTTTCAAAAAGTTGCTGCTTTGTGCTAACGCCCGCCAGTCTACGCTGGATCAGCATTGCCACTGCCGGCAAGCTGGAGTCGCCCACGGTTTGCCGCCTGTCGGCGAATATGGTCAGATAGGTCATGGCTCAACCCAGCGTTTATTTCGCCTACCCCGGCGACCTCAATACCCTCACCGGTGGCTATCATTACGACCGCCGTCTGATTGAAGGCCTGAGGGGGCAGGGCATAACTGTGCACTTGCTGTCATTGCCTGCGGTAGCACCAAGTCCGCAGCCCGAAGCCCTGGCCGAAATTGATGAGAGGGTTGCAGCCTTGCCTGATGGGGCACTATTGCTTGTGGATGGCCTGGCTCTGGGGGTGCTGGATAAACTGGCCCAAAAAGAGGCAAAGCGACTGCGACTGGTGGCCCTGTGTCATCATCCCCTGGGACTGGAAGCGGGGCTGAGTGCGGATTTGGAGGCGCAGTTAATTGCCAGTGAAACCGCCGCCCTGGCCTGTTGCCGTGGGGTGATTGTGACCAGTGGCCATACCAAACGGATTCTCATGGCGCAGTTTGCTTTGCCAGCAGAGAAAATTTGCGTGGCGCTGCCGGGTACGGAGGCGGTTTCCTTTGCGCCCTGTAATGGTGAGCCGCCACTGCTGCTTTGTATTGCTTCCCTGATTCCTCGCAAGGGTCATGATGTGTTGATCAAGGCCCTTTCGAGTCTTGCGGATTTGCCCTGGCAGGCCCGCCTGGTGGGTGGTGATGAGTTCGCACCGCAGTGGGCAGCGGGACTGCGGGCCCAGGTTGAAGCGGCGGGTCTTGAGGCGCGCATTTGTTTTGCCGGAGCCGTCAGTGATGTGTTGCCGGAGTATCAACGCGCCGATGTGTTTGTCTTGCCCTCGCGCTTTGAAGGTTACGGCATGGTGTTTGCCGAAGCGCTGGCGGCGGGGCTGCCGGTGGTGGCGGGCCGGGCCGGGGCGGTGCCGGATGTGCTACAGGACGGTGATTCCACCGCCGGCATTCTGGTGGGCCCGGAAGACAGCGCGGCACTGGCCGAGGCACTGCGAGAATTGCTGAGTGACAGCGCCGTCAGACAGCATTATCAACTGGCTGCCAGACGCGCTGCGGGGCGACTACCCACCTGGTCAGATACGGCTGCCCTGGTGGCCACAGAACTGGACAGACTGGTACGTGATGATGATTAGTTGAATAACAATAATCGAATAATGAATAACGAGTATCAGAAAATACGAGCCTGGCGACCGGACTCAGGCAGGGGAGAAAACCCATGAGTGGTTTCAGTCTCGACTGGCTGGATCTACGCGAGACGGCGGATCACCGTGCCCGGGATGACGGGCTATTGCTGCGGGCCCGGGATTGGCTGGTCCAGCAGGGCGGCGTTGACAGGCCCTGTATCATAGATCTTGGCAGTGGCAGTGGTTCCACTCTGCGAGCCTTCGCGGCCTGTGCGGATATCAATCAATGGGCCTGGCGTCTGGTGGATGCCGATGCAGAACTGTTGGCCGAGGCGGCCCGGCGCCATAGCAGCTTGCAGGCACTGCAAGGCTGCCAACAGGATCTGGCTGCGGTGAACTCTCTGCCACTGGCAGGCGCACAGATGATAACTGCCTCGGCGCTGTTTGATCTGGTTTCGGCAGAGTTTCTTGATGCCCTGCTCAAGGCCATGGGCAGCAACGGCCAGCAACCGGCCCTCTATTCGGCCCTGAACTATGATGGCACGACTCAATTCTCGCCCGAGCATCCTCTGGATGATCAGGTGCTGGCGGCTTTCAATCGTGACCAGCAACGGGACAAGGGCTTTGGCAAGGCCCTGGGACCAGGGGCCACCGCCTGTCTGGCCGAACTGTGCACCCGGGCAGGATACAGTGTGGAACTGGCCAGCAGTCACTGGCGCCTGGGTGGTAAGGGGCTGATGGATGATGAGATCAATCGCAACAGCACTGCCGCCATCGGCGGCACGGAATTTGGCGGTGACAACGGTCAGGATGGTGACAGTCTGTTGGCCTCGGCATTGATCGATGGTATTGCCGCCGCCGTGGCCGATGACGAACAGATAGACAAACTGGCCCTGCAGGATTGGCAAAACTTCAGGCAGGCACATGTAGCCAGTGGTTTGTGTATTGTGGGACACATGGACCTGTTAGCCTTGCCGCCGGATGATTGAATGTCTGGCTGAAGCCATGGGCAGGATGCGATCAAGCCGGGCAAGCAGAGCAGGCAATAAACCTGGCTTGCAGCCGGTCTTGATAAGAGGCCGATCCCATACCCTTTGATCTGGGCCAGCCTGGCAGGCGTATAAGTCAATTACGTGCCGGCTATTGTCGCCACATCTGAGGTCGGCCCCGAATGCGCTTCACACAATAGGCATTCACGAATTCTTACAGGAGGACCTATGACAGTCATTCAACGAATGATCAATCGATTCCGTTATTCACCGCTCGTTTTGCTGGCCATCGCTGTTCTGCTCGCAAGTCCCGTCAAGGCAGAGCCGGCAGATTGGCAGATCGATGCCGAGCATTTCTCCATTGTTTTTGCCGTAGCCCATATCGATTATCAGCAGCAACTGGGTATGTTTCTGGAGGCGGAGGGCAGCTTTCGTTATGACCCGGAAACCCGGGAATTCTTTTCCGGCCGGGTGGAAGTGCAGGCCGACAGCGTGTTCAGTAATCACAACGCCCGGGATGATCATCTTCGGGGTCGGGATTTTCTCAATGCTCGCCGTAATCCCACCATCGTCTTCGAAGCCACTGAGTTTGTCCCCGCGGCCGACAATGCCGATCAAGGGGTGCTGCGGGGCGATCTGACCCTGTTGGGGCAGACCCATCCGGTAGAGCTGGCTGTCACCATCAACAAGCGTGCCGAATACCCGTTCGGTCACCGCCGTGAAACCCTGGGTATTTCTGCCGAAACCACCCTGCTGCGCAGTCGCTGGGGCATGGATTACGGGGTTGCCGATGGGCTGGTGGGCGACGAAGTGGCCCTGCGCTTTGAACTGGAAGGTATTCGTCAGTAAAGTAAGACCAGTGCAAGGTCTGGTCAGACGCCGTAGAGACTACTGCGCTGGCCAGATCTTTGTTTACTCCTCTAAATAATTTTTAACCCTGAATTCAATTGCGGATCGCCGCTTTACCCTTTTATGACAAAAACGTAAGATGAGCCGTTATGTCCAATGTTTCTGTAACACGCGTCAGCAGTGCCCGCATACCTACCGATTACGGTGAGTTCAGGCTGGTTTATTACAACAACACCCAGGATGAAAAAGACCATCTGGCCTTTTGCATGGGCGAGGATCTGACCGGCGACGATGTGCTGGTGCGGGTCCATTCGGAATGCCTCACTGGTGATGTATTCGGCTCGCGCCGCTGCGACTGCGGCGAGCAACTGGACCATGCCCTGCAACTGATTGCCCAGGAAGGCCGCGGCGTACTGGTGTATCTGCGTCAGGAAGGCCGTGGCATTGGTCTGCTGGAGAAAATCCATGCCTATAATCTGCAGGACGAGGGCCATGACACCGTCGATGCCAATCTGATGCTGGGTCATGGCGCCGATGAGCGAAGCTATGAACTGGCCGCCCGTATTCTCGAAGAGCTGGGGGTGAAGTCAGTGCGTCTGATCACCAATAACCCGGACAAGATTACTGCCCTTGAAGCCGATGGTATCAAGGTCAATGACCGGGTGGCCCTGCCCGCCGATGTGCATCCGGAAAACTCCCACTACCTGCTGACCAAGGCCCGGCGCATGAATCATATGCTGAATGTACCCGGCCAGATTGTTCCGACCGCCGACAGTGAACTCGTCGAACCTCAATCAGCAGATTGAAGACTGGCTGCGCCAACGCAGCGCAGCCTTTCAATCCCGATCACGCCCCTTCATTACCCTGGCCTGGGCCCAGAGCTTCGACGG
>JALEHB010000272.1 GCA_022763285.1 Pseudomonadales bacterium | reverse complement strand
GGGATATCCGCGAACTGCCCGCCGGCAATGTCTTCCTCACCTGGATGTTTCCACTCCACAATGGCGATGCCCTGGGCCTGCCGGGGCGCCTGCTGGTTTTCTTCAGCGGCCTGCTGATGGCTGGCTTGTTCGCCACCGGTGTTTACATGTGGGTGAAAAAATCACCGCTGTTTGCCGGTCGACGCAGCAAGCCAGTCGGCTTGAGTGAAAGCCCTAGTTAACCGGGCCGAAACCCTTCGCAGTTACCAACAAGTCAGAGCAGGGCTCCTCGGCCAGATAGTAACCAGCCCCGGATTTCTTGGCGGTGTACATCGCCATGTCTGCCAGCTCAATCAATTGGCCCGGATCCGAGGTATGCTGGGGAAACAGGCTGATACCAATACTGCTGCTGATGCGAAATTTGCTGCCGTTGTATTCAATCTCAAGTGCCTTGAGGTCGTCCAGAATACGTTTGGCCACGCGAATCGCAGCCAGCATGCCGTCGCCTTCCAGTTCATCCAGCAGTACCACAAACTCATCTCCCCCCATGCGCGCAACCGTGTCGTAGTTACGGGCCACCTGTGACAGGCACAGGGCAAACTGTTTCAGGGCTTCGTCTCCGGCCTGGTGGCCGTAGGTATCGTTGATGGGTTTGAAACCATTGAGATCCATATAGAGAATCGCTGCAGCCCGTGAGAAGCGCTGTGCTCTCGAGCAAACCTTGTCCAGGGCGGACAGCAGGGAACGCCGGTTCGCCACCCCGGTTAACTCGTCCTTGCGTGTCTGGCGCAACAATTCCAATTGGCTGGACTTGCTCTCGACCGCTTCAAGAATCGTCTGGCTAAGTGTGGGGGAATCGATGCCGGTCTTGCTCAGGTAGTCCTGTGTGCCCGACTTCATGGATTCAACAGCAATGCGCTCACTGCCGCCACCGGTCAGCAGAATTGTGGCGGACTCGTAGTCTTTCTGCTGCATCTGTTGTACCAGCCAGACGCCGTTGTGACCCGGCATATTATAATCCACCACCACGCAGTCGAAGCGCTTACAGCTCAACTTATCCAGGGCGTCGTCGGCATTGGTGGCTTCCTCGACACAGAAATGGACATCTTCCGACTCGTCAATGAGATAGCGAAAGTATTCCCGGTCATCGATGGAATCATCCACCAACAACACATTCAGAGTTTGGTCATTATTCTTGATCTTAAGTTCCGACATATTAATGCTCACCTGAAAGCTTGTTGGTTTCGACCCAGAATTTTTCCAGGTTGCGCATGATCACATCCAGTTCATCCAGTGTAGAGGGTTTACACACATAGGCATTGGCCCCGGCTGCATAACAGGCGTCGATATCCTCGCTACTGGATGAGCTGGAAAACACCACCACCGGAATCTGTCGCATTCGGGCGCTGGACTTCACCTGCATCAGCACGCCATGACCATCCATAGCCGGCAGATTCAGGTCCAGGAGAATCAGACGAGGGATGCTCATGTTTTCCGGTACCGGGCTACTGGTGCGATGACGCAGAAACTCGATGGCCTCGCTGCCATTCTCGGCCCGTTCCACCGGGATATTGAAACCGTCAACATTGTGCAGAGCATCGCAGGTACTCTCGAAATCATCGTCATTGTCTTCAATGATCAGGATACTGCCGGCCTGTTCCGCAAACTCATCAAATCTGTAATTCACTGCCTACCACCTCCAGAGTGAATAAAAATTCGCTGCCCTCGCCCGGCTTACTCTCAAGCCAGATTTCGCCACCGTAACGCTCAACGATTTTCTTGACGAAGGTGAGACCCGCGCCGGTTCCATAACCAAAAGCATTTTCATTATTCAAACGCTTGAATATCCGGAATACCGAATCATGGAATTCCGGATCAATGCCGATGCCATTGTCGGCCACCGAGAAAACATGCTGATACTGCTTGCCCTCATGGCTGTATTCGCCCAGATAGGCAACCAGAATCTCCGGGTAATCCGATTCATTGTATTTGATGCCGTTGACAATCAAATTCTGAAATATCGATAAGAGATAGCTGTAATCGCCACGCACACTGGGCAAGTTTTCCTGCACAACCAGGCGCGCGGATTTTTCCTCAAGAAGCTGGGCGTGGTTCTGCCGCACTTCCTCCAGAATCTTGTTCAGGTCCACGGTGTTTTCATTGGCCTGAATACCATTGAGCCTGGACAACTGCAGCAGATCGGTCACCAGATGCTGCATGCGTTCCGCCAGTTCACCAATGCGATTGACCTTGCGTGTCACGTCCTCCGGCACATCAGCCGGCAACTTTCTGCCCAGGGTCTGGGCATGAATCTGAATGCCACGCAGCGGTTCCCGCAGGTCATGGGAGGCGATATAGGCAAAATCGTTCAGTTCTTCATTGGACTGGTGCAACTCGTCCAATGCCTGTTTCAGGGCAGCTTCCTGCTCGAGACGCTCACTGATATCCCGCAGGGCAATCCAGTAAAAGCAGCCTTCACTGGACTCAAACTCGGAGACGCTCATTTCCACATGTTTCTGGCGGCCATCTCCCCCGCGCCATTCTGCAAGCAATGCCCCAGACTGTAATTGCAGCTCACAGTGACTGCCCTGCTTCGCCTCCGAAAAGGAGAACAGTGCTGGCAATAGCACCCGAATGTCTGTGCGCATGGCCCTTTCGGTATCAATCTCCAGAATCTCGCATGCTGATTTGTTGATACCAAGAATCTGGCCCTTACCATCGATTGTGAGCAAGCCCTCTATGGAAAAGTCCACCGCAGCAGACATCCTGGAAAAGGTTTTCTGCTCAGACTCTCTGGCTTTGACGAACTCATTTACTACTGAAGTAAATGAGCGGGCGATTTCGCCCACTTCATCATCCCGATCTGTCGGCAAGTTGAGGGTCGAGTAATCATTGCCCCATTCCAGAATGCCATTGCGCAGAGCCTTCAGGGGATGAGTGATATAACGCGCACTGACCAGGACCAACAAGAGCACCAACAGGACTGCCGACAGACTACTGGTCAGATAATTTTGTTGCGCCCGGTTCGCTGCCTGGTTGGCATTCTCCATGGTGGTAAGCTGCATCAGGTTAAGGCGCAGAGAGTTGTCGGCGCTTCCCAGTTCCAGGCGTTTTACGAAAGCCACAATGTCATGCCCATTTTCAGCAGCTGTTAGGGTTGTGTAACGCTCGGGCCCAAAGGATGCCAGTTGCACATAGCGGGCCAGCGTGGCGTTTTCGGCATCCATGCGGAAGTGCACCTGGCCTGAGCTTTTCTCAAACCAGGCAACAACCCCTTCAGGGCCCACGATATAGGTATCGTACTGTAATGCGGATGTACGCAGTTGATCCTTCAGCATGGCTTCGATATCAACATTGATCACAAACACACCCAGGCGCTGGCCAGATTCGTGGAAAATTGGCGTGATCGCCCGAATTGTGGGAACAGTCCCGAAGTCTACTTCACCGTGTTCACGATTCAGGGTAATGGGCGACAGGTAGATCTCGCCTTGTTCAAGATGGCGGGTATCCTGGAAATAGAATTCGTCAGCCTTGTTCTGCAGTTGCTTCTCTGACGCTACCGACAAGCCCTCAGCGGATTGATCGACACGCACAAGTTCTCGACCATTGTCGGCATCTCCAATCAGTCGCACCTGGGTATAGAACTCACGCTGCTGCATGGCGGAGGCAAAAATTGTCTGCAAACGGTCCTTCCACATTGCCAGTGTCGAGCCGTCCACGGGATCGATACCTCGATTATGCAGACTGCGGGCAATGCCCTGAAACGGGGGCAGGTTGGAAATAATGCGCACGTCATTAAGCAGACGATTGAATTTGGAGGTCAGTAGCGCTGCTTCAACATTGATCGTGCCTTCAAATTCTGCTGCGCTGCGATCGATATCCAGGTCCCGGATATGACTCAGTGCTACACCGCTGGGAATAATCACCGACAGCAAGCACGCCGCAACCATCAGGATTGCGATCTGCGAGCGAAATGTAATTGTCGGTAGCATAGGCCAGCTCTGCTCGAGAAACAGGGGTTAGAGTTTCTACGACCAGAAGCTGGGGGGAATTGAGTGATTTATTGAAACAGGTCACAGCGGAATCGACCTGGATCGCGAGCAAAAGAGATTTATTTTTTAATTACAATAACTTACAACATCTTTCGTAGCGCAGGGCAGCCAATCCGTCACGCTTGCCTGCCCCGCTTACGTGCCCTCAGCGAGCGCTCAGATAGTCCAGAGCCAGGCTGCTCATGGCCCGCACCGCAGGCAACAGCGAATCCTCATCGATATAGAAGCGCGGCGAATGATTGGGGATGGCCTCGGAGGCTGGCACATCCACCGGCCGGCCACCGATAAAGAAGAAAAAGCCCGGCACCTCTTCCTGATAGAAGGAGAAATCCTCGGCTCCGGTAATACGAGGCGCCTCAAAGATATTCCCGGCACCATAGATGCGCTCCAGGGTGGGCGCCATCTGCCGGGTAAGCTCAGCATCATTAAACGTCACCGGCACACCCGGATAAATAGTCAGCTCTGCACCGGCGCCGGCACTTTCGGCAATACTGGTCACCGTGCGCTGCATACGCTGGTGAATCAGCTCACGCATGTCCGGGTCGAAAGTGCGGATGGTGCCGGTCATGGTAGCGGAATCGGGAATAATATTGTTTCGCACTCCACCATCGATGGTGCCCACGGTGATGACCGCCGGCGCCCGCGTGACATCGGTCTGACGACTGATGATGGTCTGCAGGCCCATGACAATCTGGGAACTGACAACAATGGGGTCGACCCCGGCCCAGGGTCGGGCGGCATGGGTCTGACGGCCATTGACGGTAATATCAAAGCGCTCGGCGCTGGCCATCATGCCCAGAGAACGAAAGCCAACTTCACCCACGGCATAGCTCTGACTGATGTGCAGACCAAAGATTGCTTCCACATCCGGGTTCAACAACACCCCCTCATCCACCATCATTCTGGCACCACCCCCTTCTTCCGGTGGCGCGCCTTCTTCGGCAGGCTGAAAAATAAACTTGATACTGCCGGGAATATCCTCGCGCATGGAGGCCAGCACCTCTGCCGCGCCCATCAGTATGGCCACATGGGTATCATGGCCACAGGCATGCATGACTCCCACATCCTGGCCGTTATAGGTAGTGCGCACTTCAGAGCGAAACGGATAATCTGTCTGCTCCACTACCGGCAAGGCATCCATGTCGGCTCGCAGGGCCACCACTGGCCCCGGCCGGCCGCCCACCAGAGTAGCTACCACCCCGGTATAGGCGATTTCGGTTTCCACCTCCAGCCCCAGGCTGCGCAGATGCTCTGCCACCAGCGCGGCAGTGCGGAACTCACGATTACTCAATTCAGGATGTTGATGAATATCCCGGCGCCAGGCAATGACCTTGTCCTCGACGGCCGCAGCCCGGTCCGCAATCTGGGTATCCAGCTGGGCCTGGGCATGGCCCAGACTGCTCAGCATCAAGGCCAGCACCATGGCCAGGCCAGTTTGTTGTGGTCTTTGCTTGGCAATGCTCATATGTTCCCCCTCGCGCAATTTAGGATTCATTATGAACCAGTCGTCAGCCTTGTCAAAATTGCCAGACGTTTACCCTCCCGGCCAATTCACGTATAACAGGGCTCAATAGAAATCACCCAAGGGCCCTGCAATGCGCTTATTGATCGGCACGCCAGCCTATGGCGGTATGGTGCATCTCGATTATCTGAACAGCCTGCTGGAATACCAGAAGAAAGGGCTGGATTTTTCCCTGGCCTCCATAGGCAATGAAAGCCTGATAACCCGGGCGCGCAATACTGTACTGTCCTATTTCTATCATCAGCGTGATCAGTTCAGCCATCTGCTGTTTCTGGACGCAGACATCCATCTTCCGGCAGCGGGCCTGAAACGATTGCTGGATTACCGCAAGGATGTAGTGGGTGCCGCAGTACCCGCCAAGGCTTACGGCCCGGATGGCCGGCCCCGACTGAACTCGTCCGGTCTCAAAGAGGAAGTTGCACCCCACCTCTATACCACTCGCTATTTGGCCACAGCGGTCATGCTACTGTCGAAACAGGCAGTGGTGGCTCTGGTGGAAGACGCCAAAGCGGCTGGCAAGGTTTACCGTAACCGTCATGGCTATGACAGCCAGGAAAATGTCGACGAGATGGAAATGTATGACGTGTTTCAGGTGGGTGTGGTGGACGGCGTGTATCTGTCCGAGGATTACTGGCTGTGCCGGGAACTGAAGCGTCTGGGTTTCGACGCCCATATCACCGATTCCATCCAGGTCACCCATTACGGCACCCATGGATTCAGGATACCGATGCGACCGGCGCCCGATCAGGCACCGGCCACTGGCAAGTAATCACTGCTGTCTAGAAAGTACCGCTCATGCGGAAGGTCATCACCCGGCCGGAACCTGAACAGCGCTTTTCATACTCTTCCAGAATCTGGTCACGGATATGACCGTCGTAGCGATAACGCTCGCGGCAGTTCACGCCTTCGGCAATATTGCGCACATCAAAACGGAAAGTGGTATTGCCCATGGCAATAAATTCCACAAAGGCACTGGTCCAGGGATCACCCACATCTGTTTCCAGGTCGACGATGTCATAGCGGGTGTAGTTGCCGTCAAAACGGTTATTGAAATTGAAGCCGTAGTTCAGACGCCAACGCGGAATATCATGGCGAAAACCGAACTCAAAACGACCGCGCTCAAAATTATCAAAGCTGCGATCGATTCCCAGGAAGGGGTCCCGAACTTCTGATGTACGCAATTGGGTACGAGTGGTCACCAGCAAATTGGGCATGTTAATGAATTTCATGCGGGTGCTGGTGCGAAGATCGGCTACCCACATATCACCGCTGCCAATATTGCCCACCGCTGAAGCCAGTTCGTCCTCAGTAGATACATCGATGCGCTGACGGAAATCCTTGTGATGGTGCTTGTAGAGATTGGCACTAATGACACCAATATCATCCGGCAGGCGGTATTCGGCATTGAAATTGTAATTCCACCAGTAGTCGGGACGCAGATTGCGGTTGCCAGCCAGGGTATTGGAATCATCGTCATCATTGTCGGTCACTGCCACGAAGTCGACAAAATTGATCTGGCGAACTGTCTTTTCCACCAGCATGCGCAACTGGATCTGTGGCGTGACATCAAATCGGTAATCGAACTTGGGCTTGAAGTAAGTGAAATCCCGGGTCTGATTGAAATCACCCTGCTGTTCGATTTCCGAGTACTCATAAACCAGCGAGCTCTCCAGAGACATACGCGGATTAATACGCCAGTTGTGAATCGCGAAGGGCTCGTAGCGCATTTCCTCAACCGTGGTGTTGGCATTGGAGACGTCCTGGGGCACCAGGCCGCCGTGACTGGCGGCGGGGGTACCACTGGCATCCTGCAGCCCCAACATCAGCGCCGAGTTTAATTCGGTACGGGCAGCTTCGGCACCGAACTCGATATCGTGTGCGGCACCGAGATTCATGGTGTAGGAACTGCGCAGGATGCGCTCGGTAATTACATTGGATGAGTCCAGAAACAGGTTTTTCTCTTCGCTGCCATCACTGTAGACATCAAAGCGTTCACGGGTGCTGGCCTCATCGTTTTCATTGGCAATGGCCAACAGCTTGAAACGGGCACCATTGTCGAAACGGTATTCAATATCGCCACCAATTTCCCAGTTACTGCGCTCACCGGGAATGGCTTCACGCTCTATGGTCAGATCATCGCTGACACTGGCCAGGTCGGTGGTAAAGCGCTGCACCGAGGTGGGATTGTCATTCTGGGCATAGAGGGCATTGAATCGCGCACTGGTACGTTCGCTGAACTCATAGTTGAGATTGGTAGAAAACTCATAGGAAGTCTGCTCACGAATGCGCTCCTCGGCGATGGTGTCATTGGGTGAAAAATCACCCAGCACACTTTCTTCCCAGGACACATTATGGTCATAGCGAGGCTCTGCCGAGGCATTAATGATATAACCCAGAGCGCCCGACTGACCGCTATAGCTCAGAGAACCGCCGGGTTGGTACTCACCGTCATGATAGTAGTCAGCGTTCACTTCGTAGGAAATGGAACTGCTGGCCTGCGCTTCGAACAGGACGATATTCGCCACCTGGGTGCTGCCGCGAACATCCAGATCACCGCCGGTACCCCGAATAATCTCGATATAGTCCACCTGATCAGCAGTGATGCGATCCAGGACCGCCCGGGTATTGTTGTTCTTGCCCGCCGTACGCTTGCCGTTGATGATGACCTGGGTACCACCCCCGCCGCCACCCAGTCCGCGACCTCCGCGGCTGGCATTGCCACCGCCATTGCCACCGGAGATATTCATGCCGGGAATGCGGTTGATCATGTCCATGGCGGTAACCGGCGCGTATTCGGTGAAATAGGACGCCGGATAGACGATGGTTGAATCGTCACCGACATTTTCCTGGGCCTGGGCGGAGCTGCCCAGGGCGATGGCCAGGCTCAGGGCCAGTCCGCGCGTAGCTCTACGGTAGTTGCCGGTTCCGGCAAAGCGTGGGTTTTTCATGGGATTTTTCCTGACGGGCATCTGGCGGCCAGCAGCCGCACCTTGCTGTAGTTTTATTATCGGGCCCCTGTTTTCAGACAGAGCCCTGTCTATGTCGGCAAATTATAGTGGAGCGCCACTATTGCTGCTGTGACAAATTGCAAGGATCAGCCCTTCAGTGGCACCAGGGAAATCTTGCAAGGCACTGTTTTTACGAGCTTTATGCTAGCTCTCGGCTTCCTGCTGCTCCTGCTCGGCACGCATATTACAGGCGGTGACCCGGGGCATGTAGGCGATGTATTTGATCATCATGGAGCCTCGGATATCCTGCTTCTCCAGAAAAGAGGTCTGCTCATCGATGTAGAACAGGCGGCTGGTGGTGGCCACCAGCTCCGGATCCATCTCCATGGCGCAGCGATGCCGCCCCAGATCACGGGGAATTCTTCGCAGGCCCTCGCGATACATGAAAACTTCATTGGTATCAGTGAAATAGACCAGATCTACCTCACCGTCACGATTGGTATCCCGGGCACACATATCGTAGATCATGAAATTGTCGCAATACTGGGCGCTGACCGGGCGTTCACCTTCAAAATCGGTGCTGCTGCAAGCAGTCAGCAACATCAGACTGCCGACAAGGAGAATGGCTGTGGAAAGATTGTGTTTCATGCTTGTGTATAACGACTGCAGAAAGCTGGATATTGAGTGAAGACAGACCCATGTCGGGCTCTGCTGCTTTCATTCGGGGCAGCATACTACAGCAAAATTGCGGGGAATTGACAGGCCGGGACAGAAACGGGAGAAATCGTCAGAAATGTACGACGGGCTGGGGTTTGGCAATCAGGGCCGCCTGGATCAGGTCCGCCAGCTTCAATTCATTGTCTTCGCGGATTTCCAGGAAATAGCAGCGTAGATAGGAGATGTCCTGTTCTTTGTCGTAGAAGAATCCCAACACTTTGACGCGGGCTTCCAGCACCGAATCGTCCGGCAGACGCAGGCGACAGTCAGTCACCATGCGGCTTTGCTTGAACTGATAAGTGAGATTGCCGCTAAACCGGATCTTGGTACCGGTGGTAGACAGGTCTGCCACCAACCCCTGCAGGCGGGTGGCATTGGCAAACAGGGTCACGCGGATATCATCCAGATCATTGCAATCGACCCGGATAGACTTGCGCAGCTGATTGAAGCGGATGACTTCCGGCATCTTGATGCGACATTCGGAGAACAGCCGGTTGGACAGGGCATTGCCCCCGGAACCCAGCATCTCGGTTTCGAACTGAATGCTGATACCACCACTCTGGGCGCGGAACACAACCTTCTGCTGTGCTTGCAGGCCCGAGTATTTCACTTCGCTGCCCACAGTAATGGTGCCGGCCTGGGCATTTACCGCCACCAGCTCTGTGGTATGGGAAGACTGACGGCGCTCGGACGCCACCATATAGCTGAAATTCCAGCGATGGCTGCAGGCAAGATTGAGAATGGCCTCAATCTCTTCAGTGCTGCTTATTTCTTTGGCCCTGCCATTTGCGTCCGCTTGCATGAGACTTCCAAATGTCCTTGATTTTACCGGAGTAACTGCCTGTTCAGGTTTCATCGCTGGCATCTGCTGGAACTGTCCGGTTTAGGAATTCTGCCTGTTTGCAGGAAAAATCCTGCATGCCTGAACAGTGCTGGATTGGTCTAGCGCAGTTCGGGAGCCTGCTATTAGACAAGCCATCGAACAACAGAACCGTGAATTGGTTCACAATTTCACTTTTGAAATCAGAATTCAGCGATCTTTGAGCACGGCACTGATGGCCTGGGCGAGGACAGAGAAGGTATAGGGTTTGCTGATCAAGGGGGCATCCATTTCAGTCTTGGCATTTTCCTCGATAATGCCGGAGGGATAGCCCGAGGCATATAACACCGGAATTGTGGGATACTTTTCCCGCACCTGTCGTACCAGGCTGACACCGTTCATGCCGCCGGGCATCACCACGTCAGTGAGCAACAGTGCCGGCTCTTCCATGCTGGCCAGTTTATCCAGTGCCAGTTGACCACTGGTAGCGGTGACTACCCGGAAGCCCATCTCCTCGAGGTAGGCCTCCGCAATCTGCAGCAGTTCGTATTCATCGTCCACCAGCAGTACCAGTCGATCGCGCCCTTCGGGGATGGCTGACTGGCCACCGGCTCTGCTGTCGGCCCCTTCAATGGCGAGTTCCTCAGGAACCGGCAGGTAGATATGCACCGATGTACCCTTGCCCAGCTTGCTGTCCAGCACAATGAAACCTTTGGACTGTTTGATAAAACCGTAGATCATGGCCAGGCCAAGCCCTGTGCCCTTGTCTTTTTCCTTGGTAGTGAAGAAGGGCTCGAAGGCGCGATTCAGGGCCTCTTCACTCATACCCTCACCATTGTCCTTGACCATGATGTGCACAAAACGGGCATTCTTGATCTGGGCCTGGGGCAGAATCTTGCGCAGCGCTTCCCTGTCTTTCAGATAAGTGCGAATGGAAAATCGGCCACCCTCGGGCATGGCATCCCGGGAATTGATTGCCAGATTCAGCAGCATGCCCTCAAACTCTGATTCATCCACCAGAATATTTGGCAGCTCAGGCGTCAGCTGCAACTCCATTTCGATATCCGAACCCAGGGTCTGGGGCAACATCAGGGACAGCTCTTCAATGACCCTATTGATCGACACCGGTTTCGGTTGCAGGGGCTGACGCCTGGCGATGGCCAGCATGCGCTTGGTTAACTCCGCACCCCGATTGGCGGCCTTCATGCAGGTGTTGATGCGTTTCTCCAGGCGCTCGTCGCCACCGCTTTTCTTCAGGGCCAGGGCCAGATTACCAATGATGATGCCGAGCAGGTTATTAAAATCATGTGCCATACCGCCGGTGAGCTTGCCCACCGCCTCCATTTTCTGGCTCTGGCGTAACTGGGTTTCCATCAAGGCTTTTTCGCTATTGTCCCTGAGCAGGCAAATCACCAGTGAACCCTCTTCGGTTTTCACCGGTGCCAGAGAAAACTCCACCGGAAAATTGCGATTGCGTTTGCCATGCCCGACAGCCTCCATCGCCTCCCTGAAAACCTCATTGTCATCACGCCCTGCCATTTCCATGGTTTCATTGAGACGTGTTCTGTTGAGGTCCGACACCAGGTCGAAGAGGGTCAGTTGCAGCATTTCCTCGCGATCATATTCAAAAATCAGTTCGGCCTGGCGATTCACCAGCGTGATCTGACCCCGGTCATCGGAAATCAGAACGGCATCCGGCGCCGACTCGATAAAGGTGCGCAGCAGCCTCTCGTTCTCCAGCAGGGCGTGGCGTGACATAACCTGATCAGTGATGTCATTGGCAATACCGCCGATGGCCACCAGCTCACCAGCGTCGTCATACATCGGAAAGCGGAGGGTTTTATAGTGCGTAGTGACCCCATCCCGCGACCATTGGCTATGGAACTCCATGGCCTCTTCACTCTGGATCACCTGAATATCCTGCTGACTGACTACTTCCGATGAGGCATTGGGAAAGACTTCTTCTTCGGAGCCTGCGGTGAAATCACGATCCGGATAGCCGGACAGGTCCCGACACATCTCATTGGCCAGGGTGTAACTGCCATCAAGATTCTTGACGAACATGATTTCAGGATTCTTTTCGAAGAAGGCTTCCTGCAGAATATTGGCCTGGCGCAGATTACGCTCATTGCGGCGCAGCGCCATGGTCGTTACGCCCAGATACCAGG
>JALEHB010000271.1 GCA_022763285.1 Pseudomonadales bacterium | reverse complement strand
TGACAGTTTTTTACTATTCAAACTACTTACCTTCATTCCGGTTTGCCGGGCTATCGGTATAGCCGGTTATCCTCTATATAAAGCTGAACCTTTTCATTCAGCATGGTACTGGTGTCTTCATTCATGCGCAGCGCACTGCGCACTTCGGTAGATGAAACCGCGGCATTGAAATCCTCAAACATCAGGATATTTCCAACAGCTCGGGAAAACAGTTCATCGGCAGTTTCGACTCGCCGCTTGTCCAGTTCAAGTGCCCGGGCAGTATCTGCATCCGGCCCACTCTGCTGCCTGCCCAGTACCAGCAAATGACAAAGGTCCAGAATGGATTGCCATTGGTGCCATTGGGTCAGGGTATTGAATGAGTCCATACCGAGCACAAACACCAGCTGCTCACAGTCTTCGGATTCCTGCAATTCCGCCAGAGTGTCCACGGAGTAAGACAGGCCCTGGCGACGAATTTCCCGGTCATCCACCTCCAGCCTGCGGTAATCGGCCGTGGCCAGTTCCAGCATTTGCAGGCGTTGGCGGGAGTCAGCAGTTGCCGGATCCCGGTGGTTGGGATTGGCACAGGGAATCAGCAGCAGTTTGTCCAGCCCCAGCTCGGCAACAGCAGTCCGTGCAGCCGCTATATGGCCGTTGTGGACCGGGTCAAACATGCCCCCGTAGACACCGAGCCTGCCCGTCACTGTCTGACGTGGCCATCTCCTAAAACGATATATTTCTGCGATGTCAGACCTTCCAGACCCACTGGTCCGCGGGCATGAAGTTTATCTGTGGAAATTCCGATCTCCGCTCCCAGGCCATATTCGAAACCATCGGCGAAACGGGTCGATGCATTGACCATCACTGAACTGGAATCCACTTCCCGCAGAAAGCGTTGAGACTTCGGGAAGTTTTCCGTGATGATGGATTCAGTGTGTTGAGAGCTGTAACGATTGATGTGCTCAATAGCCTCATCAATTCCTGACACGACCTTGATGGAAATAACAGGCGCCAGGTATTCCGTTTCCCAATCCTGTTCCGTGGCGGCAACAACATCGTTGATGATGCCTGCAGTTTTTTTGCAGCCGCGCATTTCTACCCCGTGCTGCCGATAACTATCAGCCAGCTCCGGCAGAATCTCGGCTGCCCTGGATTCGGCAATCAACAATGATTCCAGGGTACAGCAGGTGCCATAGCGCTGGGTCTTGGCGTTGACAGCCACCTTGACCGCCTTGCCCGCATCGGCGTCGTCGTCGATGTACAGATGGCAATTACCGTCCAGGTGCTTGATGACCGGTACCCGGGCATCCCGGCTGATGCGCTCGATTAGCCCCTTGCCGCCGCGGGGCACGATCACATCGACGAATTCCGGCATGGTGATCAACTCACCCACTGCCTCACGCTCAGTGCGATCCAGCACCTGCACCACATGCTTGCTGAGTCCGGCCTGCTCCAGACCCTGGGCGATGCAGGCGGCAATGGCCTGATTTGAATGCAGGGCTTCGGAGCCGCCGCGCAAAATGGTGGCATTGCCACTCTTCAGACACAGACTCGCGGCCTCGCAGGTAACATTGGGCCTGGATTCATAAATAATGCCGATGACTCCCAGGGGCACCCGCATGCGACCAACCTGAATGCCGCTGGGGCGAAATTTCAGCTCGCTGACTGCACCCACCGGATCATCAAGCGCCGCCACCTGCCTGAGCCCCTCGATCATGGTATCGATACGAGCATCATTCAGTTCCAACCGGTCCAGTAGCGCTGCTTCCAGTTGCTTGTCGCGGCCAGCCTGCAGGTCAAGTTCATTCGCCGCCAACAGCGACTCCCGGGAAGCATCCAGGGCCGCAGCGATACCGTGAAGTGCGGCATTTTTCTGCGCCGTACCGGCTCGGGCAATCTCCCGGGACGCAGCCCGGGCCTGGCTGCCCAGGGTTTGCATATAGTCCTGAATGGTCATGGCGGGGGTTTCGGCTTTGTTCATTGGCAAGTCAAACGCTGATCATTAATCAAACAAGCATTATAACGTAATTTTTCCTGGAACTGGGCGAACTATTAGACAGGCCAATGGAAATAACTATATTCTTGATGCCCATGCCGTATCTACCCGTCTGTTTGCACTCTGCCGAGCCCTTATGAATCAGTCCCCTGAAGCCAGTACTGATGGCGATTCATCCGCTGTCCAGCCAACTGTATTGCAGGCCTTATTGCCTGTGGCTGCCCTTATCTGCCTGTTGTCCCTGTCGGTGTTTCTGTTCGGTGAGGATGCCAGCTATGGCCCCAACCAGATAGCCCTCTGTTTCGGCGCCGCCGTGGCGGCGATGATCGGCTGGCGCAATGGACAGACCTGGTCGGAAATCGAGGAAAGCATTGTCACCGGCATCACGGTCTCCATGAAACCCATCCTGATTCTGTTCAGTGTGGGACTACTGATCGGCAGCTGGATCATGTCGGGCACCGTCCCCACCATGATCTACTACAGCCTGCTGATTCTGGACCCGGCTATTTTCTACATGGCCACCTGCATTATCTGCGCCCTGATTGCCCTGAGTATCGGTAGTTCCTGGACAGTGGCCGGCACCGTCGGCATCGCCCTGATTGGCGCGGCCGCCGGACTGGGCCTGTCGGTTGAGATTACCGCTGGCGCTATTATTTCCGGCGCCTACTTCGGCGACAAGATGTCGCCGTTGTCCGAGACCACCAACCTGGCACCGGCAGTGGCCGGCACCGATCTATTTACTCACATCGGTCATATGGTCTGGACCACCCTGCCCTCAATCACTATCGCCCTGATCCTGTTTGCCATCATCGGCTTCAATATCGACGGGACTGACAACGCTGAAAACCTTGCCATTACCATGCAGTTGCTGGATGAGAACTTTGTTCTCAACCCGCTCATGTTACTGCCGGTGATCGTCTTGCTGGTGATGGCCAACAAACGATTGCCACCGATTCCCACCATCATGACCGGCGCTTTTATTGGCGTTGGCCTGGCACTGATATTTCAGCGCCCGGCGATATTCAATCTGGCCGGGGAAGCGCCCAATGCCTTCTTCGCCTTGTTCAAAGGCGTCTGGTACACCCTGTTTGACGGCTTCGTGCTGGACAGCGGTAATGCCACGCTGGACGATCTGATGACCCGTGGCGGCATGAGCTCCATGCTCAATACCGTCTGGCTGATTCTCTGCGCCATGGTGTTTGGCGCCGTGATGGATCACACCGGCCTGCTGCGTTGTCTGGTGACCTATGCCCTGTCATTTGTACACAGCACCGGCAGTCTCATTGCTACCACCATTGCCACCTGTATCGGCGCAAACATCATCACCTCGGATCAGTACATCGCCGTAGTTCTGCCGGGAAGGATGTACAAGCTGGAATATGAGAATCGCAATCTCGACATGAAGAATCTGTCGCGCACCCTGGAAGATGCCGGCACTGTCACCTCGCCTCTGGTGCCCTGGAATACCTGCGGCGCCTATATGGCCGGCACGCTGGGTGTGGCGACATTCGCCTATCTGCCCTATTGCTTCTTCAACTTGATCAACCCGGTGGTGGCCATGATCTATGGCTTCACCAATTTTAAAGTGGCACCGGCACAGCAGGAAGCAGCGCTGTCCCAGAGCAGCTAGACCGGCTCGGTTGGCGGCAGTTTCAACTCCACCACATTGCCCTCCGGGTCATTGATATAGACCGAAGGTCCAAAGCCCTGGGCGCCGTAACGCTCGGCAAAGCCCTGATGACTGATCCCGGCCCCATCCAGATGTGACAGCAGGGCCTGCGTGTCCACGGCAGAAATCGCCAGGCAGATATGATCCACATTGCGGCCATCCTGCCGTGGCGGGCCACCACCCAGACGCCCCAGTTCGCTGTCGACGGGAACCAGATCAATCAGACCACTGCCGGCCCGCAATTGCACCAGACCCACTTCCGGGTCCAGTTGCCGCTCCAGCGGACATCCGAGAAAATCACGGTAAAAGACCAGCATTTCATCCAGCTTGCTGGTGCGTAGCACCACATGGTCAATAGCTTGCACTTCAATCATGCTGACCTCCGCTTGTTCCAGACTCAGATAGCATTTTGCAAACAGAGTTCTTCGGGATAGGGATCCATGTAGAAGGAGTTGGAAATATACTCATTGGGAAATTTGCGGAAATGATGATTTAACAAGGTGATGGGCACAATCAGGGGCAATTGGCCCTGTCGGTATTTGTCGATGGTCTGCACCATTTCCTGCTTGTCATCACCATCAAGATGATTCTTCAGATAGCCCTGAATATGCTGCAGGACATTGACATGATTCTTGCGGGTGGCACGAATCTTCATCAGGCTCATGAAGCGCAGCAGATATTCGCCGATATTTTCCTGCAGATTATCCTTGTTGGTGTCGGCCACAAAACGACCCAGTTCCCGGTACAAAACCTGGTCGCGGCTCATCAGGATCAGTTTGTGGCGGGCGTGAAAATCCACCAGACTGCCCACCGTGATACCTTCGCTCTCCAGTTGATGCCATCTGCGCATGGCAAACACCCGCTGGATAAAATTCTCTCGCAGTACCGCATCTCCCAACCGCCCTTCTTCTTCCACCGGCAACCAGGGCAGATTCTCCATCATCCTGCCGGCGAACACGCCCACACCTTCGCGACTGGGCATCACCTCATCCCAGACTTTTACCCGCTCCATGCCACAGCTGGGTGAATCCTTTTTCAGAATATAACCGCAGAGTTTTCGCTGCCAATGCTGTTGCTTGTCGGCGCAGTCCTGAAGCTGGCCGGTGTAATCGTGGTCCTGGTCATTGATCTCGACACAGTGAATTTCCTTGTTGTCCTTTTTCTGCAGGCGAATGGGCTTGCGTGGCACACCGAGACCAATGGCCATTTCCGGGCAGAAGGCACTGAATTGAAAGTATTCCCCCAGAGTCTGGCTAATATAGGAATGCCCCTTGTGACCGCCGTCATAGCGTACCCGTTCGCCCAACAGACAACTGCTGATCCCCACAGGAATTTTGTGTGGCTGATTTTCTTCTGTCATGTTTATTCCGTTTGCTTCATCAGGCTGCGGACATCGAGTTTGCCACGCAGTATTTTTTCCTTGTCAGACTTGTTCAGTCTTTTGATTCTGTACTCCAGTTTCAGGGCTTCGGATTTGTTTCTCAAGGGGACCGACAATACCAGTTCCAGGGGATTGCGCCCCCTGAGTGCCTTGGCGCCCCTGCCGGGCCCTCGCTCTCCCCGATGTTCGGCCAGGCGCCGCTCGACATCCAGACTGATGCCGGTATAGAGACTGCCGTCAGCACAGCGCAGCATATACAGAAACCAGCGGCAGCCCTTTACCTCTTCAGTTCCCATGCAACTGCCAGATTTCCTGTCTGTCCTGCTGCTGCCGCAGAGCCCGGCCATCCCGCTCCAGCTTCAGCAAATGGGCCAGCAGGGTTTTGCGGGCCCAGGGCAGCAGATGCTCCGCTACATCGTCATACACCGCCAGCAGCAAGTCATCCATGGCGGTTGCCCCGAGGTCTTGCAATGCCGCCACTATTTTGGCTTCCCGGCGCAGGCGATGAGCGATCAGCGCCGCTATTTCCTGCTGCGGTTGGCCCATCACTTCGCCATGGCCCGGTGCCAGCATGGCCAGATCCAGACTCTGCAGAGTCTGCAGCGAATCCAGATAATCTTTCATATCGCCATCCGGTGGTAGAATGACCGGGGTGGTGCCCTGCAACACATGGTCACCGGTGAACAGCAGTTTCTCTTCCCGCAGCAGATAACAGAGATGATTGGACACATGCCCTGGCGTGTGCAGCAAATCAATCCGGTAATCCCCGCAGTCGAGACTGTCTCCGCCGGCAAGCGCAAGATCGGGATTAAAACCTTGATCCTGACCAGAGGCCTCCGCCGGCGGCAGCATGCCGACCAGTTGCGCACCGGTAGCCCGCTTCAGCGCCGCAGCACCTGGCGAATGGTCACGATGAGTGTGGGTAACCAGAATATAATCCAGATTCTGCCCCTGAAGTGCCTGCACAAAGCACTGCAGCTGGGCCTCATCAGCGGGACCAGGGTCGATCAGGCAGCGCTTTTGCCCGTCGATCAGGTAGCTGTTGGTACCAGGCCCGGTCATGGGCCCGGGGTTATGCCCCAGAATCCGGAACACCGCCACACGGCTGGTGGGAATGGCAATTTTCTGTCCTGCTGTGCCTTGCACTGCGGCCTCCTGTCTCACAATTGCTGCATCATAACGCGATGATTGAGCAGACCCCAGCAGCAGCCAATTGCGGCTGGAGTTTCCTTCAGATTCACGACATAATTGCCCGCTTTGAAAACCATCGACTTTTCAGACTGCCGGCCTTTTCCGGGCTGCCAGCCTCTCGGTAAATGTACGTCTAAAGCCCCAGGGTCCCTGACCTGCTCACGCATTGCCGGTTCGTGAAGGCCTCGCTGTATGCCCAAAATCAGCCAGCGCCTTGAAACAGTACGTCAAAAATAAGGAAGAGACACTATGCACAGGATCCAGACTTTCAACACCATCTCCAAACTCGGACTGGACCGCTTCGATGAGACCCGGTTTGAGGTTGGCCCCGAACTGGACAATCCTGATGCCATTCTGCTGCGCAGCCACAAACTGGACCAGTCCAGCCTGAGCGATAATATCCGCGCCATAGCCCGGGCCGGTGCCGGGGTAAACAATGTGCCTGTGGCCGATTGTACCGACAAGGGCATTGTCGTCTTCAACACCCCCGGTGCCAATGCCAATGCGGTCAAGGAACTGGTGCTCTGCGGTATGTTGCTGGCCTCCCGCGGCATTATCCCGGGCATCGACTTTGCCGCCTCGCAATCGGCTGACGATGACTATGACGCCATGAACAAACTCATGGAGCAGGAAAAGAAGCGCTTCAAGGGTTCCGAGATCGCCGGCAAGACCCTCGGTGTTGTTGGTCT
>JALEHB010000270.1 GCA_022763285.1 Pseudomonadales bacterium | reverse complement strand
TGGTGCCGAAGGCCGGACTTGAACCGGCACGAGCTGGGCTCACTAGCCGGTGGGGCCTCGGTTGGGCTGTCCGCGCTGAGGCATGCGCGCTTCTTTCTGAATATGGTGCCGAAGGCCGGACTTGAACCGGCACGAGCTAGGCTCACTACCCCCTCAAGATAGCGTGTCTACCAATTCCACCACTTCGGCATAACTCTTTTAGATACTTTCTATTCTTCCCGCCGATTCGAACCAGGCTTCGATAAACTACGATCCCTCAAGATAGCGTGTCTACCAATTCCACCACTTCGGCATAATTCTGTTTAACTCTTTCTATAGTTCCAGCCGAGAAAATCCAGGCTTCGATAAACTACGATCCCTCAAGATAGCGTGTCTACCAATTCCACCACTTCGGCATGACTCTGTTAAAACTTTCTATTCTTTCAGCCGATCAGTTCCGGCTTCGATCAATTCTGCAACAGCAATTTGCTTACTAGCCAACCAAAGGTTCTGGGCCGGAGCACCTGTCCTGGGGAGTCCCCACCACTTCGGCAAATTCCTTTCGTGACTTTTAATTAATTGTCACTACCTGGCAAAGCTGGTACGTCGTTCTGGTCAGTTGTCGGGGCCTGGTCGCCCAGGTCCGGGACATCTGATTGGGCGTTGTTGGCTTCCTGCAACAGCGCCTCATTGACCACAGGTTGGCCCTGGGTCATGCTGCCGCCGGCCTGGCTGCGGGCGAAAATCGCCAGTGACAGGCTGGTCACGAAAAAAATTGTCGCGGCGATCGTGGTCGCCTTGACCAGAAAATTACCGCTGCCGGATGAACCAAACACGGTTTGGGATGCACCGGCACCAAAAGAGGCGCCCGCGTCTGCGCCCTTGCCCTGCTGCAACAGGACCAGGCCAACAATGGCCACGGCGACAATGACATGCACTACTACAACTAGGGTTTCCATAATTCTTCAGTCCGCACTATTACAAATGGCAATGAATTCATCCGCTGCAAGTGAAGCGCCACCTACCAGGCCACCGTCGATATCCGCCTGGCTGAACAACTCTACAGCATTGCCGCTTTTAACACTGCCCCCATAAAGAAGCAGGGTATTGGCGGCTATCTCAGCATCTTTTTCCGCCAGTCGCTGGCGAATTGCGGCATGAATTTCCTGTGCCTGCTCCGGGCTTGCTGTCTTCCCGGTGCCTATGGCCCAAACCGGCTCATAAGCAATAACGGCCCGGGCAAATGCTTCGATACCCGCCGCTTCAATGACTGCATTCAACTGTCCCAGCACAACCTCGCTGCTAATACCTTTTTCACGCTCAGCCAGGGATTCACCCAGGCAGAGTACCGGCTGCATGCCATGTTTCTGTACGGCCAGAAACTTGGCCGCCACCTCAGCATCGGACTCGGCAAACAGCTGACGTCGCTCGGAGTGTCCTACGAGCACGTAGTCCAGCCCCATTTCCGCCAACATGCCGGCAGCCACTTCACCGGTATAGGCGCCCTGCTCTTCGGCATGGGCGTTCTGGGCACCCAGGCTTACGGAACTGCCAGACAGTATCTCCCGGGCCAGGGGCAGGTGCACAAAACTTGGACAAACACCAATTCGGGTCGAACTCGCCATGCTTTCGGATTGGGCGAGGATAGCGGTCAGCAGCTGCCTGACGGAATCAAGCGAGCCGTGCATTTTCCAATTGCCGATAATCAGACTGGGTCGCATGAATACTGTCTATTGGTTCGACCTAATGGCTCAACCAGAGTTTGTGGCTCTACCTGGGGCCCGGACAAAACGGGCGCCAATACTAACCAAGTTGTTGGGGTGATGCAATAAACACCGGATTGCCCCGGCCAGCGGGGCCTCAGGAGGCCGGATTGGCCAATTCTGCGGCTACCAGTTCCGAGAGCTCATTGGCCAGGCGATCCACGGTCTCCCGGTCCTCGCCTTCCACCATTACCCGTACCACCGGTTCGGTGCCGGAAGGTCTGAGCAGTACCCGGCCATTGTCCCCCAGAGTCGATTCCACGTCAGCTACCGCAGACTGAACGGCTTCGTTCTTGCCAAGGTCGACTTTTTCCGCAATTTTCACATTCACCATGGACTGGGGCAATTTCTGCATCTTGCCGCGCAACTCGGCCAGGGTCTGATCGCTATTGGATAATGCCGCCAGGGCCTGCAGGGCCGAGACGATTCCGTCGCCAGTGGAGGTGCTATCCAGACAGATGATATGGCCGGAAGACTCTCCCCCCAGCCGCCATTGACGCTTCAGCATCTGGGCCATGACATAGCGATCGCCAACCTTGGCCCGGGCAAATGGAATATCCAGGGCATCCAGTGCCAGTTCCAGACCGAGATTACTCATGGCGGTACCCACCACACCGCCGAAATCAATATTCTGGCGACGCCTGTCACGGGCAATGATATACAGAATCTCATCTCCATCGACGATATTGCCCTGGTGGTCCACCATGATCACCCGATCGCCGTCACCATCGAAGGCGATACCCAGATCTGCCTTCTCCTCCAGCACTGCCCGGGCCAGTGCCTCGGGGGATGTGGAGCCGCTGTCCAGATTGATATTCAGGCCATCGGGTGAAACACCAATGGCCTTGACCCGCGCACCCAACTCTTCAAATACCGCCGGAGCGATGTGATAAGTTGATCCATGGGCACAATCCACCACGATTTTCAAACCATTGAATTTCAGGTTTGAACCAACAGTGGATTTGCAAAATTCGATATAGCGACCAGCCGCATCGGTAATTCTCGAGGCCTTTCCCAAATCCTGGGAGGCGACAGTTGACACATTTTTCTGCAGCTGCTGCTCGATGGCTAATTCAACTTCATCGGGCAGCTTGGTGCCGTCACCGGCAAAGAACTTGATACCGTTATCCTGAAAGGCATTGTGGGAAGCACTGATAACAATACCGGCCTGAGCCCTCAGAGTTCGGGTCAGGTAGGCAATAGCCGGGGTTGGCATGGGGCCACTCAGAATAATGTCGACACCGGCTGCGGTCACACCAGCCTCCAGCGCCGCCTCGAACATATAGCCGGAAATGCGCGTGTCCTTGCCAATCAGTATTTTATTGCGGCCATTGCCCTGCTCAGCAAATACCCGACCGGCGGCCCAGCCCAGTTTGAGCATGAAATCCGGAGTAATGGGCGCCTTGCCCACGGTACCGCGAATACCATCGGTACCGAAGTATTGTTTTTGGTTTGCTGACATAGGTTTTGTCCTGCCTGTTTTTTCGGAGCTACCCGCCGGGCGGGATCAGGCGTCCTGATAGGCGCAGTGTACTCTAATTGCATCCATGGTTGCAGCCACGTCATGGCTGCGGATGACATGGGCGCCATTGTGTAGCGCGAGACTGGCAGCAGCAACGGAACCGGCAAGTCGCTGATCAAGGTCGCGACCGGTTGCTGCCCCAATCATGGATTTGCGAGACATCCCCACCAGTAGCGGTAGCCCCAGGGACCGCAAGCTGGACAGTTGTTTTAACAGTTGAAAATTATGCTGCACAGTTTTGCCGAAGCCAAAACCCGGATCGACCAACAGGCGGCTGTTATCAACACCAGCGTCAAGGCAGGCCTTAATACGCTGCTGCAGGGTATCCCGGACTTCCGCCACCACATCGCTGTAACGCACATTCTGCTGCATGGTTTGTGGCTGGCCCTGCATATGCATCAGGCAGATTGCTGCCCTGCTCTCAGCCGCTGTTTGCAGGGCATCATCACGGGTCAGAGCCCTGACATCGTTGATCAGTTCTGCGCCAGCCGCCACAGCCTCACGCATGACGGTCGGGTTGCTGGTATCCACTGAAATACAAATATCGAGGTTTCGGTGAATGGCTTCCACCACCGGAATAACCCGACTCAGTTCTTCATCCACAGACACCGGCTCTGCCCCCGGACGCGTGGACTCCCCGCCAATGTCTACAAACACAGCACCCTCGGCCAGCATGGTTTCGGCTCTGGCAAGGGCCAGGTTGACATCCACGGCAAATCGCTCGCAGCCGGCCCGGGCCAGCTGCGCGCCATCTGAGAAAGAATCGGGAGTGGTATTGAGTATGCCCATGCAAACCGGACGCGACAGGTCAATCTGCCGCGCTCCGGCTTTCAGGGTAAAAGACATGTCTTCAGACAAGGTGGACCATGAAGCGGCGGGCTTCTAGTGCTCGCCCGCCGGGCCACCAATCTTGCCTGAGCTGTCGGACTTGCTGTCCTTGCTTTCTTTGCTGTCCTGTTCTGAATTCACAGCACCGGTTCCGGAGTTGTTGTCGCTGCGGTCGGTCCAGTCAGCAGGAGGACGAGGCTTTTTGCCCGCCATGATGTCATCGATCTGATCGGTATCGATGGTCTCGTATTCCATCAGGGCATCTTTCATGAGTTCCAGCTTGTCACGGTTGGTCTCAAGAATTTCCTTGGCCCTGGCATAGCAGTCATCGATGATCTTGCGCACCTCACGGTCGATCGCCTTGGCGGTGTCGCTTGAGACAGACTTGGTCTGGCTTCCGGCCGAGCGACCCAGAAAGACTTCGCCTTCATCCTCGGAGTACTGCAAGGGACCCAACTCATCCGACAGGCCCCACTTGGTGACCATATTGCGTGCCATTTCAGTGGCTCGCTGAATGTCGTTGGAGGCGCCAGTTGTCACACCCTCTTTGCCCAGGGTCATCTCTTCGGCAATTCGACCACCGTAGAGACTGCAAATCTGGCTGAGGATTGACTGCTTGCTCATGCTGTAGCGATCTTCCTCGGGCAGGAACATGGTGACACCGAGAGCTCGACCGCGAGGAATAATGCTGACCTTGTAGACCGGGTCATGATCCGGCACCAGGCGACCAACAATGGCATGGCCGGATTCATGGTAGGCCGTGTTGAGGCGTTCTTTTTCCGACATGACCATGGACTTGCGCTCGGCGCCCATCATGATCTTGTCCTTGGCTTTTTCGAATTCCTCCATGGTCACCAGGCGCTTGTTGGCACGGGCGGCAAACAGAGATGCCTCGTTCACCAGATTAGCCAGATCGGCACCGGAGAAACCAGGGGTACCACGGGCGATAACACTGGCCTTGACGCGATCGTCAATGGGCACCTTGCGCATATGTACCTTGAGGATTTGTTCCCGGCCACGGATATCCGGCAGACCCACTACCACCTGACGGTCAAAACGGCCGGGGCGCAGCAAGGCCGGATCCAGTACGTCGGGACGGTTGGTGGCAGCCATGACGATCACGCCATCGTTACCTTCAAAGCCATCCATTTCCACCAGCAACTGGTTCAGGGTCTGCTCACGCTCATCGTGCCCGCCACCCAGGCCAGCGCCACGGTGACGACCCACGGCATCGATCTCGTCGATAAAGATGATGCAGGGCGACTGCTTCTTGGCCTGATCGAACATGTCGCGTACCCGGGAGGCACCGACACCGACAAACATTTCCACGAAGTCTGAACCGGAAATAGAGAAGAATGGCACTTTGGCCTCGCCGGCAATGGCTTTGGCCAACAGGGTCTTACCGGTACCGGGCTGACCCACCATCAAGACGCCACGGGGGATACGTCCACCCAGACGCTGGAATTTGTCCGGTTCACGCAGAAACTCTACCAGTTCCTGTACATCTTCCTTGGCCTCGTCGACACCGGCTACATCGGCGAATGTCACCTTGATCTGGTCTTCGCCCAGCAATTTGGCCTTGCTCTTGCCGAATGACATGGGACCGCCCTTGCCACCGGCACCGCCGCCCTGCATCTGCCGCATAAAGAAGAAAAACAGGGCGATAATGATCAATATGGGGAAACTGGCCACCAGTAACTGGGTCCAGATACTCTGTTGCTCCGGCTCGCTGGCGATAATTTCCACATCGTTGCTGAACAGGTCGTCCATCAACTGGTCGTCGCCGATCAGAGGCATCACGGTGCGAAACTGGGTATTGTCCGTGCGAATACCGGTAATATTGATGCCGGAGAGCTCCACGGCACTGACGCGACCTGACCGTACTTCACGGATGAATTCAGAGTAATTGATGCTCTCTTCTCGGGTCTCCTGGTTGATATTGTTGAAAACCGTCAACAATACACCGGCGATTATCATCCAGAGAATCAGGTTTTTTGCCATATCGTTCAAGGGGTTATCTCCATAGGGGGAGTACCGTGGGTACTCGCTTCGACTGCTTTTGTAGCGTCAGACAGCCGGGCCTTGCCCGGCAAAATGGTGAGAATCCGTTCAGGATTGCTTTCAGGACCACTCTATATTCCAAAACCACTCTATCAATTCTAATGCCACAGCGAAAATTTGCACGATTTTTCAGTTTACTGCCTTGAAACCAGCGCCAAGCAGATAGATTTCCCGCGATCTTTGCCGGGAGGCGCCTGGTTTCCGGGTCTTAACTGACTGAAAACACTCCTTTAATTGCCTGTGGAAGTCTTCAAAGCCCTCGCCCTGAAACACTTTCACAAGGAAATACGCACCATCGTGCAATGTGGTTTTGGCCAAATCCAGCGCCAGTTCCGCCAGATACATGGCACGGGGCTGATCCATTTCCTTCATACCCGATAGATTGGGGGCCATATCAGAAATTACAAGGTCAGCGCCAGAGTCACCCAGTCGCGCCAGAATCTCGTTCAGCACCGGCTGTTCGGTAAAATCCCCCTGGATAAACTCCACCCCGGCCAGACTGTCCATGGGCAGGATATCGCTGGCCAGCACCTTGCCTTTTTCCCCCACCAGAGCGGCCGCCACCTGGGACCAGCCACCTGGCGCCGAACCCAGATCAATGACAGTCATGCCGGGGCGAATCAGCTGATCCTTCTCCTGGATTTCCAGCAACTTGTAGCTGGCACGGGAACGATAGCCATCCTCCTGACTACGCCGTACATAGCTGTCGTCAAAGTGTTCCCGGAGCCATTGTTTGCTGCTTTTCGATCGCGCCATCGTTTACGCCTGTCTTCAAGTTTTTACCATCGGCTGAGGATTCTGCACGCCCGGGTTTGCCTGCAGGGGGCAAGCTGTTAGAATCCGCCTCCCTGTCACAGCCGCCTGATTATACAAGGCAAAGCATCCAACCCATGGCCCTGAACAACGCAGACAAGAAGCAATTCCGAAAGATCGGACACAGCCTCAGCCCCATCGTCACCATTGCCGAAAACGGCATCAATGACAATATCCGCAAGGAGATTGAACGCGCTCTGGAAGAGCATGAGCTGATCAAGATCAAGCTGGTGAGCGACAGGGAAGGCAAGAAAGCGCTGACGGAATCGATCTGTGCGGAGTTCAAAGCCGAATGCGTGCAAAGCATCGGTCACATCATTCTGCTTTACCGGGCGGCTCGCAAGCCCAACCCTAAGCTGTCCAACATCGCGCGCAACCAGAACCCCTGATTGCGCTGGCAATCAGAGATGTTCCACCGACTCGATCTCGTATTCGAGCTCACCGGCCGGCGCCTTCACGACGATCTCATCCCCTTCCTGCTTGCCCATGATGGCGCGAGCGATGGGTGAAGCCACGGATATTTTACCTTTGGGAACGTCGGCTTCATCTTCGCCGACTATCTGGTATTTCACCGTTTCCTCGGTATCGAGATTAAACAGTGTCACCGTGGTGCCAAAGATCACCTTGCCGGTTGCAGGAATCTTGCTGACATCAATCACTTCTGAGTCAGCCAGCTTGCTTTCAATTTCCTTGATGCGGCCTTCACAGAAGCTCTGCTGCTCACGGGCAGCATGATATTCGGCGTTCTCCTTGAGATCACCGTGCTCCCGGGCCTCAGCAATAGCGGCCGAGATTTTCGGCCGCCGCACTGATTTCAGTTCATTCAATTCCGCGCGTAGCTGCTCAGCGCCAGCCACGGTCATAGGTACCTTTTGCATGGGTCTTCTTTCTCGCCCGTTTCGGGCTTTCCGGGGATCGGTCTACCGGGAACTGCTACAACTCGGCATGCAGTTCCTGAACAGTGTAGACGGACAGGTTATTACCAAACTCCAGGGCTTCACAAACAGCCAGAGCGCCAGCGATCGTGGTCGTGCAGAACACATTGTGGCGCAGTGCTGTTCTCCGGATGATGGAGGAATCAGCAATAGCCTGCTTGCCTTCAGTCGTGTTGAATACCACCTGAATCTCGTCATTTTTTAGCATATCGACTATATGAGGTCTACCTTCGGCCACCTTGTTGACGGGTTTGACCTCAAGACCTGCCTCACTGAGAACCTCGGCAGTACCCCGGGTAGCCACCAGCTTGTAGCCCAGTTTGACCAGCTTCTGCGCCGCTTCCACTACATGGGGCTTGTCCGGGTCACGCACACTGATGAAGGCCGTGCCGCTGTCCGGGATTACCGAACCGGCACCCAGTTGCGATTTGGCATAGGCTTCGGCGAAAGATCGCCCGACACCCATCACCTCACCGGTGGACTTCATTTCCGGTCCGAGAATGGGGTCCACGCCCGGGAATTTGTTGAAGGGGAATACCGCTTCCTTGACCGCATAGGTCTTGGGAATGGTTTCTGAGGTAAAGCCCTGATCCTTCAGTTTGGTGCCAACCATGCAGCGGGCCGCCACCTTGGCCAGCGAGGTGCCAATACACTTGCTGACAAAAGGCACGGTGCGCGAAGCACGGGGATTCACCTCGATGATATAAACCTCGCCATCCTGATAGGCCAGCTGGGTATTCATCAGACCCACCACCCCCAACTCCAGGGCCAGGGCCTTCACCTGTTCGCGAATATCGTCCTGCACCTCGGCTGGCAGATTATAGGGTGGCAGGGAACAGGCAGAGTCACCGGAGTGAATACCGGCCTGTTCGATATGCTGCATGATGGCGCCAACTACCACTTCTTCACCATCGCAGACCAGATCCACGTCCACCTCAATGGCAGAGGGCAGGAAGTAATCCAGCAGCACCGGGCTCTCATTGGAGACACGTACTGCTTCGTCCATATAGCGACGCAGCTCTTCTTCGTTGTAGACGATCTCCATGGCGCGGCCACCCAGTACATAGGACGGGCGCACTACCAGCGGATAGGAAATCCGGTTGGCTTCGGTGATGGCCTCATCAAGGCTGCGCACCGTACAGTTGGCGGGCTGTTTCAGATTGAGCTTGTTAATCAGCTGCTGAAAACGCTCCCGATCTTCGGCACGGTCGATGGCATCGGGTGAGGTTCCAATCACTGGCACTCCGGCGGCCTCCAGACGGCGCACCAGATTCAGCGGAGTCTGACCTCCAAACTGCACGATTACACCCTTGGGCTTCTCAATCTCGACGATCTCTATGACGTCTTCAAAAGTCAGCGGCTCGAAATAGAGTCGATCGGAAATATTGTAGTCAGTCGATACTGTCTCCGGATTACAGTTCACCATGATGGTTTCGTAACCGTCTTCGCCCATGGCCAGAGCGGCATGCACACAACAGTAATCAAACTCGATTCCCTGGCCTATGCGATTGGGGCCACCGCCGAGCACCATGATTTTGTCCTTGTCGGACACATCCGCCTCGCATTCCTCTTCATAGGTGGAATACATATAGGCGGTGGTGGAGACAAATTCGGCAGCACAGGTATCGACCCGTTTGTAGACCGGACGCACACCCAGCTTGTGGCGATGCTCCTGAACCTCCAGCTCACTGAGACCAAGAATCTGCGCCAGACGTTCATCGGCAAAGCCCTTACGCTTGAGCCGTAACATGGCGTCCTTGTCGATCTCTTCCAGCGACTGGGTGGCCACCATCAGTTCGGACTTGATAATGTCCTCGATCTGCACCAGGAACCAGGGATCTATACCGGTCAGGTCATAGACGGTATTGATGGACCAGTCCTGGCGAAAAGCCTCAGCCACATACCACAGACGCTGCGCTCCGGCTTCGGTCAACTCACGGGTCAGGGTTTGCTTGGCATTACTGACCTTGCTGTCCAGCACCGGATCGAAACCGCACATGCCCACTTCCAGACCACGCAGAGCCTTCTGCAGAGACTCCTGAAAAGTCCGGCCTATGGCCATGACCTCACCCACAGATTTCATCTGGGTAGTAATGCGGTCATTCGCTTCCGGAAATTTTTCGAAGGTGAAACGGGGAATCTTGGTAACCACATAGTCGATGGTGGGCTCGAAGGAAGCCGGAGTAACACCACCGGTAATTTCATTGCGCAGTTCATCCAGGGTGAAACCGATGGCCAGCTTGGCCGCCACCCGGGCAATAGGAAAGCCGGTGGCCTTGGAAGCCAGGGCCGAGGAACGAGATACCCGGGGATTCATTTCAATGATCACCAGGCGACCGGTTTCGGGATTGACCGCGAACTGCACATTGGAGCCCCCGGTTTCCACGCCGATTTCCCGCAGCACATCGATGGCCGCATTACGCAGGATCTGATATTCCTTGTCGGTCAGAGTCTGGGCCGGTGCCACGGTGATAGAGTCACCGGTGTGCATGCCCATGGCATCCAGATTTTCGATGGCACAGACAATAATGCAGTTGTCGTGTTTGTCGCGCACCACCTCAAGCTCGTATTCCTTCCAGCCAATCAGCGACTCATCGATCAATAATTCATTGTTCGGTGAAAGTTCGAGACCCCGCGAACAGATCTCCTCAAACTCTTCCTTGTTATAGGCGATACCACCGCCGGAGCCACCCAAAGTAAAAGACGGGCGAATAATGCAGGGAAAGCCGATCTCATCCAGCGCTTCAAAAGCCTCTTCCATGCTGTGGGCCAGACCGTGGGCGGGAGTCTCCAGACCAATGGAGCGCATGGCCCGGTCAAACAGTTCTCGGTTTTCCGCCTTGTCGATTGCTTCGCATTTGGCACCGATCAGCTCGACACCGTATTTGTCCAGCACCCCGTGTTTTTCCAGATCCAGAGCACAGTTCAGTGCTGTCTGGCCACCCATGGTCGGCAGCACCGCATCGGGCTTTTCCTTGGCAATAATCTTCTCAACGATTTCCCACTTCACCGGTTCGATGTAGGTAGCGTCGGCCATGGCGGGGTCAGTCATGATGGTGGCCGGGTTTGAGTTCACCAGGATGACCCGGTAGCCCTCTTCTTTCAGGGCCTGACAGGCCTGGGCACCTGAATAGTCAAATTCACAAGCCTGACCAATGACGATGGGGCCGGCACCAAGGATGAGAATACTTTCTAGATCAGTTCTTCGTGGCATAGGTCTCTATGTTTTGTCCGTCTACTTCTTGATGGATTCGATGTTTGAACGTATTTTCCAGAATCAGGAGGCACGCGCCTGCATCAGTTCGATGAAATGGTCGAACAGCGGCGCTACATCATGCGGTCCTGGGCTGGCTTCCGGGTGCCCCTGGAAAGCAAAGGCTGGTTTGGTCTTGTGTTCGATACCCTGCAGGGTGCCATCAAAAAGTGACTTGTGGGTCACCTCCAGATGGTCGGGCAAGTTATCCATATCCACGGCGAAACCATGGTTTTGGCTACTGATGAGCACCTTGCCGCTACGTAAATCCTGGACCGGGTGGTTGGCGCCATGATGGCCCAGCTGCATTTTCACTGTGCTGGCGCCGCAGGCCAGAGCCATGAGCTGACAGCCCAGACAGATGCCGAACATGGGCATGTCCTTGTCCAGCAATTGCTTGATCGCTTCGATGGCGTAGTCACAGGGCTCCGGGTCGCCGGGGCCATTGGACAGGAAAACGCCGTCGGGATTCATGGCCAGCACTTCCTCGGCAGGCGTCTGTGCCGGCACCACGGTGACCTTGCAGTCACGAGCGACCAGCATGCGCAGGATATTGCGCTTTACACCGAAATCGTAGGCCACAACATTGTATTTACCGTCGCTGTTGCTGGGGTAGCCCTTGCCCAGTTCCCACACCCCTTCGGTCCAGGGGTAATTCTCGGCAGTAGTCACCTTTTGGGCCAGGTCCATACCCTTCAGACCCGGGAAGTCCCTGGCCATCTGCACAGCGGCCTCTGCGCCTTTCTCTACCAGGGCGTAGCCGGCCATCAAGCAGCCGTTAAGCGGCCCCTTGTCGCGCAGCAGTCTGGTCAGGCGGCGGGTATCAATGTCAGCGATGGCAACCACATTGCGCAGACGCAGAAATTCATTGAGGGAATATTCCTTGCGGAAATTACTGTCCAGTAATGGTAAATCCCGGATCACGAGGCCGGTGCTCCAGACCTTGTCAGACTCATTGTCTTCTTCATTGGTTCCGGTATTACCAATATGGGGATAAGTGAGGGTTACGATTTGTTGTGCATAGGATGGGTCAGTGAGAATTTCCTGATAGCCCGTCATGGAAGTGTTGAATACCACTTCCCCCACTGAGCTACCCTCGGCACCGATTGAGGTGCCGTAAAAAATACTTCCATCTTCCAAAGCCAGTACAGCTGATCCGGTCACACTTACTCCTGTTTTCTTTACGTTTCTCGCAGGCAAAAAAAAGCGGAATGAACTCGATTCACTCCGCCTTTCGCTTGTTCTTAATCACATTTGATTGTTTCAGCATTAGTCATACTGAGAACGTATTCTATAAAAAAACTGACCCCCTTGTCTATTCGGGATTAGCGTCTTGCGCTTTGAGCACTCCTGTGGCGACCCATGGCGCTGCTACAATTCCAGAACATCCTGCATGGAATAAACTCCGGCTGGTTTGCCATCAATCCATGCCGCTGCTCGCACAGCGCCACTGGCAAAGGTCATCCGGGATGAGGCCTTGTGGCTGATTTCGATGCGCTCGCCCATACCGGCAAACAGCACAGTGTGGTCACCCACGATATCCCCACCGCGCACGGTGGCGAAGCCAATGGTCTTGCTGTCACGCTCCTCCGAAATGCCTTCACGACCATAAACGGCAACCTCATCCAGATCACGCTCCAGGGTATCCGCCAGCACCTCACCCATCTTCAGGGCGGTGCCGGAGGGCGAGTCTTTCTTCATACGGTGATGGGCCTCGACAATCTCCACATCAAAATCATCCCCCAATACCTGGGCCGCCTGACGCAGCAGCTTGAGGCAAAGATTGACACCGACACTCATATTCGGCGCAAACACCACCGGAATCTCATTCACACTATGGATGGTTTCCTGCTGCTCGGCCGAGAAACCCGTGGTACCGATTACCATGGCCTTGCCATGCTCCCGGCAAAGCTGCAGATGCGCCAGGCTGGCCTCCGGCGAGGTGAAATCAATAAGCACATCGAATTCGTCAAGCTGACGGGCAAGCTCAGCACTGGTTTGCACGCCGATGGCCGAACCCATGGCCAGTAGCCCCACATCCACACCCAGACAGGGATCATCGGCCAGTACCGTAGCCACCGTCACTTCCACGCCCTCCTGACTCTGGCTCACCGCCGTCACCAGATTACGCCCCATTCGCCCGGCTGCCCCGGCTATCGCTACTCTTGTCATGACTCTTCCCAAAAATTGCTCAATCCGCACCGCGGCAAGGCCGCCAAGTATACAGCCCCACCCCCACAAGCTGAACCAGCAAGCACGACGATGCCACCAACAACCAGGCAAGCAGCCGCCCCATGGAAGTCGGCCAGCCGAGCGAACATCCGCCCCATAAATAAAACAATTCAGCCAAGCCCCATGGAGGGCGACAATTCAGACACCCTAGGTCACCTACTCAGTCGCCCAATGGAGGGTGATCACTCGAGCAGCGAGCGAGGGGCGTCAGAACGAGGCGCAGGGGAATTTGGGCCGAGGAATTTACGAGTTGCTAAATGACTCGGCCCAAATTTCACTGCAACGAAGTGCTGGCGCGCCGCAGCCGCTGCGTCGGGTGGCAGTTCAGGCAACGACAATCGCTCATTGGACGGATTTGACTCGAGCAGCGAGCGAGGGGTGTCAAAACGAGGCGCAGGGGAATTTGGGCCAAGGGTTTTACGAGTTGATAAATGACTCGGCCCAGATTCCCCTGCAACGACGTGCTGGCGCGCCGCAGCCGCTGCGTCCAGCGCACAGTAATCAAGACAGATAATGCCCACCCGGCTATACTCTCGACCGACAACCTCACTGCTGCCTGAAGCCGGCACTGAATTAAATACGAAAATAACCTGCCGAATTTGAAGAAGAATGAGTGATTCTCCGGTCTTACACGGTAGCAACAAACGCCAGCGCTACGAGTCCTTGGTGGACCAGCTCTACCAGGACGTTTTTCGCTATGCGCTCTGGGTGTGTAAAAACCAGCCCATGGCCGAGGATCTGGTGCAGGAGACCTTCCTGCGAGCCTGGCGATCGCTGGACAGCCTGGAGAATGACAAGGCCGCCAAGGCCTGGCTTTTCACCATATTGCGCCGCGAAAATGCGCGCCAGTATGAACGTTACCGGCCAGAACTGGTGGACATAGAGGGCCAGTCCATAGCCGATGCCGGCGATCAGGAACCGGATCAACGCATGGAGCGGCAGCTATTGCTCAGTGCCATCAAGAGGCTGGACCAGGAGTACCGTGAACCCCTGCTCTTGCAGGTAATTGGCGGTTTCAGCGGCAAGGAAATAGCCGAGATCATGGATCTGAACAACAATACTGTGATGACCCGCCTGTTTCGGGCTCGCAGCAAGCTGAAACAGGATTTTGGCGTCGATGCCGAAGAAGTGGATTAGCACAGCAGACATGCATTCAATATTGCCAAACATGAGTCACAAGTACGATGGATGAAATAGAGTTTCGAAAACGCGTCGATAGCGATCCCGACAATATCGATCAGGAACTTCTGAATGCCGCCGCCAGCAATCCGGAGTTGCAGGCTATTATCGATCGCTCTCGCCATTTGAACAGCAAGCTTCATAGCCTGGCACAGGCCACCACTGCCCCTGAGAGCCTGAAAGCAAGGCTGCTTGAGATTCCGGAGCAGGAAGACGGGCAGGCCAGGCCGCCGCGCCGCGCCGTGTTCTTCCAATACTATGCTGCCGCCGCCTGCCTGTTACTGGCTGTGGCAGTGGGTCTTTTGATGTCAGGCGAGCAAGGCCCGACGGCCGGTGAAATCGCTTTCGGCGAGCAGGTCATCGAACATCTGTATCATGAAGCAGCAGAGCTGGACGCCATCAATGCCGGCAATTTGCAGCGCAGCTTCGGGATGCCAGCAATCAATCAGGTGATGGCCAATTCCGGCTCACGCTTTGGTAGCGGTGAAATATTCAGCACGATGCCCGTGCGTTATGCCAATCCCTGTCTGGTGGCTAACCCCTATAACAGCTCTCATCTGATTGTGCAGACCGAGCAGGGCGCCATCAATATTCTCACTATCGACAATTCGCCAGTCAGCCAGGAATTCAGCATTGGGGATGAACGTTTCAGCGGCATCATCATCCCGATGAATGGCGGCAACCTCATTATCGTTGGCGAGAAAAACCAGAATCTGGACGGCTATCGAAACAGCTTTGAAAACCAGCTTGAGTGGATCATCTGACCCACTCAAGCAAAGCTCGTTACTGTTTCAGTGCCTGGATCAGCCCGACTGGAACTGTTCGGCACTCATGGCCATCAGGGTTTTGGCACCGGCACGGATTTCCGCCTCCAGGGCAGCTGCCTTGGGCAGCATGCGGCTGATGAAGAACTCTCCGGTCTTGAGCAGACCATCCAGATACTCCTCGTCATAACCGCCTGAATCTCGCGCCTCCAGCACTGCCGCCATGATGCGTTGCCACATAAAGCAATACAGGCTCAGCCCCAGCAGTTCCATGTAGGCGTAGGAAGCGGCACCGATTTCTTCCGGATTGCTGCTGGCGTTCTCGATCACTTCGGCTGTTATGGTCTCAAGCCGCTGCTTGCAATCCGCCAGCGCGGGCAGGTACTCCTGCATCGCCGCATTGCCTTGCTGGGCCTGGATGAACTCATCGAACTCACCCAGCAGCACGGCCAGTAACTCGCCCCGCGAGCGCACGGTCTTTCTGCCCATCAGGTCCAGCGCCTGGATGCCATTGGCACCTTCATAGATCTGGGCGATGCGGGCGTCGCGGACGTTTTGCTCCAGCCCCCACTCGGCGACATAGCCGTGGCCACCCAGAACTTGCTGACTCAGCACACAGGCCTCGAAGCCACGGTCGGTGCAATAGGCTTTCTGTACCGGGATTAACAGGGCAACCAGTTGCTGCGCCTTGTTTCGGGCCTCTTCATCGGGATGGAATTTGGCAATATCCAGTTGCAGGGCAGCGAACAGCGACAGGGCCCGGCCGGCATGCACATTGGCTCGTACGGTCAGCAGCATGCGCCGCACATCGGGGTGCACGATAATCGGGTCGGCCGCCTGGTTTTCGTTCACAGGGCCATTGGGAGCACGGCCTTGAATGCGTTCGCGGGCATAGTCGGAGGCAATCTGGTAGGAGCTGTCTGCCAGACCATTTCCCTGCAGGCCCATGGACAGACGCTCATAGTTCATCATGGTGAACATATTCGACAGCCCGTTGTTCTCTTCGCCCACCAGATAGCCTCTGGCCCCGTCGAAATTCATGACACAGGTAGCCGAGGCCTTGATGCCCATCTTGTGCTCGATCGAGCCACATCGCACATTATTTCGCTCACCGGTCAGATTTCCCTCATCATCGACCAGTATTTTGGGAACCAGGAACAGGGAAATGCCCTTGGGGCCATCGGGCGCATCCGGCAGCTTGGCCAGCACCAGATGAATAATATTGTCGGTCAGGTCATGTTCACCAGCGGTAATAAATATCTTGGTACCGGTCAAACTGTAGCTGCCATCCGCCTGGGGCTCGGCACGAGTGCGAATCATGCCCAGGTCGGTTCCCGCATGGGGCTCGGTCAGACACATGGTGCCAGACCAGCTACCTTCATACATTTTCGGCAAATAACGCTGTTTAAGCTCTTCACTGGCGTGATAGCTCAGAGTGAGTGTGGCACCAGTATTCAGGATGGTATAAAGCGCAAAGGAAGAGTTTGCTGCGAAATACATTTCCTCGATCAGCGCCGACAGCACCTTGGGCATACCCTGCCCGCCGTAAGCAACATCGCCCGTCAGCCCCGACCAGCCGCCTTCGGCATAGGCCTTGTAGGCTTCCTTGAAGCCCTCCGGCGTCGTTACCACGCCATCGTCGTAGCGACAGCCAACCTCATCGCCGGACTGGTTGATAGGTGCCAGCAAATTGTCGGCAATTTTACCGGCTTCTTCGATAATGGCGTTGACCAGATCTTCGGTAACCTCGCTGGTTTCCGGCATCCGGGCGAACAAATCTTCTGCCTTGAATACGTCCCGCAGCAGAAATTTCATATCTGCCAGAGGCGCTCGATAATTGGACATTCCAGGTTCCCCTTACTACTTTTCTAAAGTACCTCGATTATAGGTGATGCTCTGGTGCTGAGATACCGACTCGAGGCGAAATCCTGCATTTCAGTGAGAAGCGCCTAAACTTGTTGGTATCGCAAAATTCAGTAATCAATTTCGACATGCCAGGCGAAAAGAGCTCATTGCTGCATTGCCTGATTGAACTGTTGCCCTGCAATTGTTTGCTGTGCGGGCGCCTGCATGTGGGGCAGTTCGATCTTTGTCGGGAGTGCGTTTGCGAACTGCCATACATAGAACGTGCCTGCGATCGCTGCGGATTACCCCTGTCAGGTCAAACCCGGATTTGCGGTGCCTGTGTCAACAGACCCCCGGCGATGAGCCACAGCGTCAGTCTGTTCCACTACCGAAGGCCTGTGGACCGACTGATTGCCGGCCTCAAATTTCATGAACGCTTTGACTATGGCCGCTGCCTCGCCCGGCTGCTTGGCCAGTTTATCCAGCAGCATTACAGCGACAGGGAACTTCCCCAGGTCCTGGTGCCGGTACCGCTGCACTGGCGCCGGGCCCGGCACAGAGGCTTCAATCAGTCAGCAGTGCTGGCGACCACCGTGGCTCGCGCGCTCGGCATTTCCTTGTTGCCGGAACTGCTCTGGCGTCGGCGCAGGACCGCAGCCCAGACCAGCCTCTACTCTGCTGCCGCGCGACGCCGCAATGTCGCCAATGCCTTTGCTTGTCGTAGCGCCCTGCTGGAATCCGGCATCGACCATGTGGCGATACTGGATGATGTAGTGACCACTGCAGCCACCCTCAATGCTGCGGCTCTGTGCCTGCGCCGTGCCGGCATTGCGCGCGTCGACGCCTGGAGCATCGCCCGTGCCAGCCGTTAGCGCGGCGGAACAGTTGTTCAATAATGTCGGATTTGTGATCTGGGACACAGACTGCCGGCGGCAATACTCTAAATTG
>JALEHB010000269.1 GCA_022763285.1 Pseudomonadales bacterium | reverse complement strand
TGGGGGAATTGGTAGACAGTAGCCGTCAGGCTACCAGATTCCAGTTCAGCAAGATGTAAAGAAAGTAGCAAAGCCTACATGCTTTGTGCCCAGGTGGCGGAATTGGTAGACGCGCTAGCTTCAGGTGCTAGTAATCGAAAGGTTGTGGGAGTTCAAGTCTCCCCCTGGGCACCAACTCCCTCTTAAATATAGAAAACTGAATTTCCAGCGAGCAGTCACTGCTCATAGCTGGCCGGTCGACTATTAGCTTTGAATAGCTCTGTGCCATTCTCCAAAGTTCCAGACCTCCTTGTAGCACGCTAGAGATCCTCTCAAGCAATTGAGCCCGGAAGAGTTGCCCGTTCTGTGACATTAAGGTGGGGGAGCTCCCCCTGGGCACCAACTCCCTCTTTAAAATAGTTCGCAGGACTGCCAGTCGTGGTCTTGTGCTCGTAGTTAGCCGGTCGACTATTTGCTCTGACAGGCTCTCTGCCTTCCTCCAAAGTTTCAGACCTCCTTAAATCAAGCTAGAGATTCTCTTACGCTCCTGCGCCCGGAAGAATTACCTGTCCAGCGACAATAAGAGAAGGGAGTCCCCTGGGCACACCTTTTAACTTACATCGAGTCGCCTTCTGAGAACCGGCCTTGTCCACCGAATTCACTTAAGCCTTCCTCTCACCAAGCCAGAAATACTTTCAAGCCACTGCTTCTGGCGAAACAATTCGCTTACTCCCTGTAAGAAGTGAGGGTTTGCTTGTGCTTTGAACCCTCCAATCTTTTCTTGCGTATAACGCACTCAATCTTCAGGATGGTTTTATGAGTGTACGTATTGCCGTAGTTGGTGCCGGTCTGGCGGGTGTGGCTGTGGCGCGTCGTTTGAGTGGCGTGGCCGAGGTTACTGTGTTTGAAAAATCCCGCGGCCTTGGTGGACGCATGGCGACCCGGCGGGCCGGGGAGTTTCAGTTTGACCATGGGGCGCAGTTTTTTACTGCCCGCTCGGCCGGGTTTCAGGACCTGCTGGCTAATGAAGCCCGTGAACTGGTGAGCGCCTGGGATGCCAAAGTCGTGACTCTGGAAGCGGGTAAAAAAGCCTTCAAGCGGGAGTGGTTCGAAACCCATTATGTGGCGCGGCCGCAGATGAATTCTCTGGTCAAAGGCCTGGCGTCAGCGCTTGAAGTCCGCACCGGAGTGCGGGTCGGGCAACTTGCCCGGGCCAGGTCGGGCTGGCGGCTTGAAGATGAGGATGGCAAGGAACTGGGGCACTATGACTGGGTGGTCAGTTCGGCGCCTGCTCCCCAGACTGTGGCCCTGATGCCGGATAGTTTCAGCCAGCGGCAGGCCCTGCATGGCATCAGTTTCAGCCCCTGCTTCGCCCTGATGCTTGGTTTTGACAGCCCCCCTGCAGTGAATTTTGATGCCGCATTGCTGCGCCATGAGAGCCTGGCCTGGATGGCGGTAAACAGCAACAAACCGGGACGGGATAGCGGTTACAGTCTGCTACTGCACAGCAATAATCACTGGGCCTACCGGCATCAGGATGATGAGCCTGACTGGGTAAGCGAAACACTGAGCAATGCCCTGACTGAACTGACCGGCATTGATACCAGTGCTGCCAGCCATAGCGCCTTGCATCGCTGGCTCTACGCCAGAGCTGAAACAGACCTGCAGAGAGATTTCCTGCTGGATAGCGACAGTCAGCTGGCCGCCTGTGGCGACTGGTGCCTGGGTAACCGGGTCGAGGATGCCTGGCTGAGTGGTATGCGCCTGGGAGACAAGCTGCTGGCTGTAATCGGCTCTTGATTAGCCTTTAACGCACCAGCAGGGCTATTAGCAGCTTGATTTGCATGTCGTCCAGGCGCTCACCAAAGGCAGGCATGACACCGAAGCGCCCCTGCTGCAGGGTCTCGCGCACGGCATCCATATCGCCACCGTAGAGCCAGATATTGTCTGTAAGGTTGGGTGCTCCCAGTGCCGGATTACCGGTTCCATCCATGCCATGACAGGCGACACAGTTCTGCTGAAACATGGCGCGGCCAGGATGGGACTCATCCACTCCCTGGCGCAGATTCACCACATAGTCGGCCACCTGTTCCACACCCTCATCGCCGAGAATGGCCTGCCAGGCAATCATATTGGCATTGCGGCCCCCACGAATGGACTGCTCGATCTGCTCGGCACTGGCACCCCATTGCCAGTCCACGTCATGCAGGTTGGGAAACATATTAGCCTGGCCCCGGCCATCCGGCCCATGACAGGCGGAACACTCGCGCCGAAAAAGGCGCTCGGCCGTGTCCATCAAATCCAGATCATTCTGAATTTCCACCAGACTCATGTTGAGTACTTCGGCGCGGGCTTCGGCAAAATTGGCCTGGAAATCCTCATAGCTGTCCGCCACCCGTTTGCCCTGGGACCAATTCAGTACACCACTGTAGTTGCCCAGGCCCGGGAACAGCATGATATACACAAGGGTGAAAATCAGGGCGCCGAACAGCATCCAGAACCACCACAACGGTGGCGGATTGTGGCCTTCTTCCAGATCCTCATCCCAGACCGGCTCGACTTCTGACTCTTCCTGCAAATCGCGGCCGTAATAAATACTCCACACCAGCCAGGCAACACCAGCCAGTGAGGACAGCGTCAGGGCAATAATCCAGCCACTCCAGAAACCTGAAGGCATATCAGCCATGGTAATCGTCGTCCTCCAGCGGAATTCGTGCCACACGATCGATAGCGGCATCGTTATCGCGATTAATAAACCAGATCGCCACACCGATCATGAAGGCCATCACCAGCATGTCACCGATAAAAATAAATGCGGTCATTCGCCTGACTCCTCTTCAGCACTGTAGCCGGTGCCCAGCATTTGCAGGTAGGCAATCAAGGCATCGATCTCCATGACACCTTCCAGATCGGATTCAGCATTGGCAATCTCTTCATCGGTATAGGGATGACCAAGGCGCCGCAGAGCCGTCATCTTGGCTTCGATGTTGCCGGTCTCACTGGCGGCACGTTCGGCCAGCCACGGATAGGCGGGCATGATGCTGTTCTCTACCACGGCCCGGGGATCCAGCAGGTGAATGCGATGCCAGTCATCGGAATACTTGCCGGCCAGACGGTGCAGATCCGGGCCGGTACGCTTGGAACCCCACAAGAAGGGGCGGTCGTAAACAAATTCGCCGGCACGGGAATAGGGACCATAGCGCTCCAGCTCGGCCACCAGTGGGCGTACCTGCTGGGAGTGGCAGACACTACAGCCTTCACGGATATAGATATCACGCCCGGTCAACTCCACCGCCGAATAGGGACGGGTATTGGCTGTCGCCGTTTCCAGGCTCTCCTGGTTAAGAACCGGCATTAACTGCACCAGACCGCCAATGGCGGACACAAACAGGATGCCGAAAATCAGCAAGCCGGTGTTTTCTTCAACCTTGCGGTGAAACGTTAATCCATTCATCAGCTCATTCCATAGGCAGGATCAACTGCCGGTATTGAGGCGCGTTTGGGCTGCTGACCCTTCAGGGTCATGAACAGGTTGTAAGCCATCAACAGGGTACCGCCGAGAAAAACCAGACCGGCAACCAGACGCATCAGATAATAGGGCGTCATGCTGGCCATGATGTCCTTGAAGCCGAAGCTGAGCTCTCCCAGTTGATCGACACTGAGCCATAACAGGCCCTGGGAAACTCCGGCGGCCCACATTGACATGATGTAGAGCATGGTGCCGGCCAGCGCCATCCAGAAATGCATATTGGCCAGTCGCGTACTGTGAAGCTCACGGCCTACCAGTCTTGGCACCAGAAAATAGAAAGTGCCGTAGGTGATCATGGCGTTCCAGCCCAGAGCTCCGGAGTGAACATGGCCCACAGTCCAGTCAGTAAAGTGGCTGACCACGTTGACAGAGCGAATCGACATCATTGGGCCTTCGAAAGTCGCCAGACCATAGAATGCCAGTGAGAGAACAATGAACTTGAGAGCCGGGTCGGTACGCAATTTCTCCCAGGCCGTGCTGACAGTCATGATGCCGTTGATCATGGTAGCCCAGGAAGGTGCCAGCAGTATCAGGCTCATACCCATAGCCAGCGACTGCACCCATTCCGGGATCGCACTGTAATGCAGGTGGTGAGGCCCGGCCCAGATATAACTGTAGACGAAAGCCCAGAAAGCAACTACCGAAAGTCGGTAACTCCAGATTGGTCGCCCTGCGTGCTTGGGCAGGAAATAATACACCATGCCAAGAAAACCACCGGTCAACAGAAAACCCACGGCATTGTGGCCATACCACCACTGCACCACTGCGTCCTGGGCACCGGCATAGAGAGAATAGGATTTGTCGAGCGTCACCGGAATCGCCAGATTATTCACAATATGCAGCATGGCGATGACGATAATCAGGGAACCGTAAAACCAGTTGGAGATATAGATAGGGCGGATCTTGCGCTTGGCGATAGTGCCGAAAAAGACGATGCCGAAGCTGACCCAGACAATGGCGATGGCAATATCGAAAGGCCATTCAAGCTCGGCGTATTCCTTACTGCTGGTCCAACCCGCCAACAGGGACAGGCCGCCCAATAACACGATTAATTGCCAGGCATAGCAACAGAACCAGGCCAGCCTGGGGGCATAAAGGGTAACGTGAGAGGTACGTTGCACACTGTAGAACGCGGTGGCCATCAGGGCCGAAACGCCGAAACCAAAAATGATGCCATTGGTGTGCAGAGGCCGCAGGCGCCCGAAGGACAACCAGAACTGACCGAAATCGATACCAGGCCAGACCAGTTCTGCCGAGATATAGACACCCACTGCCATGGCCGCGACAGCCCAAATCACCGAGAACTGAATCAGGCGGATAACAACCTTGTCCTGGTAAAAACTGTTCGCTGTTGCTTCCATTAATTTCTTCTCATCTTAAGCAGAGATTGACGAATCAGACGCCCAACAGGGGGCCGACTCCCATAACCCAGAGCGTCATGCTCAGGCCCAACAGACTCACCGCTGCTACCAGCAGCCAACCTACCAGAGCCGATGCCATGAGCATGCCCCGCTCCGGTGGTATTTCCAGGACGATGGGAATGCCCTTGTAGAGCAAATACATACTCCAGATCATGGTGGGAATCATCACCAGCACATTGACGAACACATCCGGAAAAAGATGCGCAATACTGGCGATGGCCAATGGCTCACCGACGATGGTGATCAATGCCATATGACGGCCCAGGGAGGTATTGGCACCATAGGTTGAAGCCATCCAGCGACTGATGATGGCCGTTGAGATCAAACCAAATGCCAGAGCCGCAAAATAACCAAGACTGATAACCCAGAGAGTATCCATGGTCATGTAAAGGGGCTCGGCAGCGCCCAGACGCCAGCCGAAATTGGCGGCACCAATGAGCGAGAAAACAGGGGGCAGGATAAGTAACCAGACCGCATAGCCCATCAGGATATGGACCGGAGTCGGATTGGTTTTGGATAGTTCTTCGAATGTATCGAGGGGCTGATACAGCGATTTCAGCAGGATCAGCGAATCGATACTCTTAATAGTGGCACTATCGGCGCTCATGACAACTCTACCTGGTCAGCACCTGGCGTTGCAGAACAACGCTGGTGAACAACATCCCGCACCCGGTCAACTCAAGCAAGCGCCCTGGGAACTGAGGTGGTGAAACTGGGCGCACTATAGTGAATTGAAAACTGGCGGTATTGATCTGCCTCAATAAGCTTATTGATGAGGCCACACGCCTCGGCAATAACCCACAAACTATGCTGGACGAAACTCTAACAGGAGTGCTTGGATGATCACAAGCATCAGCTGGAATTTTCAGGTGGTAATGGGAAAACTGAGAGGGTCGAACTGTTTCCGGGCAGCGGATCGCCACCCGGGGATGAGAGCCGGTCAGGCAGCTCTCAGGATTTCTTTTTCTGACGACGGGCTTCGCGCTCTTCCGCCAGTTCGCGGGCGAAAGCGCTGAGCTTCATGCGAATCTCTTCTTCTTTTTGCTGCTTGAGCTGCAGCTTTTCCTTGTCGCGCAGACCTTCATCCGTGGTTTCGTCGACGACTGCGTGAGCGAGTTTAATCATTGCTTTTCTTACTCCAGGCTCTGCCTTGGTGGATTACTGCTGCCGAGCAAAATATGGCATTGAGGGCGGTTTTACTGCTGCCGCCGGCCAATTTCCGTGACCCCGCCCATGCAGCGCAACATAGCCAGTAGCCTTGCTAAAGTCAAACAATATCTGGGCTCAAAAACCTCGCCAAGCCACTATATACGGGCATTTCGACCAGATCCGCTACGCCGGCAGGACTTATCCACAAGCAAGAAAATCAAACAAATCCGCCACTTACAAACCCCAACTCAGCCAAGCCCTAAACAAAACAAAGGACAGCCATCTATTATTTAAAGGACACCCATATATTTTTCAAAAACTGCAAGATCCTGCAAGTTGAACAAACTTTGAGCAGTTTGGCCGTTGTATGCCGCCAGGAATGAGGAAGGAATCGCGCAATCAGAGCAAATCATGGACATCCGGGCCTGATTTGCCGCGCACAGACGATAGAAGCTCCTGAAATTCAGCGTTTCAGTGCGATAGTGAGAGATTTAGTGGTGAAGTGATCTAGGTGGCGTAGAGCAATCGGGCTGCGCCGGTGCCTCTGATCCATTTGCGGGCGTGCTTGAAATCAACCCCGGCCTTGATTCGATGTTGCTGGAAACGAAGCAATGAGTCTTCGGTACCAGCCGCGTTGCCATAATAGCGATGGAATTCCTGCACCGCCTTCAGCCAGGCAACTGAGGAGATACCAAATTCACTGAGCGTCGATGCCTGTTCATCCAGTACCTGTAATGCCCTCTCCTGCTTTGGCTCGGTCAGGGTCAATGCCTTGCAGGTGGATTCCAGCAATTCAAAATAGGCTTGCTGGGTAATGGGCAGGGTTTGCTGTTGCAAGTCAGGTAGCTGATTGAGACTTTTCAGTTGCACTTGCCGGATAGCCGACTGGCCCACCAGATGTTTGGCCGAACGCCGCGTCAGCAAGCGATGCTGGCGGTAGCTGCGCTTTTTCACCTTCTTGGCATGAATAATCAGGCGCTCCTGGATGGAAGTGAAATCGCTGGCATCGAGTGAATCGCTAACGCCGGCTCTGACCGGGTTGAGATCCACATAGGCCATGCAGGTAACCAATGCTTTTTCATCCAGCAGTGCCTGGCTCTTGAAGCGCCCTTCCCAGAAACGGCCGCTGCAATCATCCTCGCGATTGGCACGCCGGGCAACAGACTCATTCAGACAGCGCATATACCAACTGATATCACACAGCCGTTGCCGCCACAGTTCGATCTGCTGGGCCAGTTTCTTGCGGGCCGCCTTGCTGCGGGCATTTTTACGCAGCGTCTCGATCAGTTTTCCATTACCGGGAAACACCGAAGTCCAGCGCCGAATGACTTCCTCATCACTCCACTGCGCTGCCGAATTCTGATCTACATGCAGCACCAGGTGATAATGATTACTCATTACCGCGTAGGCACAAATATCGATGGCATAGTAACTGGCCAGTTGCTTGATACGTTCAACCAGCCAACGCTTGCGATGATCAAAGTTTTTACCTGTAACCGGGTCATCACCACAGAGATAAGCTCGCCGCACACAACGGGAAATGCAGTGGTAATAAGGGGTGTCTTCCAGGGACACCTGCTGGTAACGGGCTCGGGTCACTTTTGCGGCGCTATTGTTTCAGGCGGACCGCCGATTGTAGTGCGTTTATGGCACTATGCAAGGATTGAGGCAACTTCGCCGGGCGTGACACTGACACAAGAGACATTAC
>JALEHB010000268.1 GCA_022763285.1 Pseudomonadales bacterium | reverse complement strand
GGGTCAGGATCCGGAGCGTGATATCCCCTTTTCAGATACGCAATTGTGGCTTGGCCTCTTCAATCCTGCCGGCAATTTTCTGACACCGCCCATTGCCCTGGAAGAGCCCATCCGGGTGGAATATGAGCCGGAACAGGATCGGGTATTTCTGACTACCCAGTCCAATCTGGCCACCTTCCATTATGATCCGGGCACTCATGCCCTGACCTTTGTGGAAGGCACCGATATCCCGGTGGGTAACAGTTGTACCGACTTCACCTTTTCACCAGATGGTAATCGTCTGGCCTATACCTGTCCCACCGGCAACTATCCGGAAGACCCGGAGCCCAGTATTGCTGATATGGATCCGGACAACTACTACAACAATGATGGTTCCTGGTATTTCGGTAATGAGCCGGTGAGTGCCACCTTCAATCAGGACGGCACGCTATTGGTGGGCGTCGACAATGATAAGCTGTATATCTTTGATGTGGTCACCCACCTTATTCTGGAAGATTACGAATTGGGTCTCCTGGAAGGTGAAACCGTGCGCAAGGTGAGATTCTCCAAGGACGGTGAGCTGATCTACCTGATGCTGGATAATGATAATCACGCCGAGAACAGCAAGTTCTACTGGATGCCGACACCGAATATCACCGGCACTCCGCTGTAAAGTAATCCTACCGACAGATTTTTCTAGACAGACCGGGCCGCGCAGGCCCGGTTCAGACTCGCCGATTATTCAGGCCCGTTTGCCCCTGACTCCGGCTATTTATGATTCCGGTTATTGCAAGCCTCCGTCCTGATCATCCTCGGGCGGGAAGACCGGCTCTCCAGCAATGCTGTGCTTCTCGGTGGCCCATTCTCCGAAATCGATGAGCTGGCAGCGTTTGCTGCAAAACGGGCGGTATTTGTTGCTGTCGATCCAGGCCACGTTTTTCTCGCAGGTAGGGCATTGCACCTGGCGCTGTGTTTGTTCAGACATAGTAAAGAAGCAAGTTGTTTTCTGTAGTGGGATTCAGGGCCTTCGGGCCAGTTGCAGATAGTGTTCGTGCAAGGCTTGCACTTGCTGCTTCAGCGCCGATACCGGTTGTTCATTGTCGATGATATCGTCGGCCGCTTGCAAGCGGCTCTGGCGATCGATCTGGGCGGCGATGATGCCACGGATGGTTTGTTCGTCGCTACCATCCCGGGCCATGGTCCGGACCAGCTGAGTCTCTTCACTGACATCAATAACAACGATGCGATCCACCAGTTCCTTCTGGCTGGTTTCCAGCAGCAGGGGAGACACCAGCAGACAATAGTCAGACTGGCAGGCTGCTAGTTGCTGGCGTAACAAAGCATTGATCAGGGGATGCAGCAGGGCTTCCAGCCAGAGTCGTTGCTCTTCGTCGGCAAAGACGATGGTTCGCAGGGCGGCACGGTCCAGACTGCCATCGGCAAGCAGTATTTCCTCACCAAAGTGGGCAGCGATGTCAGCCAGGGCAGGGCTGCCGGGCTTGACTACCTCCCGGGCCGCCAGATCGGCATCCACCAGCTCGATACCCAACTCGGCGAAACAGTTGGCGACCGTGGTCTTGCCGCTGCCGATTCCACCGGTGAGTCCAATAGTCAGCATGATTGGCTCTGGTCTAGAGAAAATTGTTGATATAGAAGGCGCTGAGCTGGGGACCCCAGATCAGCATGATAAAACCGGCACCTGCGAGATAGGGACCAAAGGGCATGGGCTGGCTGCGATCACGACCGGCAATGAGAATCATGGCAATGCCGTAGACGGCCCCCACCAGCGAGGACAAGATCACAATTGGCAACAGGCTCTGCCAGCCCATCCAGGCCCCCAAAGCCGCCAGCAATTTGAAATCTCCGTAGCCCATGCCTTCCTTGCCGGTGGCCAGTTTGAAAACCCAGTAAAAGGTCCACAGGGAAAGATAGCCGGCAATGGCGCCGATCACGGCGTCGCCAAGACTGACGCCGAAACCCAGGTCGATGGCATTTACCAGCAAGCCCAGCCACAGCAGCGGTATGGTGATGTCATCAGGCAGTAGCTGATGATCAAAATCGATCAGGGTCAGGGTAAGCAGGGCCCAGGTGAAGAACAATAGCGCCAGGGTGAGCCAGCCGGGCCCGAAGCTGTAGGCAACCAGTCCCGACAACAGGCCTGCCACTGCCTCCACCGAGGGATAGCGCAGGGAGATCTTTTGTTTGCAGCCGGCACATTTGCCGCCCAGAACCAGATAACTGATAACCGGAATATTCTCCCAGGGGCGAATCTTGCGATTGCAATTGGGGCAGTGGGAGTCAGGTGTCTGCAGATTAAAGCGACTGAACTTGGCGGTGGCCGGATTGCTGTCCGGTTCCGTGTTTTCTATCTCGAGGTATTCGCAGCACTGCTGCTTCCAGTCCCGCTGCAGCATGATGGGCAGACGATAGACCACCACATTCAGGAAGCTGCCAACCAGCATTCCGAGAATGGTGGCGGCAGCAACAAGAAAGGTCGGGCTGGTATGGAGCAGGTCGATGATTGTCATGCCAACGGGGATGTCTTACATCACGGATCCCAGCTGGAAGATTGGCAGGTACATGGCGATCATCAGGCCGCCGACAAGAATACCCAGAACTGCCATGATCATGGGTTCCATCAGGGCAGTCAGGCCGTCTACGGCATTGTCCACTTCCGCTTCAAAATAAACGGCGCATTTATCCAGCATGGAATCCAGGGCACCGGACTCTTCACCAATGCCCACCATTTGCACAATCATCACCGGGAACAGGGTGGTGTTCTTGATGGCGAAGGCTAGTTGTTGACCGGTGGTGACATCGTCCTTGATCTTGCGGGTGGCCGATGAATAAACCACATTGCCGGTTGCACCGGCTACGGAATCAAGGGCATCCACCAGGGGTACACCGGCGGAGAAAGTCGTTGCCAGGGTACGGGTGAAGCGGGCGTAGCAGGAAGAATTCAGAATCGGACCAACCACCGGAAGCTTCAGTGAGATGCGGTCGATGGCATCCCTGACGGCCTGGGACCTGAGCTTGGCCTCACGGAAGACATAGCCAAACACACCGGCCCCGATCAAAACCTTCCACCAATGGGCGATGGCCAGATCAGACAGGTTAAGCACGAACAGGGTAAAGGCCGGCAATTCGGCGCCGAAGCTGGAAAAGG
>JALEHB010000267.1 GCA_022763285.1 Pseudomonadales bacterium | reverse complement strand
GGGTGCGCGAGCGTATGCCGACAAAATGGGCATTGGCGATCTTCCGCTTCAGCTCTTCTGTTTCCAGGGACGTTTTCAGGTACTCGACATTTTCATAACCCGCCTTGGCAAGGGTCTCCAGAGCACTCTGGTGAACGCCTTCCAGTAGCAGGAACTTGATTTTACTTTTCTCAAAAGAAACAGGATGCATGGCTCAACTTGGCTTGTTAACAGATTCAGGGAAGTCTGCAGGCAGGGCAATTCAGGGCGATGCCCGCAGTGACGGCGCATGTTAACATACCCGGCCCCAGGCTTGGGCACCAAGCAGGCGTCCGGCGAGAATAATTCAGGAATAGCATGACTACAGATTTCAGTAACACCCTATCTGCTCTGGCCGAAATCGTCGGTCCTGATTGGGTCAAGACCGATGACAGTGAGCTGCAAAACTACGGCAAGGACTGGACCAGCGCCTATCCGGTGGCACCCAGGGCCGCAGTACTGCCGGCCTCGATTGAGGAAGTACAGGCCATTGTCAGGCTGGCCAATCAGCAGCAGTTTGCGCTGGTGCCCAGCGGCGGCCGCACCGGACTCAGTGGTGGCGCCGTGGCCAGCCATGGCGAGGTGGTTGTGGCTTTTGATCGCATGAATGCCATTGTTGACTTCAATAGGGCCGATCGCCAGGTGGTTTGCCAGGCTGGCGTTATCACCGAACAATTACAGCAGTTCGCCGAAGAGAAAGGTTTGTACTATCCGGTTGATTTCGCCTCCGCCGGCTCCAGTCAACTGGGCGGCAATGTGGCCACCAATGCCGGCGGTATCAAGGTCATTCGCTATGGCATGACCCGAAACTGGGTCGCGGGCATGAAGGTTGTAACCGGCACGGGGGAGTTGCTGGACTGCAATCGCGGCCTGGCCAAAAATGCCACCGGTTACGATTTGCGGCATTTGTTTATTGGCTCTGAAGGCACCCTCGGCTTGATTGTGGAGTTAACCATGAGCCTGACCAGTCAACCGCAAGACCCCACTGTCCTGTTGCTGGGTGTCGACAAGATGACTGACACCATGCCGGTATTACAGGCCTTTCAGGAGAAGTTACCACTGACTGCGTTTGAATTTTTCTCTGAAAAAGCCCTGCAGCATGTGGTGGCCGAAAAGGGTCTGCCACGGCCTTTCGAAACAGCGACGGACTTTTATGCCCTGATAGAATTCGAAAATCGCGGTGAGCAGGACATGGACACTGCCATGGCATTGTTTGAGCACTGCCTGGAGCAGGGCTGGATAAGCGATGGCACCATCAGTCAGAGTCTGACCCAGGCGGAAAGTCTGTGGCGCTTGCGCGAAGACATTTCCGAAACCATTTCCCGTTTCACGCCTTACAAGAATGACATCTCGGTGAAAGTATCACGGGTACCGCAATTCCTGGCCGATGTAGATGCCCTGGTCAGCGAGGCCTATCCGGATTTTGAAATCATCTGGTTCGGGCATATCGGTGACGGCAATGTGCATTTGAATATTCTCAAGCCCGACAGCCTGTCCAGAGAAGACTTTTTAAGTCAGTGCAGTAAAGTTTCTGAAATGGTTTTTGCAGTGGTGCAAGAGTATGAGGGCTCAGTGTCGGCAGAGCACGGAGTGGGATTGCTGAAAAAACCCTTCCTGAAATTTGCCCGCGGTGAGCAAGAGATCGCTTATATGAAAGCGATCAAGCAAGTGTTCGATCCACATAACATCCTGAATCCGGGCAAGCTGATTGACCTTTGAGTGGCCTGGCAGCACAAGCCAGGCAAATGCCTGTAGGAACATTACCCACACCCGACGAGTTTGTTGCAATTTGGGACAAAATGTTCTTTCCCGTTGCCTGTAACAGGCGTACACTCAAGATTCGGTTGAAACTGACCGAAGGGATTGCTGTGATCGGGTGGCCCTGACCAAAAGCAGGAAAACCTTAGCAATCCGGTTTATTACTTTTTTTTAGCATGAGAGCAATATGTCAGAGTTAGTTGAGGGTACCGTTAAGTGGTTTAACGACGAGAAGGGTTTTGGTTTCATTGAGCAGGAAGGTGGCAAGGATGTCTTTGTACATTTCAGCGCCATTAACGGCTCGGGTCGCCGAACGCTTCACGAAGGTCAGAAAGTGACCATGGACGTTACCCAGGGCCAAAAAGGTCCGCAGGCGGAAAACGTTACGCCGCTATAATTTGTCTCTCTGGCAGAGACCGCTGAAAACAACATCGACTGATCTGAAAGATCTGCAAGATCTGAAAATCAGAGAGGGCCGCTGGTATCACTGATACAGCCGAGATGGCTGATACTGATACAAGAGACCTTTGCTGAAGCTGGCAATAAAGGGCTGAAACTGTTCGGCCAGTCAGCCTCAGGCAGCGAACGAGTTGAGCGCAGGACCAACCGGCCAGGGTCGGTTGGGCACTGAAACAGTGTGACCTGGCATTTATCGCCAGGTCGGACGCGCTCGTTCAGCGAAAAGCCGTCCCAGAAGATAAATCCCCTTTAGCTGTCGCAGACAGTCTTGCCTTGATTATCAGGACAGGACTGATATACGGTTAGTTGAGCGCAGCAATGCCGCCAGCAAATGCAGGCAGAGGCAGACAGAGCGTACGCAAGTCTGGCCGCCGTCTGTAAAAAGGGAATGTTGTCTGGAGTCCTTTATCGGGGGAAAAGCGTCTCGACGCCTGAACTCGTGCCCAGAAACAGGCGATCTGCCGGGCGCTGGGCGAACAAGCCATTGGTCACCACTCCCACGATCTGATTCAGTTCCTGTTCCAGTTTGCGCGGTTCCATGATCTGCAGATTATGGATAT
>JALEHB010000266.1 GCA_022763285.1 Pseudomonadales bacterium | reverse complement strand
CCGGCATTGAGCAGCCCGTAGGCGGCAAAGGCCAGCAGGGCAATGAGCAGGAAGTGCAGGGTGGGTTCTTTGAGCAGGCCTTGCATATTGATTTTCATGATGCCCGGGTCCCTGGGGTGATGCCTGTAATTATTATGACCGGGCCTAGTGTGTCGTCTGTCTGCGGCAGTTTCAAGTCCGGGTCAACAGCGCCGGATTTTGGTCGACATAGGCTATATAGCAATCGCTGAATCTTGTCATGGAAGCACTGACTGATACTTATCTGGCCAGCTGCCGGCGCTACCAGGGCCGCATTATGCGCGGCGAGAACATGACCCGCATCGAAACCTTTGTCGATGCGGCCTTCGCCTTTGCCTTCACCATGCTGGTGATCAGTATTGACGAGATTCCCCAGAGCCCGCCGGAGTTGTTTGCCCTGTCACGGGATATTCCTGCCTTTTTGCTCAGCGCCACTCTTATTGGCTCGGTCTGGCTGGCCCATGCCACCTGGTCGAGAACCTTTGGTCTGCAGGACGGGGTGACCATTTATCTGAGCCTTGGGCTGGTGATGCTGGTGTTGATCTTTGTCTACCCCATCAAATTGATGGTGCAGGCAACGGTGATCTATCTGTCCGGGGGTGTGCTCGGCACGGAGCTGTTTGATAATCCGGGCTGGGAAGATAATAGTGTCGCGGACCTGTTTCTGTTTTTCTCTACCGGGCTGGGCTTTCTGGCCATCCTGATTCTGGCTCACTATTTCAATGCCTTGCGTTTTCGTAAACCACTACGACTAAATATTACTGAAATCCATTTCTGCTATAACAAGATAGTTGGCTGGTTGATGGTGGTACTGGTGGCAATCCTTTCCTGTGTGGTAGCGGCGACGGCCAATGGCGAGAATATTGCCTGGGCCGGCTATGTTTATTTCTCGCTTTGGATTCTGATTCCCCTGGCCGAGCGGGTCTATGCAAAATTCTGGGCTCACAAGCTGAGCCTGGACTGACCCGGTCGCCTGGCAAATCTGTACACAGATCAGCAGCATCTGTATAATGCGGTTTTTGCGGATAGTGGAAATCTTATGTTACGTATTGCTGAAGAAGCTCTAACATTCGATGATGTTCTGCTCCTGCCTGCCCACTCTACTGTTCTGCCTCGATCAGTCAGTCTCGAAACCCGAATCACCAAGAGCATCGGTCTGAATATTCCCCTTGTATCCTCTGCCATGGATACGGTGACCGAAGCCCGTCTGGCCATTGCCATGGCCCAGGAAGGTGGTCTCGGCGTGATTCACAAGAGCATGTCCATAGAGAAACAGGCCCGGGAAGTCAGAGCCGTCAAGAAGTTTGAGAGCGGGGTCGTCAAGGACCCGATCACCATTCCTGTTACTGCCACGGTGCGTGAATTGATCGCCCTGATCAATGAGCACGACATCTCCGGTATGCCGGTGCTGGACGATTCCGGCCTGGCGGGTATTGTCACCAGTCGCGATGTGCGTTTTGAGAACAATCTCGATGCGCCGGTGGCGTCCATCATGACGCCCAAGGATCGCCTGGTTACCGTCAAGGAAGATTTTAATCTGGATGAAGTCAAGGAGCTGCTGCATCGCCACCGCATTGAAAAGATTCTGGTGGTGAATGATGATTTTCAGCTCAGTGGCCTCATCACCCTGAAAGACATTCGCAAGTCCGAAGACTTTCCCAATGCCTGCAAGGATGAACTGGGACGCTTGCGTTCGGCCGCCGCCGTCGGCACCGGACCGGAAACGCCAGAGCGGGTTGATGCTTTGGTGGAAGCCGGGGTAGATGTCATCATTGTGGATACGGCCCACGGTCACTCCCAGGGAGTAATCGACCAGGTAGCAGATATCAAGAAACGCTACCCCTATATTTCAGTGGTGGGTGGCAATATCGCCACCGCCGATGCCGCCAGGGATCTGGCCGAAGCAGGCGCCGATGCCGTCAAGGTGGGCATTGGTCCGGGTTCGATCTGTACCACTCGCATCGTCACCGGTGTCGGTGTGCCACAGATCAGCGCCGTGGCCAATGTGGTGGAAGCCCTGAAGGATACCGATGTCTGCGTGATCTCCGACGGTGGTATCCGTTTTTCCGGTGATATCGCCAAAGTCATTGCCGCCGGGGCCCATGTGGTCATGATCGGCAGCCTGCTGGCAGGCTCCGAGGAAGCGCCGGGCGAAGTGGAGCTTTATCAGGGTCGCAGCTACAAGGCCTATCGCGGCATGGGCTCATTGGGTGCCATGTCGCACTCTCAAGGTTCCAGCGATCGTTACTTCCAGGACAGTGAGGCGGGTGCCGAGAAGCTGGTGCCGGAAGGAATCGAAGGCCGGGTTCCCTACAAGGGGCCGATGTCTGCCATCGTACATCAGCTCATGGGTGGTCTGCGTTCCAGTATGGGCTATACCGGTAGCAAGAATATCGATGAAATGCGGACCAAAACGAAGTTCGTGAAGATTACCGGGGCCGGGATGAGTGAGTCCCATGTGCATGACGTCTCTATCACCAAAGAAGCTCCCAATTATCGGGTTTCTTGATGGGGAATGCCTCTGGCGGGCGCGATCCTGCGTTAAAAGCCCGCGCGAAATGCTCACGTACTGACGTGTACGCTCCGCTTTCGCGCGGGCTTTTGCCTTGTCTCGCACCCACCAGAGACATTCCTCTTGTGGGGCTTCAAGAAACCCCGATTTGAATTTTGTTCTCTTTCGGAAGTGAGAGAGTATTCATTTTTACTTGTAATTAATTTGTGTGAGTTATGGCTGAAACGAATATTCATAGCCAGAAGATATTGATTCTGGATTTTGGTTCGCAATATACGCAGTTGATCGCCCGGCGCGTGCGTGAGGCGGGGGTCTATTGCGAGATCTGGGATTACGAGGTGGATGTAGAGGAGCTAAAGCGCTTCGATCCGCAGGGAATTATATTTTCCGGGGGACCGGAGTCGGCCAATACCTCGGCATCCCCTCGTGCCGCAGAATTTCTCTATGACTATGGCGTGCCGATTCTGGGTATCTGCTATGGCATGCAGCTGATGGCAGAAGAATTCGGTGGCAAGGTTGAGGCTTCTTCCCGTTCCGAATTTGGCTTCGCCCGGGTGGACATCAAAACAGCTGGCAGTCTGTTCGCCGATATCGAGGATCGGGTGCTGGACAATGGTGAGGCACAGCTCGATGTCTGGATGAGTCATGGTGACAAGGTGGCCCAATTGCCGGAGGGCTTTGTGCTCAGCGCTGCCACCGAGAGTGCGCCCATCGCAGCCATGGCCGACGAGGAGCGGCGCTTCTATGGAATTCAGTTTCATCCGGAAGTAACCCACACCCTCCAGGGCATGCGCATACTGGAACGGTTTGTCCATGACATCTGCGCTTGTGAGGCCCTGTGGACTTCGGCCAGCATCATCGAGGATGCTATCAATACCGTGCGGGAAACCGTAGGATCGGACAAGGTATTGCTGGGCTTGTCCGGCGGTGTGGATTCTTCCGTGGTCGCGGCCTTGCTGCACAAGGCTATTGGTGAGCAGCTTACCTGTGTGTTTGTCGACAATGGCCTGCTGCGGCTGCACGAGGGTGACCAGGTGATGGCCACCTTTGCCAAGAATATGGGTATCAAGGTGATCCGGGTCGATGCCGAGGATCGCTTTCTGTCAAAGCTGGCCGGGGTAGATGATCCCGAAGCCAAGCGCAAGATTATCGGCAATACCTTTATCGAGGTATTCGATGAGGAAGCCGAGCGTCTGAAAGAGGTGAACTGGCTGGCCCAGGGCACCATCTACCCGGACGTGATCGAATCGGCCGGCTCCAAGACCGGCAAGGCCCATGTGATCAAGTCCCATCACAATGTCGGTGGCCTGCCCGAAGATATGCGCATGCAGTTGGTGGAACCGCTGCGCGAGTTGTTCAAGGACGAAGTGCGCAAGATTGGCCTGGAGCTGGGGCTGCCCTATGACATGGTTTACCGTCATCCGTTCCCCGGACCTGGTCTGGGCGTGCGGGTACTGGGTGAGGTGCGCAAGGAATACTGCGATATCCTGCGTCAGGCCGACGCCATTTTTATTGAGGAATTACACAAGGCGGATTGCTACCACAAGGTCAGCCAGGCCTTTGCCGTCTTCCTGCCGGTGAAATCCGTTGGCGTGGTGGGTGATGCCCGCCGCTATTCCTGGGTCATCAGCCTCAGGGCCGTGGAAACCATCGACTTCATGACGGCCCGCTGGGCCAGACTGGATCCGGAATTGCTGGAGACAGTCTCCAATCGCATCATGAATGAAATCAGCAATGTATCCCGGGTTGCCTATGATATTTCCAGCAAGCCGCCGGCCACTATTGAGTGGGAGTGACGGGCACTGGCTGGCAATGTCTAGCAACGGCAGGCATTTCGGCTGAGGGTAAAAGAACTTTCCGCTAAGCGATAGACTGTATGTAAACACAGTATTGCAAGGACGCGGAACATGCCTCATGTGGCGGCCAGGACGGCCAGCCGGGATCGGGATACTGGTCGTTACCAGAGCCACCGACCCGAGCAAACCCTTCTCTATCAGATCGTTGACGAGTATTACCCGGCATTCGCTGCGCTTATGGCAGAGCAGGGAAAGGAATTGCCGGGCTATGTGCAACGGGAATTTGAAGAATTTCTCCAATGCGGGCGGCTGGAGCATGGCTTTCTACGGGTTCGCTGCGAGTCTTGCCACGCCGAGCACCTGGTCGCTTTCAGCTGTAAGCGTCGCGGTTTCTGCCCGAGCTGTGGGGCGCGGCGGATGGCCGAAAGTGCCGCCTTGCTGGTTGATGAAGTACTGCCTGAACAACCCATGCGTCAGTGGGTGTTGAGCTTCCCGTTTCAGCTGCGTTTCCTGTTTGCCAGCCGGCCCGAGATCATGGGGTGGGTGCTGGGCATCGTTTACCGCGTCATTGCCACGCACCTGGTCAAGAAAGCGGGCCATACCCACCAAGTGGCCAAGACGGGCGCGGTCACCCTGATCCAGCGTTTTGGATCGGCGCTCAATCTGAATGTTCACTTCCACATGCTGTTTCTCGACGGTGTGTATGTCGAGCAATCCCACGGCTCAGCGCGTTTCCGCTGGGTCAAGGCGCCGACCAGCCCAGAGCTCACCCAGCTGACGCACACCATCGCCCACCGGGTGGGTCGCTATCTGGAACGGCAAGGCCTGCTGGAACGGGATGTCGAAAACAGCTATCTGGCCTCGGATGCGGTGGATGACGACCCGATGACACCCCTGCTGGGGCACTCGATCACTTACCGTATCGCTGTCGGTTCACAGGCGGGGCGAAAGGTGTTCACTTTGCAAACTCTGCCGACCAGTGGTGATCCGTTCGGTGACGGGATTGGCAAGGTAGCCGGGTCCAGCCTGCACGCCGGCGTGGCGGCCAGGGCCGATGAACGCAAGAAGCTCGAACGGCTGTGCCGGTACATCAGCCGCCCGGCGGTATCCGAGAAGCGGCT
>JALEHB010000036.1 GCA_022763285.1 Pseudomonadales bacterium | reverse complement strand
TGCAGACCCGCTCCTGGGAGCAGGATGGCGTCAAGCGCTATACCACTGAAATCGTTGCCAATGAAATGCAGATGCTGGATTCCCGCGGCGGTGGTGGTCAGGACAGCAATTTTGGCCAGTCCCAGCCTCCCCAGCAGAGTTCAGGCCAATCCCAGCCCCAGGGGCAGGGCGGTGGCGGGCAGGCGGCGCCGGCCTTCGATAATTTCGACGACGACATCCCATTTTAAACGGAGCTACTGCGCGTCTCGCTGGACTTCGTTGTCAACAGGTCGGCAATGCTCACGTACTGACGTGTATGCTGCGCTTTCCGACCTGTTGACGCCTCGCCAGCAAGCCGCTCGTGACGCTCCTTGACATCCTGCCTCCTCAAGTTATTCATTCTGATTGAGTGAGCGCCAGATGGAGGGGCTGTTTATGCTGCACTCTGTCAATCTGTTCTAGGCACTACTGTTCTTTGCTTACATTGCCAATTCGCGTGATTTCCCATGAATTCCTGTTTACAGGAAAGTCAGTGTCAGGCTGAGTTTGTCGGGCTTCCCGTGATTTTGATTGAAATTTGTCGGGTCTGTGGGGTGGGTGCTTGACTTCGACTGGGCTATGCCTGAAGTTTAGGGGTCGGATTGTTGTATGTTGCTGATTTAGTGGCGAAATGGCATTAAGATTATTTGTAGTGGGCGCCAACAGCCCCACCGGAAAACACTTCATTGAGATCCTGCGGGCCCGCAGGATTCCCTATTTTGCGCCTACGCGAACGCAGTTGTTTCCTGAGAACGCCGTGAGCATTGCCAAGATGGTGACGGACTATGCACCGACCCAGTTGGTGAACCTGGCTGATTTTATCTCTGGTAATCACAGTGCCCTGCGCCGGGCGGAAACGGTGGAATATCGCTGCCGCGATGTGAATACCCTGCTGCCTGCCACTCTGGCGGAGATCTGTAATCATCTCAATGTGCCCATGCTGCATCTGTCCAACGCCTATGTGTTTGATGGTGAGAAGAAGCTCGGCTATAACGAGAATGATGAGCCCAATCCCCTGGGTGTCTATGGCCGGGCGACTCTGGAGGGCGAGCGGGCGGTGGCCGAGCACAATGCCCATATTATTATTCGCTCGGGCTGGCTGTTTGGGCGCTGGAAAAAAGGGCTGATCAAATCCTGGATTCGTTCCACCAGCAAGAACCAGGGGCAGGTGCAGGTTACCCGGCGCCGCTTCAGTCCTACCCATACCGGTGATCTGGCCCAGGCCATTCTGGCGGTTTGTCAGCAAGTGGATTGTGATGCCAATGTCTGGGGCACCTATCACTACAGTGGGCTGGAGACCAAGCGCGAGAGTGAGTTTGTGCAGCAGTGCCTGAAATACGCGGCCAGCCATGATGAGGAAATCTATCAGTTGCTGGACAGCGTCAAGATTGTTGAGCGTGATTCGCGCCCGCCGGAGATCGTCAATTCCACCCTGTCCAGTAAAAAGATCTTCGACACCTTCGGTATCAAACAGAAGTCCTGGCATGGGCATCTGCAGGATGTGATCAAATCTCTCTATGGTGGCAAGACCCAGGGCAAGCGGGCCAGCAATGATGCTGAAAATGCCGCCACCGATGCGGCTTGATGGCAGTGTCCCAGCCTGAACCCAAACGCGGCGGCTTGACGCCAATTGATCTGGCACTCCAGCATTTGCTGTCGACCCTGCCTGAAAAAACCGCAACAGAAACCATTGAATCAAGCCAGGCCTGCGGACGTGTGCTGGCGGCTGACTGTGTCGCCGCTATCAGTATGCCGCCTCAGGCCAATAGCGCCATGGACGGCTATGCCCTGCGCAGTGCTGATGCCAGCGAGGTCCCGGCCAGTCTCATCGTCAGCCAGCGGATTCCGGCCGGCAAAACAGGTGTTCCGCTGGAGGCCGGTCAGGCGGCGCGCATCTTTACTGGCGCCGGCGTCCCGGATGGGGCAGACGCGGTGGTGATGCAGGAGAATGCCGAAGTGGACGGTGAGCGGCTGACTGTCTTGCAGGCGGTCCGGCCCGGTGAAAACCTGCGCCCTGAAGGGGAGGATTTCAAGGCTGGTGCTGTCTTGCTGAAGGCCGGACATCGCTTGCTTGCCCAGGATATCGGTTTGCTGGCCGCGGCCGGTATTGTTGAGATCGAAGTGGCCAGGACACCCCGAGTGGCGATCATGGCCACCGGCGATGAACTGGTGACACCTGGCACCAAATTGAAGGCGGGTCAGATCTACAATTCCAATGCCTACAGCCTTGTCTGTCTGCTTCAGTCTCTGGGTGTGGAGCCGATCAATCTTGGCATCATCGCCGATGATCCGGATGCTACTGATCGGGCCTTGAGGCAGGCGGCAGAGCAGGCGGACTGTATTATCAGTACTGGCGGTGTGTCTGTTGGTGAGGAAGATCACGTCAAGGCTGCCATTGAGAAACACGGTCATCTGGATCTCTGGAAGCTGGCCATCAAGCCCGGCAAACCCTTTGCCAGTGGCAAGGTACATGGCAAGCAGTTCTTTGGTCTGCCCGGTAATCCGGTCAGCTCTTTCGTCACCTTTGTATTACTGGTTCGCCCGGCTTTGCTGCGGCTGCAGGGTTGCAGCAATCTGACGCCCTTGTCCTTACCGGTGGCGGCCGGTTTTAGCCGTCCCGCCAGTGGTTCTCGTCAGGAGTATCTGCGGGTCTGCCTGC
>JALEHB010000265.1 GCA_022763285.1 Pseudomonadales bacterium | reverse complement strand
TATTCCACAACCGGCCGCATCGCCAGCATGATGAACGATGGCATGGTGACCCTGTCCCATCAACCGGTTGCAGCGCTCGGCTGGCCTGCCATGACCATGAGTTTCACTACTGTCCCGGAAGTTAATCTCAGTGACTTCGCAGTCGATGAGACTGTGCGCTTCGAGTTTCGTCAGCTCGAAGGCGGTGGCTACGAAATTCTCGTGATGGAAGAGGCGGAGGCTATGCAATGATTGCCGCTATTATTCGCTCGTCCATTGCCAATCGCGGGTTATTGCTATTGGCCGCCCTGTTGTTGATGGCTGCTGGTTTGCTCAATTTGCGCAGCATGCCGGTGGACGCCATTCCCGATCTGTCCGATGTGCAAGTCATTATCCGCACACCGTTTGCCGGCCAGGCGCCCCAGGTGGTGGAGGACCAGGTGACCTATCCATTAACCACAGCCATGTTGTCTGTACCCGGCGCGGTCAATGTCCGTGGCTATTCTTTCTTCGGTGACTCCTATGTTTATGTGATTTTCGAAGACGGTACTGATCAGTACTGGGCGCGGAGCCGGGTTCTGGAATATCTCAGTCAGGTCAGTGCCGCTTTGCCCGGTGAAGTAACACCCGCACTTGGCCCAGACGCCACCGGTGTGGGCTGGGTGTATGAATATGCGCTGGTGGACAGAACAGGAAATCATGACCTGAGCGAACTACGGTCATTACAGGACTGGTTTTTCAAATACGAGCTGCAGACGGTAGAAGGGGTTTCTGAAGTCGCCACCATCGGAGGAATGGTCAGACAGTATCAGGTTGTGGTTGATCCCAATCGGCTCAGCGCACTCGGATTGAATCTGACGCAGATCAGACAGGCGATTCAGAACGGCAATAGCGAAGTCGGTGGTTCAGTAATTGAAATGGCCGAAACTGAATTTATGATTCGGGCTACAGGCTATGTGCAGAGTATGGAGGAGCTGCGTAATATCCCCCTCAAAGCTGATGACAGGGGCGTACCGGTTTTACTGGGAGATGTGGCAACTATTCAACTTGGCCCGCAACTGCGACGCGGGGTTGCTGATCTCAATGGGGAAGGTGAAGTGGTTGGTGGCGTTATCGTCATGCGCAGTGGTGAGAATGCGCAGGCAACCATCGCTGCCGTCAAAGCCAAACTGGAAGAGTTGACTGCGAGTTTACCCGAGGGTGTGGAAATAGTGCCAACCTATGATCGTTCGGAACTCATCGGTGCGGCAGTGGATAATCTCTACACCAAGCTGATTGAAGAGTTTCTGGTGGTCGGCTTGATTTGTCTGGTATTCCTGTTTCATTTGCGTTCGTCTCTGGTAGCAATCGCTATTTTGCCGCTCGGCATCATGGCCGCGCTGCTGATCATGCGAGCCCAGGGCATCAATGCGAACATCATGTCTCTGGGCGGTATCGCGATAGCGATTGGCGCCATGGTGGATGGTGCTATCGTCATGATCGAGAACGTCCACAAACACATGGAAAGGCGTCCCGGGCTGGTGGGTAAGGAGCGCTGGAATTTGATTGCGGAAGCGACTACACAGGTTGGTGGTCCACTGTTTTTCTCTCTGCTCATTATCACACTCAGCTTCTTGCCCATATTCACACTGGAAGCCCAAGAGGGAAGATTGTTCGCGCCCCTGGCCTTTACCAAGACCTGGGCCATGGCTGCAGCGGCGTTGTTTTCCATTACCTTCATTCCTGTCTTCATGGGTTATCTGATCAGGGGAAAGATTCACTCTGAGCAGCGCAATCCCCTGAATCGTCTGCTGACGACTTGTTACAGACCGGTGGTCGGGTTCATTACCAAACATCCCTGGCCGGTGATTGTCGCCGCTGTATTGCTTACTGCCTCCGCGGCATGGCCTATATCGAGGCTGGGTTCAGAGTTCATGCCGCCGCTGGATGAAGGCGACTGGATGTATATGCCCACCGCGCGCCCGGGTCTTCCCATTGGCGAGGCAACTCAACTGCTGCAGCAAACTGACCGGATGATTAAATCAGTACCTGAGGTGGCGCAGGTATTCGGCAAGATCGGGCGCGCGGAAACCGCGACCGATCCGGCTCCGCTGACCATGATTGAGTCGGTGATCCGGTTCAAGCCGGAATCAGAGTGGCGCGAAGGTATGACCATGGAAGACATCCGGGCGGAAATTCGTGAAAGAGTGCAATTGCCGGGAATTGCCAATGTCTGGGTCATGCCCATCAAAACACGCATTGATATGTTGGCTACCGGCATTAAAACACCGGTTGGTATTAAGATAAGCGGGCCCGAGCTTGATGTGATTCAATCGATTGGCAGAGATATTGAGAATCTGCTCGGTGACTTTCCCGGTTCTTCCAGTGTCTACGCAGAACGGGTCGTCGGCGGGCGCTATGTGGTAGTAGACATTGACCGTTTGGCCGCAGCGCGCCTGGGCCTCAATATCGCAGACGTGCAAGCAGTTGTAACCTCGGCCATTGGTGGCATGAATGTATCGGAGACTATTGAAGGTCTGGAAAGGTATCCGATTAACGTGCGCTATCCGCGTCAGGTTCGTGATTCTCTGGAAAATATAAGACGCCTGCCGATTATCACGCCAAGAGGCGACCGTATTGCATTAAACGATGTTGCGAAGGTGGAAATAGAAGATGGCCCGCCGATGATCAAGAGTGAGAACGCCCGCCCGAACGGCTGGGTCTATATAGATATCGCCGACATTGATGTAGGCAGTTATGTGGCTGGCGCAAGAGAGTATCTTGAGAGCAATCTTAATCTCCCTGTTGGTTACACACTGGGTTGGTCCGGTCAGTTTGAATATATGGAACGGGCTATTGAGCGGCTCAAACTGGTCGTGCCATTAACAGTGGTGATAATTACATTACTACTTTATCTTGCATTCAACAGGGTCAGCGATGTATTGATCATACTGGCGTCTCTGCCGGTTTCGACCGCGGGCAGTGCCTGGTTTGTGTGGTATCTTGGCTACGATTTATCAGTGGCAGTCGCGGTTGGAGTAATTGCCCTGGCAGGAGTTGCGGTAGAGATAGGCGTGATCATGCTGATCTATCTCAATCAGTATCGGCAAGACTATCT
>JALEHB010000035.1 GCA_022763285.1 Pseudomonadales bacterium | reverse complement strand
TGGTCTGGCGGTCAGTGCCAGCCTCAATCTGTCCGGCTTCGATACCCATGGCGACCATGACCAGGACCATACCGATAGCCTGGTGGAATTACTGGCGGGCCTGGATCATTTGTGGGAACAGATCGAATTGCGGGGATTGCAGGACAAGGTCACCGTGGTGGTGGGTTCCGACTTTGGCCGCACGCCTTTTTACAATGAAGGACAGGGCAAGGACCACTGGAATATAACTTCGGTCATGGCCATGGGAGCAGGTATCACAGGTAACCGGGTGATAGGCGGTACCGATGAGAATTTCGAAGCCCTCAAGCTCGACCCCTCAACTCTGGAACCCCATTCCAACGGCATCATTGTCACCCCCCAACATCTGCATCGGGCGCTCAGGGATTTCATTGCTGTAGATGCCGAACTGGATAATCTCTACCCCATCAATGTGGAGCCCCTGGCCTTGTTCGGCTAATCCCATGCAAAAAAGGGGTGCCGAAGCACCCCAATAGAATCGATTAGTCAGCACATTGTGCTGCTTGAAACAGCTGCTACTAACGCGTGTAGACGTACAGCAGGTTGTAGGTCACAGATCCGGCTTCTGTTGTTGCACTGAAGCTGGCACGGAAAGCGCGGCGGTTGGCGCTGTCATCCTCAACTGTCAGTGACACCGTACCTATATTGCTCGCTACTTCCTCCAGGGAGTCATAGATGCTCTGTTCGATCTCATCCAGATCATTCATATCGGGAGCCGGGATATCATTGATAACCAGATCCGAGAAACTCAGACCGGCGACGAAAGCAGTATCAAAGGTACCGGAAATGGTCAGTGTCCACAGTTCGGCATCACCGAAATCCAGCGGCTCATACACTTCCAGGGTATCCAGCACGATATTGATACTACCCGCGTCTACGATTGCATCACCGAAGGCACCCCCCAACAACAACACCTGACCATCAGCAAAGGCCAGATAAACACCGGTGCTGGGATAGAATCGGTAGACATACTCACCCAGGAACTGGGTCTCTACTCCGGCCGGGAAAAACTCTGACAGTTTCGATTCTGCCAGATCAAAAATGCTGGTCATGGCGGCAGTGACTGTTGGCGTGGAAGCAGCACAGTCCTCAGCACTGCTGACCTTGCTGCCGGAAAGCTGGCCATAGAAAGGCGAGAAACTGGGGCCCGACACATTCACTTCATTGAATGTGCTCTGGAAATTCGAAACGGCATACTCAAATCCTCCATCCTCATCGGACCAGATCGCTTCCGCCTGATTGCCATTGCGAAAAACCGGACTACTGAATTGTTGTCCATCCACACACAAGACATTGTCCGATCGCAAAACCAGAGTTACCTCAGCGCCATCGGCAAAAGGGCCACCGCTATTGATCTGGTCGTAGGTCAGTGAATAGGTACCAACAAAGGAAGTGGGCACCGTCGCCGCAGTCTCGGACTGCGCCAGCAATGACGAACTGAAGGTCAGACTGGCAATTGAAAACAGGGACAGCAAGGCAGTATCAAGTCTGCGAATCATTGTCGAACTCCGGAGTTTTATAGGAAGAATTTTGATTGCTAAATATTAAAATACGTATTTTTCAGTGCCCGACTGGCTCAACAATCCCAGCCTGACACTAACCTTTGATGGTAACCACCGCGGCGGCTGCAGACTATCCCCCAAACAGGGGTAAAAAGGAAGCGTTAGGAATAAAAAATGCGAACTGGCGCGTAGAGAGTCAGGAGTCAATGAGCCCCAGCTTCACTGCCGCCAGGGTAAGCTCGGATCGATTGCTGACATCGAGTTTGCTGTAAATGCTTTTTACATAGCCCTTGACGGTATCCGGTGACAAGGCCAGCAGCGTAGCAGCCTCCTCGATGCTGTAACCCTTGGCCACCAGACAGGTGACCTCTTTTTCGCGCGGCGTCAGGCCCGATTGCTCAAGTTCATTGCCCTTGTTATTGAAGTGCTCGATCAGCCGCTGCGAGGAAGCCGCCGAGATTGCCGGCCGCTTGTGTTTGATGCCCTGCAGATAACCGACGATCTGCTCAAGATCCTGATCCTTGAGGATATAGCCACGCGCTCCGGAACGCAGGGCGTTCAGCAGCTTGGCATCATCGTTGTAAATGGTGGCAACGATAATATGGCAATCCTCTTTGCACTGCCGCAGTTTGCCGATCAGGTCCAGGCCACTGCCATCCGGCAGACCAAGATCTATAAGCGCCAATTCAAATACCCCATCCCGAATGGCTGTCTCCGCTTCTGCCATGGAGGCCGCTGTCACCAAGGCCAGCCCGGGAAATGCCGTGCTCACACAACTACACAGCCAGGACTGGGTCTCGGGATTGTCTTCAACGATAAGCGCCGAGCCGTTTTCAAACATGCTTGCGAACCATTTACGGAAATTTATGCCTGTTGCCTGCGAACCAGCTGGCTGCAAATCTTGAGCTTTACGGACTTTCAACATAAAGTGAGCTGGCGCTCAAGTATACCCCCTTATCGGGGGACTGGTCTGTGACACCCGGCTCTGGCAAGTTCAAGCATCATGTCGCTCCCAACAAAAACTTTCTTTTCCGGCTTGCCTCGCCAGGCCTTTGTATTGATGTGCCTGCTAGCGCTGCTTGCAAGCAGTTCATTGGCATGGTCACAGCAGGACAGCGGGCCGGACGATGACATCCGCGTAATTCGCCAGGTACAAAGTATCGCGGCGAGCACAGCAGAACCTCCCGGCGAGGATGCCAACTGGCAATTGCTGGAACTGCCCAGTATCAGTCGGCTGGGGGACAGTGCCGAGAGCAACCGCAACCTGTGGCTGCGCTTCGAACTGGAGAGGCCGCAGGATAATGAACTGCACAGCCTGTATTTCTTCCGTTACAACCTGTCCATGGATGTCTATTTCAATGGTAGCCGCATCGGCGGTGACAGTTACCGTGAGGGTCGCCAGACCGTAGCCTGGAATCATCCCCTGCTGGTGGACATCCAGCACGCCAACTGGCGGGACGATGAAAACATTGTGCAGTTGCGTTTTCAGGGCAGCTATTTTGGCGGCACCCTGTCGGAAGTTCTGACCGGTCCGAAATCGGCATTGCAGCCACTCTATGAAGATCGCATGTTTCGCCAGATCCATCTCAATCAATGGCTACAGGCTTCAGGCTTTATTGTCGCCATCCTGGTCATGGCGATCTGGTTCATGCGCCGCCAGGATCCGGTCTATCTGTTGTTTACCCTGATGGCCTGCGCCTGGCTGGTGCTGCAAACCCATATGGTTGTTTACCACAACCTGATCGAATATCGTTATTGGTTGCCGCTGGTACATATCGCCATCGATCTGTTCCTGCTATTCCTGTTTCTGTTCCTGACCCGATTCGCCGAAGTTCCCAGCCCGCGCCTGGAAAAAGCGCTGTTGGCCTGGACCAGTCTCGCCATTGCCTGGCATATCCTGGCCCCTCTGTCTGTCTGGTGGATGGGAGCCTACACCGTGCATGCCATTGGCAACCTCTTCCTTGTGTATCTGTTTTTTCGCATCGGTCTCAAGGCCCTGCGGGAACGCCATGTCATGTCCATCGTCATCGCCCTCACGGTACTGGTCCAGCTCACTCTCGGCATCCATGATATTTATCTGATCTGGCGCGGCGATCTGGAAGACTGGGAAACTGCCAATTACCTGACCCAGTTCGCCTTTCCCCTGTTGATTCTGGTGTTCACGATTGGCCTGCTGAACCGCTTTGTGGCCGCCCTGAATCTGGCCGAAGAACTCAATGAAGATCTGGA
>JALEHB010000034.1 GCA_022763285.1 Pseudomonadales bacterium | reverse complement strand
GCAGATAGGCCGGCCCCATGGGCCAGCCAAATTTTTCCATGGCCTTGTCGATCTGGCGGAAATCCGCGCCATCGTGGATGAGGCGGGAAAAGGCGCCAAAATAGGGAAACAGAATGCGGTTCACCAGGAAGCCCGGGCAGTTATTCACCACTATGGGTGTCTTGCCCATCTTCTTGGCATAGGCCACCGTGGTGGCGACAGTCTCCGGGCTGGATTTTTCACCGCGAATCACTTCCACCAGTGGCATAACCGGCACCGGGTTGAAGAAATGCATGCCACAGAAATTTTCCGGGCGTTTCAGGGCCGTGGCCAGTTCATCGATGGAAATGGTCGAGGTATTGGTGGCGATAATAGTGTCATCTGTCACCTTTCCTTCTAGCTCTGCCAAAACCTTTTTCTTGATATCCGGGTTTTCCACCACTGCCTCAACAACGATATCCACCTTGTCGAAACCGGCATAATCCAGAGTGGGTTTGATGCTGCCTAGCGTACCGATCATCTGATCAGTGCTCATGCGGCCCTTGGCAACACGCTTCTCCAGTTGCTTGCGTGCCTCCTTCATTCCCAGATCCAGACCTTGCTGGGCCACATCCTTCATCAGAATGGGCGTGCCCTTGAGCGCTGACTGATAGGCGATGCCTCCGCCCATGATGCCAGCGCCGAGCACGGCAGCCCCATTCACATCCCTGGCATTGGCCATGTGCTTTTTGGCACGGCCACCCAGGAACTGATCGTTCAGGAACATCTGTACCAGATTGGCGGTGACTTCAGTGCCCGCCAGCTTGACAAAACCCTGGTGCTCGCAGAGCAATGCTCCGGCGCGATCCTTGGTAGCCGCTTCCTGCATGACCTGCACCGCGGTAATCGGTGCCGGATAATGGGGCCCGGCCTGCGCCGCCACCATCCCCTTGGCGGTTTCGAAGGCAACATTCAGTTCGATAGGCTGCAGAGTCAGCGGTGAATTCTTTTTCTTGCGAATGGCCTGATTGTCCAGCTTGCCGGCCTGGCACTGCTCGATGAGATGCTCGGCGGCGGCAATCAGCTTGTCCTGCTCCACAATGGCATCCAGCGCGCCTTCGGCAAAGGCCTGCTCCGCCTTGATATGGGAACCACTGCTGATCCATTGGTTGGCATTATCTGCACCTATCAGGCGCGGCAGGCGCACGGTGCCACCAAAGCCGGGAATGATGCCCAGCTTGACCTCCGGAAAGCCCACTACGGCATTGGCCGTGGCTACCCGGAAGTCCGTCGACACAGCCATTTCAAAGCCGCCACCCAGGGCTGTGCCATTGATGGCAGTGACCGTGGGAACCGGCAGATCCTCAATGGCCGAGAACAGTTGATTGGCCTCCACCAGCCAGGCGGAGATTTGCTCCTCGGGCTGTTGAAACATGGCCGTAAATTCAGTGATATCCGCACCAACGATAAAAGTCGATTTGGCGCTGGAGAAAATCACCCCCCTTACATCGGCAGTCTGTAACTGCTCGACGGCTTCCTGCAACTCCTTCAGCGTTGCCTGGTCGAATTTATTGACTGAGGAATCCTCAAGATCAAATACCAGATGCGCAATGCCAGATGGCAGGACTTCGACGCTAAGCGCCTTGCCTTTGTAACTCATTGTAATCTCCAGTAATTTCGGGCTGTATCCATAAGCCCATGCGAAGCGGCATTATACCTGTGGCAGCGGCCAGAACGAAACCATTGCCGCTGTGGCCTCGAGCCGGTTTCGGTTATCATTTCTCCATGATCAAACTTAAGATATTCCCCAGCAAAATGCTCGACAGATTCTGCCTGCTAGTCCTGCTCAGTGGCATGGTGGCTTGCCAGCCCGAGGCGGGTGCGGCGGAACACGGCAGCATCGTCGCCTATCATCATGTCGCTACCGATACGCCGCCTTCCACCACTATTTCCCCGGCGGATTTCCGCGGCCATCTGGAATATTTGCGTGACAATGGCTTTACCGTCATGGCTCTGGACCAGATGCTCGAAAGCCTGCGTGCTGGCGAGGCGATTCCCGACAAGGCCGTGGCCATCACCTTCGATGATGGCTATATCAGCATTTATGAGACTGCCTTTCCCATGCTGCAGGAGTTTGGCTATCCCTTTACCCTCTTCCTCAGTACCGGCCCCATTGATGATGGTCTGGCCAATTACATGAACTGGGAGCAGATCAGGGAGATGTCCGATGCCGGCGTCATTATTGCCAACCATATGGTGGACCACCCTTATATGCTGGAGCGTTTGCCGGGCGAGACCGACGCCGACTGGCTGGCTCGCAATCGTCAGGAATTGTTGGCAGCCGAGGCCCGCATCGAAGCACAGACCGGCCAGTCCCACCGCTTTCTGGCCTACCCCTATGGCGAGTTTGACCCGGCCCTGAAGCAGATGCTGGCCGAGGAAGGCTTTATTGGTTTGGCCCAGAATTCCGGTGCGGTTGGCTTTCATTCCGACTTTCTGGCATTGCCCAGATTTCCACTGGCCAGTATTTACGCCAATCTGGATACTGCCCGCACCAAATTTGCTGCCAAGTCCTTCAATGTCAGCCTGCTGGAACCCGCCTCACCGGTCACGGACAGCCGCAGCCCGGCGGTCACCCTGGACTTTGAGCCCGGGGACTACAATTTTTCGCAAATTGGCTGTTTTGCCAATAGTCAGGCTATTCCCATGCAGTGGATTGATCAGGAGGCCGGAATCCTGCGGCTGGAGCCGGAGCAGGAATACAGCGGCAGGCGCTGGCGCTATATTTGTACGGCACCTGACCCCTTGAGTGATCGCTATTACTGGTATTCAGTGCAGTGGATTGTGCCGTAAATTAGTGGCCAGTGGAGCCAGAGAAACCAGAGGAGATGTTACCCACACGGCGGGCTGACTATAGCGGCCTGAGGGCACAACAGGACTCAGATCAGATCCCGCTCGCGCAGATTATTCTGGATAATGATGTTCTGGACTTCATCCACATAGTTGTAGCGACGCTGTGAATACCGGGACAAGCCCGTGGCCAGCAGCAGGGAATCCAGTTGCCGATCTTCACGGCGCAGGCGCTGGCGCAGCTCCCGCAGATCCTGATAGGAGGGATGGGAATTGATATTCAGCAAATAGGCCCGGACACCGTTTTGCACACTCTCAAAGCGCTTCACCTCATGGGTGGCGCCTTCCGGACGTCGGGCCGGGACTATGCCGCATCCCTCTTCATAGCACCATTGCCCAAACAGATTATTGCCTTCCAGGGTAAAGCGTGAGGTGCCCCAGGCGGATTCATTGGCGGCCTGGGCCAGTGCCAGGGAAACCGGCACTTTGTCGACCCGGCGCCAGAGGATATTGACGATCTCCCGGTCTCCCAGCTCAGAGCTGTCTACCCGGTATTCTTCGGCCAGCTCCAGCACCCAGGTTCTTTCTCTGGGACTCAGGCCAACGCCGCTGTTAATAATATCCACGTAAGGACGCAGCTCTTCCCTCACCTCCAGAATATGCTCGTTTTCGGCAATGATATAGTCCTGCAGGTAGTCGAAGAACTGCTGCTTCTTCACCTCGACACTGGGGGTATTGGCAAAATCGGGGAAGACCGAGATCGGCTCCAGTTCGGCCACCTGGTTACGGGACTCCAGCGCCGGAATATAGATAGACGCCACCAGCACCGCCATAAGCAAAGCGGTCAATCCGGCAGTTGCCAGTTCCAGTTTGCGGGATGTGTCCATAAAAGCTTGTCCGCCAGTTTTGATGACTGATTGGCCGAATCAGGCGGTCCGGCCTGATCTGAGGTCGGCCCATCTTCGCTGAGACGTGTTACGCCGCGAAAGCGGCCCCGGATTCATGCTCAGCCAGAAGCTGAGTCCGGGCTCAGGGTAATGCTTGCAACTCTCTGTTTTATATAAACTAATTGCAATTTTTCAAGCACAATTCGGGAGCAATTATAGCATAATTGCCCACGAGTCGAGCTTTGCTTCAGGGGCAAACTGGGGATAAATAAGATAATTAACTAGAGGCCAGATTCAGCCGTCAGGAGCAGGCCCTGCTCAGTCTGCCTTGCTGCCGCCCCGACAATCCGGGGACAGTGGCGCCGCTGCCTGTCTTTCCGTCCATTCCTGGGGCGTATACAGGTGCAGGGCCAGGGCATGCACGCCGCCGGCCAGTTCTTCTGACAGCAGTTTATAGAGCTGTTGATGGCGCTTGACCAGACTCTGACCGGCAAAACCCTCGGCTACCACGGTCAGCTTGAAATGGGATTCCGTAGCCGGCCCCGAATGCCGGTGACTCTCGTTTTCCACAGTCAGGGTCTGTGGCTGCAGGGCCTTTTGCACTTTCTCTTCGATTATTGCCTGTACACTCATCGACTCAACATTCCGCCGTCTGTCACTGGATATCAAGGGCCCATTGTACCCTATTCCCGTACCGGCCTTCAGGGGGTAGACTCGCAACCCCATTCACAAAGACTGATCAAGCGACATGGCAATCAACTGGTATCCCGGGCATATGCACAAGGCGAACAAGGAGCTGGCCAAGCTCCTGCCCAACTGTCAGTTGGTCATCGAAGTACTGGATGCTCGCATCCCCGCCGCCAGCAGCAATCCCAAACTGGACCAGCTGTGCCGGGACCTGCCACGCCTGAAAATACTGAACAAGGCCGATCTGGCCGATCCCGAGGTCGTCAGCGCCTGGCAGCAGAGCTTTAACCGGCTGCCGCATTGTTACTGCCTGCAGAGCAGTGTCGAGCAGCGCCTGGAGAAGAGTGATCTGCTGGCAGCCATCGCCAGACTGGGGCTTGAGGCGAGCGAGGAACGAAGCGGACAAATTGTGATTGTCGGCATCCCCAATGTGGGCAAATCCACCCTGCTCAACCACCTGGCCGGCCGCAAGCTGGCCCGCACCGGCAACGAACCGGCTGTTACCAAGGGGCAGCAGCGTATCCGCCTGGATGAACACTGGTATCTGGTGGACACCCCGGGTCTGCTCTGGCCTCGCCTGGAAGACCAGGAGGCGGCTTACCGGCTGGCCATGACCGGCACCATCCGCAATACCGCCATCGATCTGGAAGATGTGGCCTGGTTCGCCGCTGAGTTGCTGCTGGCCCACTACCCCGAACGCCTCGCTGAGCGCTACGGCATTGCTGCTGACTGCGATTCTGTGGAACGCTGTTTTGAGGCTATCGCCAGGGGGCGAGGCGCCCTGGGGCGGGGTGGTTCGCCGGACTGGCACAAAACCGCCGAACTGTTACTAAATGATCTGCGCTCCGGTAAACTTGGCACCCTCAGTCTGGAAAAACCGGATGGGCAGGCGAGACCCGCCCCGCTCCTGACACCCCAGCCACCACCGGATTAACACCCGCAAAACCTGAAAGGTCCGCATCAGCATGACAGAAGCCAGCAGTATTGAGCAGCCCGGCACGCAAGCCATCGAGGCCAGCAAACACCCCGCCTTTACACTCTTGCGCAGCGAACAGATTCCCTCTTTGAAGCTGACCATCGAGGAATACCAGCACCAGCGCACCGGCGCCATGCACTACCATCTGGCCAGCGACAATCCCGAGAATGTCTTTCTGGTGGCCTTCCGCACGGTGCCCATGGACAGCACCGGTGTTGCCCATATTCTCGAACACACGGCCCTGTGCGGCAGCAAGCGCTTTCCGGTACGTGACCCCTTCTTCATGATGATTCGCCGCTCCCTGAATACCTTCATGAACGCCTTTACCAGCAGCGACTGGACCGCCTACCCCTTTGCCAGCAAGAACATCAAGGACTTCAATAATCTCTTGAGTGTCTATCTGGACGCGGCCTTTTTCTCGCGTCTGCATGAGCTTGATTTTGCCCAGGAGGGCCATCGACTGGAGTTTGCAGAAGGTGAGAATCCTGACAGCGAATTGCAGTACAAGGGTGTTGTCTACAACGAAATGAAAGGTGCCATGAGTTCCACTAACAGCGTGCTCTGGCAGACCATGAGCAAATACCTGTTTCCTACTGTCACCTACCATTACAACAGTGGCGGGGAACCTGATCATATTCCCGATTTGAGCTATGAAGATCTGGTCAGTTTCTACAAGTCTCATTATCACCCCAGCAATGCCGTCTTCATGACTTTCGGCAATATCCCTGCTGCTGAACATCACCAGAAATTCGAAGACCTGGCCTTGTCGGAATTCGACAAACTCGATATCAATATCGAGGTAAAAGACGAGAAACGCTACCTGGCGCCGCTCCGGGTAGAGGAAAATTATGCCGCAGAAGATGACGCCGACAATCGCAGCCATGTGGTTGTGGGCTGGTTGCTGGGACGCAGCACCGACCTTAACGAGTTGTTCCGCACCCAGCTGCTCAGCAGTGTACTACTGGATAACAGCGCCAGCCCGCTTTTGAAAGTGCTGGAAACTTCCGATCTGGGCAGTTCCCCCTCTCCCATGTGCGGACTGGAAGACTCCAACCGGGAAATGACCTTCATGGCCGGCCTGGAGGGCTGCCAGCGGGATGCCACCGAGGCGGTCGAGGCCCTGGTTCTGGACAGCCTGCGTGAGATTGCCGAACAGGGTGTACCCCAGGATCAGGTGGAAGCGGCTCTGCACCAACTGGAATTACATCAGCGGGAAATCTCCGGCGACAGCTACCCCTATGGCCTGCAACTGATTCTTACCGGCCTTTCTACCGCCCTGCACCGGGGTGATCCGCTGAAACTGCTGGACATCGAACCGGCGCTGAAGGATTTGCGCGAGCAGGTAAAAGACAAGGATTTCATCCCGGGCATGATTCGGGAGCTGTTGCTCAATAATCAGCACCGGGTCACTGTCACCCTGCAGCCCGATGCCGAAATGAGCCGCCGCAAGATAGAGGCAGAAAAAGACAAACTGGCTCGCATCAAGGCCAGCTTGAGCACTGCCGATCAACAGCATCTGCTTGAACAGGCCGCTGCCCTGAGCCAACGCCAGGCTCAGGAAGACGATCCCGGCCTGCTGCCCAAGGTGGGCCTGGAAGACGTACCGGAAAAGATCACAGAACCCCAGCGCCATGATGACAAGGTTCCGGGCACCGAGTTGCGCAGCAGTTTCTATGGCCAGGGTACCAATGGCTTGAGCTACCAACAGCTCATCTATCCCCTGCCGGCACTGGACGATGAACTTCTCGAGGTCCTGCCCCTGTACAGCAGCTGCGTGCCGGAGTTCGGCGTCGCCGACAAGAGCTATGATGAAGTGCAAACCTGGCAGGCCAGCGTCAGCGGCGGCCTGAACTGCTTCAGCAGTCTGCGCGGCAGCATTGACGATGTACAGGCCACCCGGGGAGTGCTCAGCTTTTCCTCCAAGGCCCTGGACCGCAATCTCGGCGCCATGGCGGAATTACTGCAGCGAAGCGTGCATGAGCTGCGCTTCGATGAGAGTCAGCGCCTGAAAGAAATCGTCGAGCAGATCTGTGCCCGCAAGGAAGCCAGCATCACCGGTCAGGGCCATAGTCTGGCCATGAATCTGGCCTCCAGCCGCATGAGTCCTACTGCCCAATTGACTCATCGCTTTGCCGGATTGCAGGGCATCAAAACCCTCAAAGCGCTGAGAGATGAAATGAGTCAGGGCGAGGCACGCCAGGCCCTGCT
>JALEHB010000264.1 GCA_022763285.1 Pseudomonadales bacterium | reverse complement strand
TCCAGACTGAGATTGAACTGATCCTCCCAGCGGAATTCGAAACGCGCCTTGGACAGGGCATTGTCCCGCAGCTGGGCTCCCGGATGCCCCTTGGCCAAATCGGCGGCATGGGCGGCAATCTTGTAGGCCATCAGCCCGTCTTTAACATCCTGCTTGTTGGGCAGGCCCAGGTGTTCCTTGGGCGTGACATAGCAAAGCATGGCACAGCCAAACCAGCCAATCATGGCGGCGCCGATGCCGGAGGTGAAATGGTCGTAGCCCGGGGCAATATCGGTGGTGAGCGGTCCCAGCGTATAGAAAGGCGCCTCGTCACACACTTCCAGTTGCTTGTCCATGTTCTCCTTGACCATATGCATGGGTACGTGACCCGGCCCTTCGATCATGGTTTGCACATCGTGCTTCCAGGCGATCTTGGTCAATTCACCGAGAGTTTCCAACTCACCAAACTGGGCGGCATCATTGGCGTCGGCAATAGAGCCGGGACGCAGGCCGTCACCCAGTGAGAAGGAAACATCATAGGCCTTCATGATCTCGCAGATTTCCTCGAAATGGGTGTAGAGGAAATTCTCTTCATGGTGAGCCAGACACCATTTCGCCATGATGGAGCCGCCGCGGGAGACGATACCGGTTACCCGTTTGGCAGTCAGGGGCACATAACGCAACAGCACACCGGCGTGGATGGTGAAGTAATCCACACCCTGCTCGGCCTGTTCGATCAAGGTGTCCCGATACAGGTCCCAGGTGAGTTCTTCAGCCACGCCATCCACTTTTTCCAGCGCCTGATAAATGGGCACGGTGCCAATTGGCACCATGGAATTACGAATAATCCATTCCCGGGTTTCATGAATATTCTTGCCGGTGGACAGGTCCATGACGGTATCGGCGCCCCACAATGCCGACCAGGTCAGTTTTTCCACTTCTTCCTCGATGGAGGAAGTCACCGCCGAGTTGCCGATATTGGCATTCACCTTCACCAGAAAATTGCGGCCGATAATCATCGGCTCCACTTCCGGGTGATTGATATTGGCCGGGATGATGGCCCGGCCACGGGCTACTTCATCACGCACGAATTCCGGGGTGATGATATCGGGAATGGCGGCACCAAAATCCTGGCCAGGATGCTGCACGGCCAGCTCACTCTGGCTGACAGCCTGCTGCCGGGCCATGTTCTCCCGAATGGCAATGAATTCCATTTCCGGCGTGATGATGCCCTGACGGGCATAGTGTAACTGGCTGACATTGCAGCCGGATTTGGCGCGACGTGGCTTGCGGATATGCTCAAAGCGCAAATGTTCGGTCTGCATATCCTGCTGCCGGGCCTGACCAAAGGTGGAGGAGGCCTGGGCCAGTTGCTCGGTATCACCGCGCTCTTCGATCCAGGCTGCGCGGATGGCTGACAGGCCCTGCCTAAGGTCTATTTTTGCCTGCGGATCGGCATAGGCACCGGATGTGTCATACACTCTCACTGGCGGATTGTCTTCATGTCCCTTGTCTGTCTGGGTGGGAGTCAGGCTGATTTCCCGCATGGGCACGCGAATGTCATCGCGCGAGCCTGTGACATAAATCTTCTGTGAATTGGGATAGACAGCACTGGCATCGGTATCCAGCTTGCTGATTTTTTCCAGAAAGGGTTGGGTATCTGCGTTCATTCAAAAGTCCTGTACAGCCGTCAACCAGGGGGCAAGCATTTCAGACTCCGGCGGCATGTCACGAGTCACTCTCTGGAGTCTGCTGGCGTGGGGGTATTAACGATGTGATTGCCCATTATGCCTGAAATCCTGGCTCAGCACACAATGGCCCTTTGCATGTAACTGTCCCGCATTAAGGGCGTCTAATGGAATGCCGACTGACATTGAAACCGCTTTAGGGAGTAAAATTGTCACTTTTGGTTACACTGTGTAGAATGCCGGCGAGCTCGACAAAGGCTTTTCCGCGCTATTCACCTTAATTTTGTACTAGCAGGCCCCCGCCTACCTCGTCGCGGGCCTTACAACCCATCAGGATCTCCGGTCCTGAATTGGAAACAGGTCATCAATCATGGGAAGAATTACCAAATTACTGGGCACAGTTTTGTGTTGCGGAGTAATCAATGCCAATGCACAGACGGACGACCTGCTCAGCATCCTGCAGCTGGCTCTGGACAATGACCCTACCTTGAACCAGGCCGAGGCCAGATATCGAGCCAATAGCGAAAATGTCATTCAGACCCGCGCCAATCTGCTGCCGACTCTGGGCGCTGGCGGCAGCACCACACGGGAAACCAGTGGTCCACCGGATGACATCATCAATCCTGCGACCGGCGAGGTTTTGCTGGAAGAGCACAGCTTCCGCCCGGGCCGAAACTCCCATAGCTGGGGAGTGAGCCTGAATCAGAGCGTATTCAATCTGGCCAACTGGTACAGCCTGCAGAGCGCCCGGGCCACCGACCGCGCCAATCAGGTGAATCTGGCAGCCCAGGAGCAGGATCTGATCATGCGCACCGCGGCGGCCTATTTCGATATCCTGCGGGCCCAGGATCTGCTGGAAACCAATATCCAGGAAGAAGAGGCAGCCCTGCGTTCCCTCGAACAGACCCAGCAGCGGGAAGAAGTGGGTCTGGTGGCCATTACCGATGTCTACGATGCCCAGGCGGCCTATGACCTGGCCCGCAACACCACCATCC
>JALEHB010000263.1 GCA_022763285.1 Pseudomonadales bacterium | reverse complement strand
AACCAGATCGAGATTCTGGTGACCGAAGAGGGCAGCTATGCCATCAATGGCCGCTCCCTGGTGAACAGCCAGATCGAGACCCTGATGCGCGGTCTGGAAATTGAATCCGGCGGCAATCAGGACCTGCCCATTCTTCTTATAGCCGATGCCGAAGCCACGCATCAGTCGGTGGTCACCGCCATGGATGCTATCGGTCAGGCCGGTTTCAGTCGCCTCAATATTGCCACCCAGCGCCCGGTGGACGACAGTGCTGCGGGCAGTGGCCAGGAACTGCCCTGATGTCAGCCAGTGCCGGAAAGAACAAGGGCGGCTGGCAGCTTTACGGGCGCCTGTTCAGTTATGTGCTGGACCACAAGCTCACCATCAGCCTGGCCCTGATCGGCTATATCATCTTTGCCGCCTCCACCCCGGCAGCCACCTGGTGGCTGGGCTGGACCGTGGATGCCATCTCCGCCGAAAACTACGAAGAGCTGCGCATTCTCAGCCCCTTGCTCTGCGTTGCCATTGCCTTCGGTCGCGGCGTCGGCAGTTTTCTTGGCAGCTATTCCATGGCCGGTTTGGCCAATCGCGTCATGCATCGGCTGCGGGTGCAACTGGTTGAAAGGCTGCTAAACCTGCCAACAGCCTATTTCGATCGCAACAGCGCCGGCCGTCTGGTTTCCAAGGTCACCTATGATGTGACCCAGATTGCCGGGGCCGCCAGTGACGCCATTGCCGTGATGTTCCGGGAAGGCTTCACCGTGATTGGCCTGCTCATCTATCTGATGTTGATCGACTGGCAACTGAGCCTGACCTTTCTGGTGATTGCGCCCCTGGTGGGCCTGATTGTGTCCTATGCCTCGAAGAAGTTTCGCCGTTACAGCACCCAGATGCAGGACAGCATGGGGGAGGTGACCCAGATCACCAGCGAAACCCTCAAGGGCCTGAAGGTGGTGCGCACCTTTACTGCCGAAGACTTCGTCAATGACAAACTGCAAGCGGCCAGTGAAAGAAACCGCCGCCAGAATATGAAAATGGAACTGACCCGGGCGGTGAGTACGCCACTGGTGCAGTTGATTGTGGCCATGGCCCTGGCCATTCTGGTGTGGCTGGCCATGTCTCCGGAGTTCTTTGCCGACAAGACTCCGGGTGACTTTGTCGCCTTCCTCAGCGCCGCCGGCCTGCTGGCCAAACCCATTCGTCAGCTTACCCAGGTCAATTCCGTGATCCAGCGGGGCCTGTCGGCGGCCCACAGTATTTTTTCCGTGCTGGATACCGAGCCGGAACAGGATCATGGCGACTACCGCGCCGAGAAGATCGAGGGGCGCATTGAGTTCAATGCAGTGAACTTTGCCTACCATGACAAGGCAGTGGCGCTACGGGATGTCAGCTTCGTGGCCGAGCCGGGCCAGACCATTGCCCTGGTGGGGCGCTCCGGCAGTGGCAAGTCCAGTCTGGTGAGCCTGATTCCCCGCTTTTACGAAATCAACAGCGGCAGTATCAAACTGGATGGCGTGGAACTGACCGAGTATCAGCTCGCCAATCTGCGTCACCATATATCCATTGTGACGCAGCAGGTGGTGCTGTTTAACGGCACGGTGGCGGAAAACATCGCCTACGGTGAAAGCGATGTGGATCGTGAGAAAATTATAGAGGCCGCCACCAGCGCCCATGCCATGGAATTCATCAAGGAGCTGGAGCAGGGCATCGACACCCCGGTGGGTGATGATGCTGCATTGCTATCCGGCGGCCAGCGCCAGCGTATCGCCATTGCCCGGGCTCTTTTGAAGGACGCACCCATTCTTATTTTTGACGAGGCAACCTCGGCTCTCGATTCCGAGTCGGAGCTGCATATCCAGGAGGCACTGGAGCAACTGGTGAAAGGGCGCACCACCTTTGTCATTGCCCACCGTCTTTCCACCATTGAATCGGCAGACAGGATTCTGGTGATGGAAGATGGCCGCATCGTCGAAGCCGGTACCCACAGTGAACTGTTGGCCCTCAACGGCAGTTATGCCAGACTGCACAAGATACAGTTCTCCGATACCGAGATTGCGCCTGCCGCGTCAGAACTATGAGCTTTCTGGAAAAAGCCTGGTATAAAAAAGCCACCTGGCTCTATTTGCTGCTGCCCCTGAGTTGGGTTTTTCAGATTCTGGCCAGCCTGCGCCGTAAACTGCAGAGCAGGGCGGCCGCCAGGGAATCTGTGACGGTGCCGATAATCGTGGTGGGCAATATCAGCGCCGGGGGCACCGGCAAGACGCCGGTATTGATTGCACTGGCGCGGCACCTCAAGGAGCAGGGCTTCAGACCCGGCATCATCAGTCGGGGCTACAAGGCCGGCAGCAGGCAATTCCCCCTGCTGGTGAATGAGATCGATGATGCTACAGTGACCGGGGATGAGCCAGCCCTGATCGCCCGGCAGACAGACTGCCCGGTGGTGATCGATCCCGAGCGTTTACGCGCCTGCCGCTTCCTGCTGAAGCAGGCCGAGGTGGATGTGATACTCAGTGATGATGGCCTGCAGCATTACCGCCTGCCCCGGGATATGGAAATTGCCGTGGTGGATGGTGAGCGCCTGTTTGGCAATGGCCTGTGCTTTCCTGCCGGCCCGCTGCGGGAGCCGCCTTCGCGCCTTAAGACGGTTGACTACTGCATCGTCAACGGTGAGCCGGAGCAACTGCCGCCTGAACTGACTGGCTGTCATACCATGCAACTGCGGCCGCGCTTTCTGGTGAATCTGGCCACCGGTGACAGGCGTCCTTTCAGTGGCGCTCCCTTCAAGCTGGGCAACCGGGTGCAGGCTGTCACCGGTATTGGCAATCCCCAACGTTTTTTCAATTTGCTGAAAGACCTGCCGTATCCGCTGCAAACCTTTCCTTTCCCCGATCATCATCCCTTTTGTGAAGAAGATTTCACCGAAGGAGCCATTGATCCGGCCCAACCCATCGTCATGACCGAAAAAGATGGGATAAAATGCAGGACATTCGCCAGGGACAATTTCTGGGAGCTACAGGCCGACGTGGTATTACCCGAGGCCATGCTTCAGGAAATTACCCGGCGCATCAAAGGCGCCTGACCACAGCCATCGCCGTCTGAGACAATCAGGCCGCCTGGTCTGTCAGTCACGCCATCACTGTTTGAAGGACCAATTTATGCTGGATACGAAACTGCTGAGCATCCTGGTGTGCCCGGTGTGCAAGGGTGAGCTTCGCTATGAACGGGAAGCCCAGGAACTGATCTGCCTGGCGGATGGCCTGGCCTATCCCATCCGTGACGATGTGCCGGTCATGCTCAGCAAGGAAGCGCGGGAGCTGAGCCTGGAAGAACGAGACAGCCTGCGGTGAAGTATTCGGTTGTGATTCCGGCGCGCTATGCCGCCACCCGCCTGCCGGGCAAGCCGCTGTTGGATATTGCCGGCAAACCCATGCTCCAGCACACCTGGGAGCGGGCCTCAGCCAGCAGCGCCGAGCGGGTCGTCATTGCTACCGACGATGAGCGCATTGAGGCCGCCGCCAAAGGTTTCGGCGCCGAGGTGTGCATGACCTCCAGCGAGCACCGCTCCGGCACCGACCGTATCCAGGAAGTGGCCCGCAAGCTGGGCTTTACCGATGAGCATATTGTGGTCAATGTGCAGGCCGATGAACCCCTGATTCCGCCGGCGGTGATCGAACAGGTGGCCGCCAATCTCGACATTCACGCAGCCGGTATCGCCACCCTGTGTGAAACCATCACCAGTGCCGATGAAGTGGCCAACCCCAATGCCGTCAAGGTGGTGATGTCCCGATCGGGCCGGGCCCTGTATTTCAGTCGCTCCACCATCCCCCATGATGCCAGTGCCTCGGCCGGCAACTGCTACCGTCATATTGGCCTGTATGCCTATCGGGTGGAGGTGCTGAACCGCTTTGTCACCTGGCCAGCCTCCAGTCTGGAGCTGACGGAAAAGCTGGAACAGCTACGGGCCCTGGATAATGACGTGCTGATCCATGTGGAGGCCTCCCGGGAGAGTATCCCGGCCGGGGTGGATACCGAGCAGGATCTGCAGGCGGTGCGCCGCCTGCTGGCCGCCGGAGCAGGGCAGTAACATGCCTCAGGACGCCTCAACAGCCAGACAAGTGCGGGTGCTGATGGTCTGTCTGGGCAATATCTGCCGTTCTCCCAGCGCCCAGGGCGTGCTGGAAAAACTGATAGAAAATCAGGGCTTGCAGCATCTTGTGGAAGTTGATTCGGCTGGAACCGGCGACTGGCATCTTGGAGAGGCGCCGGACTCCCGATCGGTCACGGCAGCCGCCGCGCGCGGCTACGAGATCGATCATCTGCGGGCGCGGCAGGTGGAGCGCCACGATTTCACCCGCTTCGATTACATTCTCTGCATGGACCGCAGCAATCTCAGCACCGTGCGGGAACTCTGTCCCCGGGCCCATCGCAGCAAGCTGCAATTGCTGATGGACTATGGCGATTCCAGCCATGACACGGTGCCCGATCCCTATTACAGCGGGGCCCAGGGCTTTGAACTGGTACTGGACCTGCTGGAAGACGCCTGCGACCGATTTCTGGCCCATCTGCGCGATGAGCATCTGGATGAGCAAGCGGAGCCGGCCGGGTGAGCGCAGGCATTCAGCAGGATATAGACCTCAGCCCCTATAACAGCTTCGGTGTCAGCGCCCGGGCCGCCTGGTTTATGGCCCTGGAGGAGCGCGAGGATGTTGAGCTGGCACGGGAATTCGCCGCCCGTCATGGCCTGCCTATGCTGGTGCTGGGCGAGGGCAGCAATATTCTCTTCGTCAAGGATTTCCCGGGCCTGGTGCTGCAGGTGGCCAATCGCGGCATGGCGCTGGAGGATGCCGAGGCGGTGACAGTCCAGGCTGGAGAGAACTGGCATGACTTTGTCACTCAGTGCTTGAAGTCTGGTCTTTACGGGCTTGAAAATCTTGCACTTATTCCCGGCAAGGCAGGGGCGGCACCGGTGCAGAATATCGGTGCCTACGGGGCGGAGCTGGAGCAGTTTCTGCTGTCGGTGGAGGTCTGTGATCTGCGCACCGGGCAGTGGCAGAGTCTGAGCCGGGAGCAATGCGAGTTTGCCTACCGCAGCAGCCTGTTCAAGCGTGCTGGGTTGAGCGCTGGCAGGAGCGGTGAGGCCCAGTGGCTGATCTTCAGCCTGACTCTGTCCCTGAGCCGCCAGTTCACTCCCAATCTCAGCTATGGCGCCCTGGCCGAGGTCTTCAGCGACAAGGCCGAAGCCACACCCCAGGCGGTGTTTGATGCGGTCTGCGCCATCCGCCGCAGCAAGCTGCCGGATCCCGCCGAGCTGGGTAATGCCGGCAGCTTCTTCAAGAACCCCCTGATCTCGGCCGAGCGCTACCATGAACTGCAGCAGCAATACCCCGGCATCCCTGCCTTTGCCGCCGAGCCGGGCCTGGTAAAGGTACCAGCGGCCTGGTTGCTGGAGCAGGCGGGCTGGAAGGGCAAGCGCCGCGGCCAGGCCGGGGTCCATGACAAGCATGCCCTGGTGCTGGTGAACCATGGCGGCGCCAGTGGCGAGGATATCTATCTGCTGGCCCAGGACATGAGCAATTCGGTGCTGCAGCGCTTCGGTATTGCCTTGCAGCCGGAAGTGCGTATTCTCTAGCTGGCGAGAGGCGCAAATGCCGCCCCGGCGAGGCTGGCCATTAAGGCAGTTTCGTCATCTACAATCCCCCGTTCGGGGGAGAAGTTCCCCATCTGCTGTAAAAAGTGTGACCCAGTTCCCGTTTTGCCTTGCCGACTTTTGAGGGGATATGAGTATTGTGCTAGAAAATATGCTACCGGGAAGTTTGTGGGCGTCACTTTCAGCCTGCGGTCCGATAATAAAAAAATAATCCAGTTCGGGGACCTTCCTTCAACACCCGATCCCGAAACCTGGGAAACTACAGGACGCAATTATGTATCCAAGCAGGCAAGACAGTTCCGACAGACAGGAAAGTATTCGCATTGCCCTCGTGGACGATCAGACTCTGGTGCGTAGCGGCATTGCCAGACTGCTGGACGATGAGCCGGGCCTGAATGTTGTTCAGCACCTTAACAGTGGCGAACAAGCCATTGAATCAATTAAAAATAGTTTCGAGAGCTCCATCGATATCATGCTCCTGGAGGCGCGCATGCCGGGCCTGGGCAGTATCGAAACCGCGCGTCAGATCCTGGAGATTCGCCCGGACCTGAAGATCATCGCCATGTCCTCGGTGGCCAGCGGGGTGATTCCCTCGCAGATGCTGCGCATGGGGGTGCAGGGCTTTATCAGCAAGCGCATCGATGCCGATGAGTTCTACAAGGCCATCCGCCTGGTACACGGCGGCCAGCACTATGTGTCCTCGGAAGTGGCCACCAAGCTGGCGGTGGACCCGTTCAACCAGCAGGATTCCCTGTTCGACAAACTGTCACGGCGGGAAATGCAAATCGCCCAGATGTTGACGGACGGAAAAAAAGTCAGCCAAATCAGTGGCTTTCTCGATCTTTCTCCGAAAACAGTTTATAGCTACCGCTACCGTATCTTCGAAAAGCTGGGCATTCGCAGCGATGTGGAACTCACCATCCTGGCGGTGCGTCACGGCCTGACGGACGATACCCGGGAATTAACTGATCTGACCGAAGTACGGCGCTTCGCCGGCTAGGCAGGCCTGTCCCGGGCCAATAATAGATCTGTAGCAGGCGAATACTCAGGGCCTGCGCCCGCCGCCGGGGCAATCCACGCTTGAGTGGTGCCCCGGCATTGATTACTCTCCCTATCTGCAACAGGCGCTGGCCTGCACCGGGGCCTGTATCGAGCCACAGCCGCTGCAGTACCTCGCCCCGATTGACCGCCCAGGCCTCTGATCTGCCGGGCATTTCCTGAATTCCGAGGCCAATGTCCAAAGACCACTCTGACAAGCACCCCGGCGCCGCGCCAGGCAAGACTGGCAGCCATGCCGAGGCAGCCGATCCGAAAGCCGCCACTGAACCTGAGGAGGCCGCCAAAGCCAGCGATAATGAGGCTGACATCGAGTCAGGCTTCGATCACAAGACCTTTCTGGCCAATCTGAGCTCCCGCCCGGGGGTTTACCAGATGCTGGACGGGCAGGGGGAGGTGCTCTATGTGGGCAAAGCCCGCAACCTCAAGAACCGCGTCGGCAGCTATTTCCGGGCCTCGGGTCTGGCCAGCAAGACCCTGGCAATGGTCAATAAAATCAGGGATATACACGTCACTGTTACCAATTCAGAGACAGAAGCCCTGCTGCTGGAACAGAACCTCATCAAGCGCCACCGGCCGGCGTATAACATCCAGCTCAGGGACGACAAATCCTATCCCTATATCCTGCTGACCGACGGCGACCAGTGGCCCAGGCTGGCCTTCTACCGGGGCAACCGCAAACGCAAGGGCCGTTTCTTTGGCCCGTACCCCAGTGCCAACGCCACCCGTGAGACTCTTCAAGTGTTACAGAAGGTCTTTCGCGTAAGACAATGTGAAGACTCGTATTTCCGCAACAGAAGCAGGCCCTGTCTGCAGTACCAGATCGAGCGCTGCACCGCCCCCTGCGTGGGCCTGGTGTCGGAGCAGGACTATGCCCGGGATGTGCGCTATTCCACCCTGTTCCTGCAGGGCAAGTCAGACCAGTTGATCCGCGAGCTGGACAAGGCCATGGAGGCGGCCAGTGCCGCCATGGAGTTCGAAAAGGCGGCGAAGTTACGGGATCAAATCATTGATTTGCGTCGAATTCAGGAACAACAGGTGGTGGCCAATCAGGGCTCCGATGCCGATATTCTGGCGGCGGATCTGCAGCAGCCCTATGTGAGCGTGCATGTGATCTATGTGCGGGCCGGGCGCATCATCGGCTCCAAGAGCTTCTTTCCCCGCTTTCGCCTGGCGGAAAGCCCCCAGGAGGTGCTGCGGGCCTTTATCGTACAGAACTACCTGGCCGAGGAGCGGGCCAGTTCCATTCCCCAGGAAATCATTGTGCCCACCGGGCTGGAAGAGCTGGAGCCGCTGCAGGAGGCCCTGACATACCTGGCCGGGCGCAATGTGCGCATTGCCCAGCGGGTGCGGGGCCACCGCGCCACCTGGCTGAAGATGGCCCAGACCAATGCCACGGAATCCCTGCAGAATCATGTCAGCACCAAGCAGAATATTCATAAACGATTCATAGAGTTACAGAAAGTACTTAAGCTGGACTCCAAACCCAACCGGATCGAGTGCTTCGATATCAGCCACACCTCCGGCGAGGGCACTGTAGCCTCCTGTGTGGTGTTCGATGAGGGCGGGGCGGTGAAGTCCGACTACCGCCGCTTCAATATCCGCTCCACCGACACCGGCGATGACTATGCCGCCATGGAAGAGGCCCTGGATCGGCGCTATACGCGCCTGAGCAAGGAAAGCGAGGACGGCAAGGCCAAACTGCCGGATATCCTGCTGATTGACGGCGGCAAGGGCCAGCTCAAGCAGGCCAGGGCGGTGTTGGAGAAGTTCCAGCTGCCGGGCATCGAGCTATTAGGCATTGCCAAGGGCATCAGCCGCCGCGCCGGGCAGGAGACCCTGTTCCTGGCCCTTGCGACCGGCTACCGGGAGATTGCCCTGAACCAGCAGTCGCCGGCCCTGCATTTGCTGCAGCAGGTGCGGGACGAGGCCCACCGCTTCGCCATCACTGGCCACCGCCAACGCCGCAGCAAGGCCCGCAAGAAATCCAGCCTGGAAGAAATCCCCGGATTGGGCCCAAAACGGCGGCGGGAATTACTGCGTCATTTTGGCGGCCATCAGGAAGTCACCCGGGCCAGTGAGGCAGAACTGGCAAAAGTGACTGGCATAAGTAAGAAATTGGCCGAAAACATTTATGCGTATCTGCATTCGCACTGAACTGGCCAACACCAGGCGCGCAAATACTGCTGTGACGGGCTTCACAGAACCATTTCAGCCCGTTAAATCAGTGATGTTAGTTGTCCCTAACATTCATTTTTGGAATACAGGGGTCTGTTTCCTTTGCCTTTAATTTTTGAACAGGCCGGGAAAAGCCCGTGAAAGAGGTGAGAGCACAAGCCATGAATTGGGCGAATCTGGTGACCTATCTGCGCCTGCTGTTGATCCCCCTGGTCATCCTTGTGTACTTCTCCGGCCTGGCCTCGGCCAATGTCTGGGCCCTGATTCTGTTCAGTGTGGCCAGCCTCAGCGACCTGCTGGACGGCTATCTGGCCCGCAAACTGGAGCAGACCTCCGAGTTCGGCGCCTTTCTGGACCCGGTAGCAGACAAGCTGCTGGTGGCGGCGGTGCTGATCATGCTGGTGGCGGTCTATCCCATCCTGATGTGGCCAACCCTGATAATCATCAGCCGGGAAATCCTGATTTCCGCCCTCAGGGAATGGATGGCCTCCAGGGGCAAACGGGCCGCTGTGGCAGTGGCTTTCTCCGGCAAGCTCAAAACCACCTTTCAACTCATTGCCCTCGGTGCCCTGTTGCTGGCCGACCCAAGCCTGCCCCAGTGGATCTTCAATATCGGCTTTTATCTGCTGCTGGCGGCAGCCGCCCTCAGCCTGTATTCCATGGGCCTATATTTTTCAAAGGCCTGGAAGGTTTTGTTCCCGGAGAACGAGAACCAGGCCGGCGGCGAATAGTCCAATTCCGGGCCAAAAACAGACGCCAGAGCCGGGTGAATTAACAGGCCGCAGCCGGGAGTGAAAAGAAACACAAAAAGGGCGCCCATTCTGCTTGACTCCGGGAGCGATCACATTAGAATATGCGCCTCGCTCTGATGCGGTGTTGCAGTAAATCAGCAAGACATCTGCAAACAGACAGCACAGGGCATGCAGGATCTCCAAGCGGGAATAGCTCAGTTGGTAGAGCACGACCTTGCCAAGGTCGGGGTCGCGAGTTCGAATCTCGTTTCCCGCTCCAATTTCTCCTCCGAACACCAGTCCATCTTTTCATCTCTTTTCAGAGTGCACAGCGTAGCCAGTCGCTGAACAATTGCCTGCGTCCGAATTTTCCTTTGCGGCGTAATACTTGCTGTCTATTATTAATTTGTTGTCTGATGTGCAGAGCACGTTCAATGTTGAAAACACCGACAGCAGCCGCAAGTAAAGCAGCAAAGGCCGTACTAAAGAGGAGGGCAGCCCATGAGTTTTATCCAGGGACAACAGCAGGAACAGGACGAATGCATCGATCATCCCTGCAAGGGCATCGATCTGCTGATTCGCCCCGGCAAGAAAGACCTGGGCGGCTTCACCGTGCGCCGCTGCCTGCCTCATCCCCAGCGCAGATTAGTCGGCCCCTGGATTTTCTTCGACCACGCTGGGCCCTCAACACTGCCGGCGGGCGAGGGCGTGGATGTCAGACCCCACCCCCATATCAATCTGGCCACCGTCACCTATATGTTCGAAGGCCAGTTCCAGCACAAGGATTCCCTGGGCAATGACCTGGCCATCCAGCCCGGTGATATCAATCTGATGGTGGCAGGCAAGGGCATCGTCCACTCGGAACGCAGCCCCGACAGCGAACGTGAAAAAGACGCGACCCTGCACGCCCTGCAACTGTGGCTGGCACTGCCGGAGCAAGACCAGGAAATCGACCCGGCCTTTTATCATTACGCAGCAGACGAGATCCCCCAGGTAGACTTCGACGGTATTCCCATCAGAGTCATGATGGGCCACGCCTTCGGCGTCAGCTCCCCGGTAAAAACCTTCGCCGAAACCCTCTATCTGGAATCCCGCCTGCAAGCAGGCCAGAGCCTGCCGTTGCCGGAAGCCGAGGAGAGGGCGGTCTATGTGGCCGAAGGCGAGGTAGAAATAGACGGCGAAACCGTCCCCGAACACGCCATGGCGGTCCTCACCAGCAAGCAAGGCCTGGCCGCCAAAGCCAACAAAGCCAGCAAGATCGCCCTGATCGGCGGCGAAAACGTGGGCGAGCGCCACATCTGGTGGAATTTCGTCTCCACCTCCAAAGACCGTATCGAGCAGGCCAAGCAAGACTGGCAAGCCGGCAACTTCCCGACCGTGCCCGGCGATGACGAGGAATTCATCCCCTTGCCTGAAAAGTGATCAATTGCGTCAACAATCCTCAATAAAAACATGCCACTGCGGCTTACTTTTGGTATAGTTCGCCCTCTTTGCAAAACAGCGAAATTATTAGCTACCAAGGCTAGGTGGCAGAGTGGTTATGCAGCGGACTGCAACTCCGTGTACGCCGGTTCGATTCCGACCCTAGCCTCCAATTTCTCTACCAATCCCCAACAGAGCAACTCTGACCACCCTCGAAGCCCGGATGGCGAAATTGGTAGACGCAAGGGACTTAAAATCCCTCGGTGGAAACACCGTGCCGGTTCGATTCCGGCTCCGGGCACCATTTCATACACTTCCTTAATCATCCGAAATTTCAAGCCATTGGTATGGTGTTAACCAGAAACCCAAATGGCCGCACGCTTTGTCAAATCTACATGCTCAGTATCTAAGCAAGTGTGCAATGCAGAATCCGAAAATTCAGTTACTTACAGATATTTGCTCGCTTCAAATCGGACTCGCTCAAATGCCGGAGCGAGCACGTGCCGTAACTCTGGTCAAAAACTGATCAGATAAAAAATAATAGTTTCAGTATCAGATAGATAACCGTTAAACTGACGGGCAGCTATAATTATAAAATGAGCCCGCTCAATATATAAATGTTATGCATACGAATATCGAGATATCCGATAAATCACAGCTTCTAAAGCTAGCTTCCTTGGGCTTTGGAACTGTAGTTGTGGTATTGCTCTGGATTTTCGATCGGTTTCAGAGACTTCCATTTATTAGCAGGTTTGGTGTCTCGATATTCGAATTTTTGGCAGTTGGAGTTCTTTGTGCAGTCTTATACGCAGTTCTTTTTCTTCACGCATACAGGATTTCCATAAGCGACGACACAGTTACATTCCATCGGATAGCGGGAACAAAGCGCATCTCTATAAGCCAGATCACTAGCTTGGAACGAGGGAACTTTGGCCAATCTTATAAACTAAACTTTAGCGGTGGCTTTATGTACATTTCAACAGCAATGCGAAAAGTACATGTATTCTTGCAGCATCTTCGCGAACTACGACCCGATATATCGAGCTCCGAATGGTGATGCATAACAATCAGTTCAATCAAGGACTTGGCTTACGCCAAGCCCATTAACAAGAGCGTTATGTTCCTCTAAATGAGAACGCACCAAATTCAGACAGAAACCGGGGAGCTTCATGCTTTCGAGATAGGCAATACATATATCGGGCGTAGAGGTGTGCTGAGGATCATAAAGAAGATCCCGGGAGCGTCGGTGACCAAGTCTCCCGTATTTCTTTCTTGGTTTCGGGAGTCGGAGTTTTGTCGATTCACACTGAATGGAAAGGAGTTCACGATAGAAGAGCCCTTTGGTGACAATTCTCGGTATCTCATTTGTGCCGAGCCACCAGGCCCCTGCCCGGAACTGGGCGTAGTGGAAAAAGCGTTCTCGGAAGCCAGGTGAAACCGGAACATAACAATCAGTTCAATCAAGGACTCGGCTGGCGCCGAGCCCATTAACAAGAGCGTTAGGCATACAAAATGTCGTTTAGTGCCAAAGTCAAAGAGACTTTAATTTCAAGGGCCGCCGAAGGGCTAGGTGTGGCGGTGGGCGTGATCCTTATTTGGATGGCCTCCGTAATCGGGCCGGCTATCTTACCGGCGATATCTACTTTGGTTTCAACTGAAACGCTAGCCACATTACTTGCCGGTTCGTTTGCACTAAATATTGTTTTAGTAATACTTTTTTGGATCTTCTTTAAATCTCCTGATCTTAAATTGAAATATGGCATCTTTTGGGATAGGGACAAAAATCCTTATTGTCCAAACTGCAAAATACCAATTTCCGGGTACGACGAATACAACGCTGGCAAGGGTTACTACTGCAAACCTTGCAAAAAAATATTTCCACTTAAAGATCAAAGTGGTGTGGACGTGAGCCCAGAAAAAGCGATGTCGGAGTTATAGATGCCTAACAATCAGTTCAATCAGGGACTCGGCTGGCGCCGAGCCCATTAACAAGAGCGTTAAATTGCTAGTACTTATCGAGGTGAGTGCAAATGATAACAATCGAAATAAACGACTCTCGGCAAGACCTATCAGACATAAACCCAAGCTGGATCAACGAACAAGTGCGAAAGAGAGAGGCTGACGGACTCGCAGTTTGTCTCAAAATATACATCAAAGAAGGTAATACTGATTTGGTCCTTTCTTGTGGCGATTGTGGAGCAGCTGGTGGCAGCGGCCGCCAGCCGAATCCGGAAGAGCAGCAGATTTTCGAGCTCTGGGATAAATTTGGCTGCAGTGACAAGCCGATCAATCCGGGCAAGATCAATGCTTTTTTGAATCAGATAAAATAGCTGGGCCAGCAATTTAACAATCAGTTCAATAAAGGACTTGGCTATCGCCAAGCCCATTAACAAGGGCGTTATGTGTCTGAGCGGATTAAGTGGCTACTGAAAGTAAAACACAAAAAGCTAGGAAGCTGTTTCAGCTGACCTATTCCAGCTTGAATGATTTTCCGCCAGTCCGATCAAATGCTTCGGAAGGGTTTAAAAAGCACGCTGAATCCATACGAGAAAAGGTCCGAGCACTACGCATTGAACTAATTGAGAAGCACTACACTGAATCCCAACTGGATGCATTGATTGGTTTCTATGAAACTGACATCGGCGCGTCAATTCTAGATGTAAGAGAACGACTTGCATTAGACTTGAAAGACCAGATGCCAAAAATTCTCAATTCTGCTGAATCTGACTCTAATGGAAACCTAGGTGTAATAATCAGAACTCAAGACCCAGATGATGACGACACATAACAATCAGTTCAATCAAGGACTCGGCTGGCGCCGAGCCCATTAACAAGGGCGTTAGGTGCACACGGCATGTTAGAGATCGCAACAATTAGAAAGGCAGATAAAGCTCTTATTACCTTCGGTGGGCTTTTCGTTGCTGTGTACATTCTTGCTAACTCTAGCTTTT
>JALEHB010000262.1 GCA_022763285.1 Pseudomonadales bacterium | reverse complement strand
ATCTCTTACGCGCTGAATTTCATCTAAAGGATTAAACGCCTGCTCGCCTGCGGGCGCTGGCATCCCTTGCCGGCCCTGTTGTCTGCACGCAAGCAAAACCCATGTCGAAACTGATACTGTTCAACAAGCCCTGTGGCGTGCTGACCCAATTCACCGGCGAGCCCGGCGACCGCACCCTGGCGGATTACATCGACCAGCCCGGCTTCTATGCTGCCGGGCGTCTGGACAAGGACAGCGAGGGACTGCTGCTGTTGACCAATGACGGTCGCCTGCAGCAACGCATCAGCAATCCCAGGCATGGCAAGGGCAAGACCTACCTGGCCCAGGTGGAGGGTGCCATCAGTGATGAGGCCATCAGGCAATTGCGTCAGGGACTGCAACTGAAAGACGGTCGTACCCGCCCCTGCAAGGCCGACGCCATTGCCGAACCCTCACTCTGGGAGCGGCAGCCACCCATCCGCTTTCGCAAGCATATCCCCACCAGCTGGCTGAAGCTGACGCTTACCGAGGGGCGCAATCGCCAGGTACGGCGGATGACGGCCGCAGTGGGATTCCCCACCCTGCGCCTGGTACGCATTGCAGTGGATAAATGGGAGTTGGGGGATTTACAGCCAGGTCAATGGCTTATGGTAGATAGCTAACACCGTTTTACCGATGCGGCGGCTCAGTCGCCGCTGTGGCTGGCCTGCCAGCGGGCAATGGCTTCGGCATCGGATTCCCGCGCCTGAACCCAGTGACTGTCCACCGGGGTTTCCTGCTTCTTCCAGAACGGCGCCGTGCTTTTCAGATAATCCATCAGATAGCTGGCGGCCTCAAAGGCGTGCTGACGGTGACTGCTGGCGGCCCCCACGAATACGATCTGCTCATGGGGCTGCAATTTGCCCACCCGGTGAATAATGCGACAGGCCAGCAGGTCCCAGCGCTGGCGGGCATTATCCAGAATCTGTTGCAGGCATTTTTCCGTCATGCCGGGATAGTGTTCCAGGGTCAGGGACAGAATCCTGTTTTCCGGGCCCGGCTCGGCGCTGGCATCATAGATCTCCCGCACCAGGCCGGTGAAGGTCACAATGGCACCGGGGTCCCCGGCATCCTGGCGCAGCCCCTCATACTCGCGGGCCAGGTCGAAGTCTTCGGTCTGAATCGAGATACTCATCCTAACCACCTGTCATCGGTGGGAAAAAGGCAACCTCATCACCGTCCTCCACCGCCGCAGTGGCATCCACTACCGTTTGATTCACCGCCACCAGCAGGGGATTGGCACCCTGCTCCAGGCTGGCAAAGTCTGCATCCTGTCCGGCCAGAAATTGCATCAGCTCTGCCACGGTGTTCACTCCGGCCGGCAGTTCCAGTTGTTCGCCTTCACGGCCCATGGCCTCGCGCACACTGGCGAAGTATTGCACTGCCACCATCAACCTTCTGCTCCCCGTTGGTAATGACCGCTGCGACCGCCCTGCTTTTCCTGCAGGCAGATATCGCCGATCACCATTTCCTTGTCCACCGCCTTGCACATGTCATAAATGGTCAAGGCAGCCACTGACACCGCCGTCAGAGCCTCCATTTCTACCCCGGTCTGACCGTTCAGCTTGCAGGTAGCACTGATATCTACCCGCTGTTGTTCATGATTCACTTCAACTTGCACTTCCACCTTGCTGAGCATCAGCGGATGGCAAAGGGGAATCAGACTGGAGCACTGTTTGGCCGCCTGGATGCCGGCGATCCGCGCGACCGTCAGCACATCGCCTTTCTTGTGACCGCCTGAGTCAATCAACTCCAGGGTCTCCCGGCTCATGGCCACATGGCCGCTGGCCGTGGCCTGGCGCTGGCTCATGGCCTTGTCACCCACATCCACCATATTGGCATGACCGCGGGAATCTATATGGGTTAGCTTTGTCATCTTGATCGGGGCCTGTTACTGCTTGCTTACTGCAATGATGATTACTACAACGAAGGCCCATTATCGCCTATTTGCACCGCCTAGCAGAAGCGGCCAGGGGCAATCGGACAATTCGCAGCCTGTTACATTGATTCGGCAGGGATATAAGCGCTAGCATTGCCGCTTTTTTCGACGCCAAAGAGCATGTCCGACTTACCCCATATCACCGTAGCCACCGTGGTGGAGCGGCAGGGCCGCTTCCTGATGGTCAAGGAGCGCGCCGCCGGCAGCATCGTCTACAACCAGCCGGCGGGACATCTGGAGAACGGTGAAAGCCTGATAGCGGCCGCCTGCCGCGAGACCCTGGAAGAAACCCGCTGGCGAGTCGAGGTCAATGCCCTGCTTGGCATCTACCACTACCGCTCCAGTGCCAACAACATCACCTATATCCGCCACTGTTTTATTGCCCACGCCCTGGAGGAAGTCCCCCAGGCCAGCCTCGACCCGGATATAATAGAGGCTGTCTGGCTTAGTCGTGATGAAATCGCTGACTTGCAGTCCCAGCACCGCAGCCCCATTGTCATGGCTGCGATCGACGACTTTAACCAGGGAATCAGCTTCCCATTGACCCTGATCCACGGTTCCTGAGCCCATGAATGCAGTAACAACAGATCCTGCCAACACCCGGGTCATTGTCGGCATGTCCGGCGGGGTGGACTCGTCTGTGGCTGCTTATTTGCTAAAAAAGCAGGGATATCAGGTATCTGGCCTGTTTATGAAGAATTGGGAAGAGGATGATGGCACGGAATACTGCACGGCAAAGGAAGATCTGGCTGATGCCCAGTCTGTCTGTGATGATTTGGGGATCGAGTTGCACGCTGCCAATTTTGCCGCCGAGTACTGGGACAATGTGTTCGAACATTTCCTGGCGGAATACAAGGCCGGCCGCACCCCCAATCCCGATGTGCTCTGCAATCGCGAGATCAAGTTCAAGGCCTTCCTGGAATATGCGCAGATGCTGGGGGCTGATCTGATCGCCACTGGTCACTATGCCCGGCGTCAGGATCAGGACTCCCATAGCCATCTGCTCAAGGGCCTGGATGACAACAAGGACCAGAGCTACTTCCTTTGCGAAGTCACTGAAGATTGTCTGGCCAGGTCTCTGTTTCCGGTAGGAGAATTACCAAAGAGTGAAGTCCGGAAAATCGCTGCGGACCTGGGTCTTCGCACCCATGACAAGAAGGACAGCACCGGCATTTGTTTTATCGGCGAGCGCAAATTCAGCGATTTCCTGTCCCGCTACCTGCCAGCCCAGCCGGGTGATATTCAGACTCGCGAAGGAGAAAGCCTGGGACAACATGCCGGCCTGATGTATTACACCCTGGGCCAGCGTCAGGGTCTGGGCATCGGTGGCCGTGCCAATCACTCCGAGGCGCCCTGGTATGTGGTGGACAAAAACCTGGATGACAATGTGCTGGTGGTGGCCCAGGGCAATGAGAACGAGGATCTGTTCTCTTCCGTTCTCTATACCCAGGCACCCACCTGGATCAATCATGCTGCCCCGCAATTACCCTTGAGCTGCCAGGCCAAGATTCGCTACCGGCAGGCTGACCAAGCCTGCACCGTGAGCGTCGATGGTAGCGGCCTGAAAGTTGAATTTGAACATCCGCAACGGGCTGTAACCCCCGGTCAATACATCGTTTTTTATGATCAGGACCGTTGCCTTGGAGGAGCCATCATTGAGCGCTACCAACGATCGCTTTAATCGCTGGGAACAGCAGAATATCGCCCTGGCCGCCGTCGCCCAGTGCGCCACTCTGGTGCACCGCGTAGCCACCACCGGTGAGCTGCCGCAGCCAGAGCTGCGAGCCTGCATTAATCCGCTGTTCGCCACCAATCCCGACGATTTCAGTGATATTTATCCCCATTTGGGGGCGTTGAGCCTGGGCCTGCGCACCCTGCAGTCCATCTTTGGCGCTGAACGGGATCCCCAGAACAATGAAATCGTGCGCTATACCCTGGGCATGCTGTTGCTGCGCAACCGCCTCACCGCCGATGCCGGCATGCAGAACCAGTTGCGCGAGCGCCTGACACAGATTCCGGCCCTGGAACCACTGCCGGAGCCGGACTCGGAGCAATTCGAGGCGGCCGAAGAGGCCCAGTTAGGTACGATTCGCCAACTCGCTGGTCTGTATCAGGATACAATCAGCACCCTTAGTTACCGCATCCAGGTCCAGGGCAAGGTGGAGCATCTAAAAAGCGAGGCGGTAGCCAATCAGATCCGCGCCCTGCTGCTGGCCGGAATCCGCTCCGCCGTGCTCTGGTATCAGCTGGGCGGACGCCGCTGGCGCTTGCTGCTGTACCGCAAGCGTATTCATGAATCTGCTGGAAATATCCGGCGCAAGTTATTGTCTTCAGTATAGGAAATACGAATGCCTGAACAGGAATCCGCGGCTTTAATGGCCATCTCACCCCTTGATGGGCGCTACCAGTACAAATGTCAGGAACTGGCGCCCTGCTTCAGCGAATTCGGCCTGATGCGCGCCCGTGTGCAGGTCGAAGTGAAATGGCTGCAGGCCCTGGCCGCCACTGACGGTATCGAGGAACTGGCCGCCCTGAAGGACGCCGATACCGACGCCCTGGACAGCCTGTACCGCAATTTCGACCTGGCGGACGCCCAGCGCATCAAGGACATCGAGGCCACAACCAACCACGATGTCAAAGCGGTGGAATACTTTATTAAAGAAAAACTTCAGGATTACGCCGGCCTGGCTTCCCATCTGGAATTCGTCCATTTCGCCTGCACTTCCGAAGACATCAATAACCTGGCCTATGCCCTGATGCTGAAGCAGGGCCGCGATGAGGTACTGGTGCCGGTGATGGAGGAAGTGATTGCCAAACTCCGCCAGCTGGCCCTGGACTTCGCCGATCAGCCGCTTTTGTCACGCACCCATGGCCAGCCCGCCTCGCCCAGCACCGTGGGCAAGGAGTTCGCCAATGTGGTCTACCGCCTGCAGCGACAGCTGGAGCAGTTCCGCAATAATGAAATTCTGGGCAAGATCAACGGTGCAGTGGGCAATTTCAACGCCCATCTGAGCGCCTACCCCGATATCGACTGGCCCGGCCTCGCCAGCCAGTTCGTCAGCGACCTGGGCCTGCACTGGAATCCCTATACCACCCAGATTGAACCCCATGACTATCTGGCCGAGGTGTTTTCTGCCCTGAGCCGCTTCAATACCATCATGATCGACCTCGATCGCGACATTTGGGCCTATATCTCCCTGGGCTATTTCAAGCAAAAGGCAGTGGCGGGCGAAGTGGGCTCCTCCACCATGCCCCACAAGGTAAACCCCATCGATTTCGAGAATTCCGAGGGCAATCTCGGCATCGCCAATGCCTTGCTGGGCCATCTGGCGGAAAAACTGCCCATCTCCCGCTGGCAGCGGGATTTGACCGACTCCACGGTGCTGCGCAATCTGGGCGGCGGCTTCGCCTACAGCCTGATTGCCTACCGCGCCACCCTCAAGGGCCTGGGCAAGCTGGAGTTGAATGCAGCGGCCATCGATGCCGACATCGACCAGTGCTGGGAGATTCTGGCAGAGCCTATCCAGACCGTGATGCGCCGCTATGGCGTGCCGGAGCCCTATGAGAAGCTCAAGGCCCTGACCCGGGGTCAAACCATTAATGAGCAGACCATTCGCGACTTCGTCAGCAAACTGGAGATTCCGGAAGCGGCCCGTGAGCAACTGCTGGCCCTGCGCCCGCGCAGCTATCTGGGCAATGCCCAGGCCCAGGCCAGGGCTATCTAGCCGCGGAAATCGCCTCTTGGAGCTCAAAACCGCCTTTAATCCGCAGCAGTTTCTCGATGAGTATTGGCAGAAAAAACCGGTACTTATAAGAGGTTTCATAGCTGACTTCGAAGATCCTGTCAGCGCCGAGGAACTGGCCGGCCTGGCCTGCGAGGCGGAACTGGAAAGCCGCTTGATCTGCAACCCGGGCGAGAACCGCTATACCCTGGAACACGGTCCCCTGGCAGAGACTCGCTTTGATGAACTGGGGGATGCCGACTGGACCCTGCTGGTGCAGGCGGTGGATCAATGGGTGGCCGAGGTGGCAGCACTGCGGCGTCGCTTCGACTTCTTGCCCAATTGGCGCATCGAAGACGTCATGGTGTCCTTTGCTGCGCCGGGTGGCAGTGTCGGGCCCCATTTCGATCAGTATGACGTGTTCCTGCTGCAAGGCAGTGGCAGCCGTCACTGGCAGGTGGGCCCCCGCTGCGATGCCAGCAGCCCCAGCCGCAATGTAAACGGCCTGTCCCTGCTGGAGCAGTTCCAGAGCCAATACAGCGCCCGCCTCGAGCCTGGTGATGTGCTCTACCTGCCACCGGGCTTCAGTCACTGGGGCGTGGGAGTTGAGCCCGGGCTGTGCTTTTCCATCGGCTTTCGGGCACCTTCCATGGCAGAGATGCTGGAAGGCTTCAGTAATAACCTGATTGACCAGGCCGATCCGGCCCAGCGCTATACAGACCCCCGGGCCGTGGTGCCAGCCAGTGCCGTCGAGGCTGCCAGAATTGATCCTGAAAACTTGCAAGATGCATTCAACAAGTTATTGCAAGTGCTTGATAATAAAACTGAATTTGACCGTTATTTTGGCATGCAAGTGAGTCAACCGCGCTACCCGGAACAGATTCTGCCTCCCACTGAGCCGCTCCAGCCCGAGACCCTGGCCGACAGCCTCCAGCAGTGCAGCGCCCTGCTGCGCCACCCCGCCTCCCGCTTTGCCTGGATGCGGGAGGAAAAGGGCGATGGCCTGCTCTGTTTTGTGGATGGCGAAGCCTTTTCCCTGCCGGCCAGTGAAGCTCAGTTGGTGAATACGCTTTGCGACCTAAGTTTCGAGAATCTCAGGAAAATCACACAGTGTTGTGCCAGCCAGGACGGCCTTGATCTGGTACTGAAACTGATTAACTCCGGCTCCCTGGTCCTTGAATAAGAGTCCTGGAATAAGAGTCCTGGAATGGCAGTCCTTGAATGAGTTCGGGATCACAAGAGCCGGAATAGCACTGCCGGGATCGCCCCGCCCCTACAGGCTCAGCTCACGCTTACTGGCGTCGCAGAAGGCCTGCTTCAGCTCCTCATAGCTGGTCACCGAGGGGAACTGGGGGAACTCGGCGATGACATTGTCCGGCGCCCGGAACAGGATGCCCGCATCGGCTTCCGCCAGCATGGTAGTGTCGTTATAGGAATCACCCGAGGCAATCACCCGGTAGTTCAATTGGTGGAATGCCTTGACGCATTGGCGCTTGGGATCCACCTGGCGCAGTTTGTAATCCACAATGGCGCCACTGTCATCGGCAATCAGGCGGTGACAGAACAGGGTCGGAAAGTCCAACTGGCGCATCAGGGGCTGGGAAAACTCATAAAAAGTATCTGATAAAATAATGAGTTGGAAGCGCTCCTTCAACCAGTCTACAAAGTCTTTGGCGCCGTCCAGCGGACTCATGGTGGCGATCACTTCCTGAATATCCGGCAGGCCCAGCTTGTGCTGCTGCAACAGGGCCAGGCGCTGCTTCATCAGTACGTCATAGTCGGGGATATCGCGTGTGGTGGCGCGTAATTCATCAATGCCGGTCTTCTCGGCAAAGCCTATCCATATTTCCGGAATAAGGACCCCTTCCAGGTCCAGAGCTGCAATTTCCATGGGCTGTGTAGCCTCCGCGCCAGGTGTTATAGCGAATCGTTAAAAAAGGCCAATCTACCAGAGACCGGGCCAGCGTCACAATTGTGACAGTGTGCGGGCAGTCTGACCACTAAATATAGTAAATTGCTTCCGAGAAAATCATATATTTAGTATAGCCGAGGCATTTAGACTGTCTAAGTAGTTAATATTATTGTAGTTTTTCACGTGGAACATATTAACCCTTTCTGTGAAACCCTGGCGCCAGAATTTTGGCGCTGGACCGCTGCCGGGAAATATTCGAGAATGTGCCGCCATCCACCGCCAGCCCTGGGCTCAGACAATTCCTCGCAACAGGACCCAAAGCATTGACCAGCCAATCCGACATAGACGCACTCAATAGCAGACTGCAGGACGCAGCGCCCCGGGACATCATGCAGGAGGCCCTGCAGGGCTTTGAGCGTGTAGCCCTGTCCTTCTCCGGCGCCGAGGATGTGCTGCTGGTCCACTTTGCCGCCAGGATGGATCCCAAACCGCAGATCTTCACTTTGGAGACCGGACGGCTACACCCGGCAACCCTTCGCTTTCTGGACAAAGTACGCAGCCATTATGGCCTGCAGATCGAGATGCTCTATCCGGATGGCAAGGCCCTTGAGAAGCTGGTGTCCAGCAAGGGCCTGTTCAGCTTCTACGAGGATGGGCATGAAGAGTGCTGCGGCATTCGCAAGGTCGAACCCCTGCGCCGCAAGCTGGCTACAGTGGATGCCTGGATAACCGGCCAGCGCCGTGATCAGAGCCCCAGCCGCCTCGATGTGCCGCTGGTGGAGCTGGATGGCGCCAATGCCGCCCCTGGCAGCCAATTGCTGAAATTCAACCCCCTGGCAAACTGGACCTCCAGCCAGGTCTGGGAAACCATTCGCCTGCTGGAAATCCCCTATAACCCGCTGCACGATCAGGGCTATATCAGCATTGGTTGCGAGCCCTGCACCCGCCCGGTGGGCCCCGGCCAGCATGAACGCGAAGGTCGCTGGTGGTGGGAAGAAGCCACGATCAAGGAATGCGGCCTGCACCGCAGCAATCTCGCCGACCCGGACGCCTGATAGCCCGGCCCCCGGAGCGCTGTTAAAAGCCGGCGCGATTACTGCACCGGCAACTCCAACTCATCCAGGACCGCCTGCAGTGCTTCCGGGTCGTCCGGGGCACAGGCCTGCTGCACCAGCTCTCGCTTCAGGTGCGGGGCAAACATCTCAATAAAATCATACATATAGCCACGCAATACACGGCCGCGTCTGAACCCGACCCGAGTCACACTGGGAGCGAACAAATGACTGGCATCGACGGCCACCAGATCCTGGTCCAGTGCCGGGTCATAGGCCATTCGGGCCACGATCCCTACCCCCAGGCCCAGTCGCACATAGGTCTTGATGACATCGGCATCGGCTGCCGTCAGCACCACGCGAGGCTCCAGCCCCCGGGCCCGGAAGGCATCGTCCAGGCGGGAGCGCCCGGTAAAGCCGAAGGTATAGGTCACCAGAGGAAAACTGGCCAATTGTTCCAGGCTGGGCCGCTCCTGTCTGGCCAGTTCATGGTCCCGGGGCACCAGCACGGCCCGGTTCCATTGATAGCAGGGCATCATCATCAGGCCGCTGAAATGCTCCAGGGCCTCGGTGGCAATGGCAAAGTCCGCCGTGCCATTGGCGGCCAGTTCGGCAATCTGCATGGGTGAGCCCTGGTGCAATTGCAGGGAGACCTCCGGGAATTTTGCTCTGAAGCGCTCTATCACCGGGGGCAGCACGTAACGGCACTGGGTGTGGGTGGTGGCAATGGCCAGACTGCCCCGCTTCTGATCACGGTGATCCTGGGCAACACTCTTCACCCCCTCCACCGCTTCCAGGGCCCGGCTGGCATGGTCCAGTATGGCCTGGCCGGCGGCACTGATACCGCTGAGGTGCTTGCCGTTGCGGGTAAAGATCTCTACCCCAAGTTCTTCTTCCAACTGTATGATTTGTTTACTGATTCCAGGTTGGGAGGTATGCAGGCTGCGGGCGGCTGCGGTAATACTGAGGTCCTGACGCGCCACTTCCTGAAGATAACGAAGCTGTTGTAATTTCATAGGCTCTCCGCCGGGCTGCACTATTCTGAAAAGTTATTAAATTATAATTAAATATTCCTTTCAAGAATAACGAGGAACCATTATCCTAGCCGCGCT
>JALEHB010000261.1 GCA_022763285.1 Pseudomonadales bacterium | reverse complement strand
TAAGCATGGACATTATCCTTGTAGTCTCGTCTGTTACTGCGGAGGCGCAGAATAATTGTTAATCAGGGTAGGTTCAAGTTGATGAAGCCTGGCTGAACGAACCAGCCAGTGCGATGACCGGTTGATTCGCAAGGATCAGTGGCGGGGCTTTCAAATGGCCAAGAAAAAAGCCGCAGTGTTTGCACACTGCGGCTTTTTGACTTTCAAACTTGCTCTGGATTACAGCTCGTCAGCGGGCCAGGTGGGGGCACGGTCACGTTGTGTAACAGGGCGCATTCCCTGGTAGAGGAACTTCTGCACACGCTTACCTTCGTAAGTTTCTGTGGTGTAGATGTTGCCGTCAGAGTCAGTGGCGATGCTGTGTGGGGCATAGAACAGACCAGGCTGTCGGCCACCGTCACCGAAGGTGTACAGCACTTCGAGGGACTCACGATCGATGATGGAAACCTTGTGGTTCTGACCATCTGCCAGGTAAATGAATTCCTGATCTTCGTCGGGAGAAAAAGCGATATCCCAGGTTGAGCCCTGAGCCAGGGTGGCCGGGTTATAGATCGCTTCGCGGACAAAGGTGCCGTCGGTGCGGAATACCTGTACACGGTCGGCACCACGGTCACAGACATATACCAGGCCGTCATTGGAAGGCTCGGCACAGTGAACCGGGCCACGGAACACGTCAGGTCCGGGTTGGCCAGGAGTGTAGGTATCGTCGGCTTCGTCGTCGATAGTGGTGCTACCATAAGCACCCCAGTAACGCTTGAATGCGCCAGTGGCGACATCAACTACCGCTACACGCTTGTGGGTATAACCATCAGCGAAGTAGGCTTCCTCACCGGCAGGGTCGATGGCGATTTCAGCGACACGACCGTAATGGGTGGTGCTGTTGCTGTCGACAGGCTGGCCGGGGTTACCGATAGTGCGGATGTACTCACCATCGCGGGTAAATACCAGCACATGAGAGTCGCCACCACCGTTACCACCGATCCAGACGTCACCGTTAGGTGCCACTTCGATACCGTGGTTGGAAGAGGGCCATACATAGGGAGCACCTTCAACCGGTCCGCCCCAGGCATTAATCATATTGCCTTCCTGATCAAACTCGATGATTGGTGGTGCCGGAGTACAGCATTCGGACACACCTTCATACAGACCAATCTCTGTGATTCCGCCGAACATGTTCTCGGAGTCACGATGCACGATAAAAATATGATCGCGGTCGTCAACGTCTACGCCGATGGTGTTGCCCTGTACCCAGTGATTGGGCAGCGGCTTCGGCCAGAGTGGATCGACCAGGAAATGTGGAGCCATGACATCATTGCTTTGTGCAATGCTTGGCTCTTGCAGTTTGGATTGGCCTACACCCAGTGCCACCAGTGTGACTACCAGTGCGGTACCAATCAGAAGCTTGATCTTTGTCATTCTTATTGTCCTCCCATAATTGCCCACAACGGGGCGACAAGTCCCAGAGCAGTGCCTGAGTATACTGACTAATCCCCAGACAGTATACTCACAGCGAATTTTTAAGGCGGGCCACATGTATCAATTTGTAACAGTGCCAGCCAGCGTCGGGACGGGCCCCTGAAGAAATTCCCCGTCCTTCCTTCATTTCTTTGATTTTATTAGAAAAAAAGCAATATGACTGCAGTAGCAAGGTTTTTCTCCCGCATCACTCTCGTTTCCGTCCTGGGCCAGGTTTTTCTGCTGCTTGGCAGCCTGGCAGCGCCGCTTGCGGTTCATGCCCATGATATTCCGGCCCGTGTCACCGTTCATGCATTCGTCAAGCCGGAAGGGGATGAGCTTACCGCCCTGCTGCGAGTGCCCATGGAAGCCTTCAGTGAGATTGTTTTTCCCCTGCGAGGGCCCGGCTATCTGCAGTTTTCCGAACTCGATTACCAACTGGATGAGGCGGCGCGGGTTTACATCACCGAATCCCTGCATTTTTACGAAAACGGGGTGGAATTGACCGAGAAGGAGTTACAGGCTACCCGCGTTTCGCTGCCGTCCAACCGGTCCTTTACCGATTTTGAGTCGGCCATGGCAAACATCATGAGCCCACCGCTGGATGACAGCACGGACCTGTTCTGGCGGCAGGGCATGCTGGATGTGCTGGTGAGCTATGAAATCCAGTCCGAAGACTCTGATTTTTCCATCGAGCCGGAATTGGGAACCCTGTCCAATGCCACCACCACGGTCATTCGCTTCCTGACTCCCGCTGGTGCCGAGCGCGTGTTCAATTTCCTCGGCAATCCGGGGCTGGTGGAACTGGACCCCCGCTGGCACCAGGCCGCCATGCGCTTTGTGTCCATGGGTTTTACCCATATTCTGGAAGGTCTCGATCACCTGATGTTTCTGTTCTGCCTGGTGGTGCCACTGCGCAGCCTGCGCGGCCTGATTCCGGTGATTACCTCTTTCACCGTGGCCCACTCCATCACCTTGATTGCCTCGGCCTTTGGTATTACGCCCGGAGCACTCTGGTGGCCCCCGTTTATCGAGACCCTGATTGCCCTGTCCATTGTGTATATGGCCTTTGAAAATATCGTTGGTTCGAGAATGCAGCATCGCTGGATCGTGACCTTTGGTTTTGGCCTGGTGCACGGCTTTGGCTTTTCATTCATGTTCAGCGAAACCCTGCAATTTGCCGGCGGGCATTTGTTCTCGTCCCTGTTGGCTTTCAATGTCGGGGTCGAACTGGGACAACTGTTTGTCCTGGCGCTGGTTATTCCGATGCTCAATCTGCTGTTCAAGTACGTGGTCAATGAGCGCATGGGTGGCATTTTGCTGTCGGCCCTGGTCGCCCACAGTGCCTGGCACTGGATGCTGGAACGTGGTGGCCAGTTGTCACAGTTTCAGTTTCAGACGCCTATCTTTGACGCTATTTTCTTCGCTGCAGTGATGCGTTGGGCCATGATGCTGATCATTATCGCTGCCGTAATGTGGGCTATGTACGAGCTATTTCGCCGATTCTCCCTTATCGAGCGTTTTAGCCTGACTCCGCTGCAGGAAAAGAAGCCGTCTTCCTGAGTCTGGCCGGGCGGGTTTTTGACTGCGAAGTCGCTAAACCCGCCGCTTTGATTCCTTGCAAGTCACTGATATTACAGGTCTAAATACCTTCTGTCGGGGCCTGGCCAGTTGCAATTTGTCACAGCTTGAGCCTGCCATTTCATTCGATTGTCCCGGCGAATGAGTTAATCTTGCGCCCAATTAGCCTGGGCCTTCCTGATGAGTCGGCTCTACCCGTTATTCTCCGGTATTTTCGTGGAGATGGAATTGCATCTGATCAATCGCATTTTTCTGGCCCTGTCACTGCTGCTGATGACAAACGCTGCCCTGGCGGATGTCGAGCGCGTGGATAATTTTGCCCTGCTGGATCACAAGGGGAATTTCCACGAGCTGGCCCGTTATGGTGACAGCAAGGCGGTCGTGATTGTTTCCACCGACACCGCTTGCCCGGAAGTCCTGGATCATTTGCACAAGTACCAGTTGCTGCGCAGTACCTGGGAATCCCGTGATATCAGTTTTCTTGCCCTCAACGCCAATCCCCGGGACAGTCTGGAAGATGTGCGACGCATGGATGCCGCCTACCACCTCGGTATGCCGGTGCTGATGGATCCGAGCCAACTGGTGGCCGAAAATCTTGGCATCAG
>JALEHB010000033.1 GCA_022763285.1 Pseudomonadales bacterium | reverse complement strand
CCTTCTTCCCAGAGCATCATCAGGGCGACCGAGGTAATGGGCTTGGTCATGGAGGCAATACGGAAGATGGCATCGGGGCGCATGGCTTTGCCACTGTCCACATCCATATAGCCCCGTGATTCGAAATGCACCACCCTGCCCCGCCGGGCCACCATGGTCACGGTACCGGGAACCAAACCGGCATCGATATAACGCTGCATGGCCGGGCCGATGCGCGCCAGGCGCTCACTGCTCATACCTACGGCTTCCGGGTCGGCAACCGGTAAGCCAGGATCTCGGTTCTGGGCAACTACGGTGAAAGCTGTGCCACTGAAGATAATCAGGGCAACCAGCCTGGTGATGTGGGTAGAGAGTCGATTGAGCATGGCCGGGCTCCTGCTTTTATTGTTTGCAGGCAGCATAGCAGGCAGCCCTCTTCGGGCCAACCGGATCAGAAATCCGAGTCGAAAGACATGCCCAGCATGACCGGATCACCGGCAGCGGCAGCGCGGCGCTGCAGATAAGCCTCCCGGTAGAAAAGATAGTCATCGCCAATCACCAGATCGTCGAAACTGAGTACCGAAGCCCGGTAGTTCACCACCTGACCACCACGCAGGCTGTTGCGGGTTGCAACATGCTCTACCGAATTCACTGGATCAATCATGCTGTCGAAGCCGAAGCCAAGGGCATCACGAACGGTACTGGGCCCAATGAAAGGCAGCACCAGATAGGGGCCCTGTTGAACCCCGTAATGGGCCAGCGTCAAGCCGAAGTCCTGATTGGTTTTCTGCAGGCCAAAGGCTGGGTAGGCAACCTCAACCAGACCTCCCAGGCCAACGGTGGAATTCACCGCTACCCGGCTGAAGGACTGGCCGGCTGCCGGTAAGTCGAGTCGCAGCAGGTCATTGACCGTAACAGTGACGTCATTGAGATTGCCGAAAAAATTACCAATGCCCCGGCGCAGAAATCGCGGCGTCAAGCTCTGGTAGGTTTCAGTCAATGGTTTCACCAGAAACTTGTCCACCACCTGGTTGAACTCATGGGTCGCCCGGTTCATGTTTTCCAGCGGATCGCTTTCGGCGGCAGATACTGAAGCAGGCGCCAGAAGGAATAAAAAAATTGCCAATGCTAGGCCGCGGGGACTCGGCTTCAGGCGCACTGGCAATTCAAGGAGAGTCGGCTTCCTGGCAATTTGGTTCTGACTGTTGGCAATAGACATCCGTTTTCTCCGGTTCATGGCCACTAATTTTCGCGTCGTCAGAATTTCGTCCGGAAATCTGCTTGTTGCTCGCGGGTGAGTGACCTTTCACCCCCGAATATCTACGTCGCTGGCGGCCTTCAACTTAAGAACTCGTGGCGCTGCCAGCCTTGATACACTACGCTCGCACTTAATAAATAGACCAGTCTACTATTTAAACTGGAAATTTTTTTACCGGCTGAAGAAAAATTTCATAAACACATCAAGGGGTTCGCGACTTTTCTCCAGCTTCATCTTCATCACCGCCCCCTGCCAGGAATTCAATAACACCTGGGCAGCCTCCTCAGCATCAAGATGCCCCAGATTGAGCTCGGCGGCGTCCACCTCGGCCAGGCTCTGGGCAAGACGGTCCAGCATGGCCCGGGACAACTCACTGATCTTGCAACGCAGGTTTTCGTTAACATCGGCCAGCTCCTGGGACAGGTTGGCCATTAAACAGCCCTGGCAGTAGTCGATGTCTTCAAAATGCTGCGCCGACTCGCTGAAAAATCCTTTCAACTGCTCGTAGCGCGAAAGCGAATCGTCAGCCAGCCTGGCTTCCAGTTGTTGCAGGTTTTCACTGGCATAGCGCTCGACCACCTGCAGACCAAAATCTTCCTTGCTGCTGAAATAGTGATAAAAAGACCCCTTGGGGATCCCGGCCTTACGCAAGATATCGTTCAGGCCAACACTGTTAAAACTGCTGTTAATGAACAACTCCCGACCCACCTCCAGCAAGGATTCCCGGCAGGCCCTGAATTTCTGTTCATCACGTGTTCTCGCCATGTTTCGAATAATAGACCAGTCTATTATTTATTGCAAGCACTGATTTCGCAGCATCCTGATTTGCACGGAAGCCACAGCACAGGCGGGTTTCGGGGTTTGTGAAGGAGTACCGGATTCGACTTGGCTGGCCAGATACAATGGCCCTTTTTCAGAGTTTAACCAGCAAGGGCCACACTATGAACAAACAGTTACCTCGCCTGATCCTTGGCCTGTCCATTCTTTTGCCGGTGCTGGCCAGCGCCCTGTTCCTGCTGGTGTCGCTGCCAGGCCAGACCGACAGTGATTTCAGTCAGACCGATACCAGCCCTGCCTCCACACAGCCGCTGGCAAACCACAGCTAGCTGCGCAGCTTGTAGCCGGTACGGAATATAGCGATGACCACGCCCAGACAGATCAGCATGAAGGCGACGATGCTGAGCAAGCTCACCCAGACATCCACCTCGGCAATCTCGTAAAAGCTCCAGCGCAGGCCGCTGACCAGATAGAGCACCGGATTCATCAACGATACCGACTGCCAGAATGGCGGCAGCATGTCGGTGGAATAGAAACTGCCACCGAGAAACACCAGCGGCGTGATGATCAGCATCGGCACCACCGACAGCTTTTCGAAATTATCGGCCCAGATACCGAGAATAAATCCCAACAAACTGAAAGACACGGCGGTCAGCACGATGAACAGCAACATGAAGACCGGGTGGGCAATCTGCAGATCGATAAAAAAGCCGGCGGTGAGCAAAATGATCAGGCCCAGAATGATGGACTTGGTGGCCGCAGCTCCGACATAGCCCAACACTACTTCGATGGTGGAGATTGGCGCAGAAAGCATCTCGTAAATGGTCCCCACAAACTTGGGAAAATAAATACCAAAGGAAGCATTGGAAATGCTGTGGGTCAGCAGATTCAGCATGATCAGACCAGGCACGATAAAGGCACCATAGTTAATGCCTCCCACTTCCTGAATGCGAGAACCGATAGCAGCACCGAAGACGATGAAGTACAGGGAAGTCGTGATTACCGGCGCCACAATGCTTTGCAACAGGGTGCGACGGGTGCGCGCCATTTCAAACCGGTAAATGGCCAGGATGCCGTGTATGTTCATGACTTGCCCTGCTCCGATTCCTGCAGGAGATTCACGAAGATTTCCTCCAGCGAACTCTGGGTTGTATTGAGATCGTGAAAGCCGATACCGGCGGCACGCAAAGCATCCAGCAATGAAGTAATCCCGGTGCGTTCACCCTGGGTATCGAAGGTATAGATGAGCTGGCCTCCATCGCCGGCAAGTTCCAGTTGGTAACTGGCCAACTCGTCCGGAATCCCGCTCAATGGATTTAGCAGTTCCAGGATAAGCTGTTTCTTGCCCAGCTTTTGCATCAGGCTGTTTTTTTCTTCCACCAATATCAGCTCACCATTATTGATTACGCCGATACGATCCGCGATTTCCTCCGCCTCTTCGATATAGTGCGTGGTGAGGATAATAGTGACACCGGCCGCCTTCAGGTCGCGGACAATATTCCACATGTCCTTGCGCAACTCGACATCCACCCCGGCGGTGGGCTCGTCCAGGAACAGCACCTCGGGCTCATGGGATAGCGCCTTGGCAATCAGCACCCGACGCTTCATGCCCCCGGACAGGGTCATGATCATATTGTCCTTCTTGTCCCAGAGCGACAGTGAACGCAACACCTTTTCGACATGATCCGGATCCGGCGCCTTGCCAAACAGGCCGCGGCTAAAGGAAACGGTATTGAACACCGATTCAAAGGAATCGGTGGTCAGCTCCTGGGGAACCAGGCCGACAATAGAGCGGGTCTTGCGATAATCCTTGAGAATGTCATAACCGGCTACGGTCACCGTGCCGGAACTTTGCTTGACGATGCCGCAGATCGTGGAAATCAGGGTAGTCTTGCCGGCACCATTGGGTCCCAGCAGAGCGATGATCTCACCCTTGTTGATCTCCAGATTAATATCCTTGAGCGCCTGAAAGCCGCCTGCATAGGTTTTATTGAGCCCGGAGACCGAAAGTATGCTTGTGGATGGCTGGGACATGGGGCTGGCATTATAAACCGGCACTGCCTAAAAACAATGACAGTTAGTGGATGTGATTATGACCGGCAATCAGACAGCCCATACCCTGCGACTATGGGCGGGCGCACTGAGCTCTGCCCTGCCCTGCTTCTACCTGAGTTGGGTATTGTTCAATGTCTGGCGCGATCCCATGGCCTGGGATCAGGGAGAATGGGTCAGGCTGGGGCTGGGCCTTCTGATTCTTGAGTTCGTGCTGCTGCATTCCGGTGCCTTCATGGCCTCGGTCATTGCCAAACAACAGGCCCTGGGCAAGAAACTGCAATACCTGGCCGGCCTCATTGCCTTCTACAGCCTCATGGTGCTGGGCTTCGCTCTGAGCCTGGACAGTGACAGCCTGTTGTGGATCTTTGCCGGAGTCTGCGTCGGGCGACTGTTCACCGCCATCAGCAATGCCGATGAGGGCGCGGACCTGATGATGGCAAGATCCGCCAATGGCGTGCTACTTTATATTCTTGTGGTTTTTGCCACCGTGCTGCTTCCCTTACCGCAGTGGGGCATCGACCCACAGCTGCTGGCCGAGATCTGGCCAGATCGGGGCGGTGGCCTGTGGGAACGGGAACCGCAGCGCGCCATCGCCGGTGCCGCCGTCTATTTTCTCTTGCTGGGTATCGCGGAAATCAAAACCCTGAAACCGCCAGCTTTGAAAGCGCAGGATAAGAATCATGAAAAACAATCACTCTGAAACCAGGCTGCGAACTCCGGCTCTCTGGCTGCTGCTGTGGAGCCTGCTTGCCAGCACTTCGGCCACTGCCCAGGTAGAACCCACTCTGGATGCCCGGGAGAGAGAAATGGTCAACTGGTTACAATCCCGGGAAGGCGAGATGCTGAGCCTGCTGGAACGGCTGACCAATATCAATTCCGGCAGCCTCAACAAGGCCGGTATCGATGAAATCGCCACTATCTTTGCCGACGAACTTCGACAACTGGGCTTCAATGTCAGCAGCCTGCCGGGTGAAGTCATCAGCATGCCCAGCTGCCCCGGTAATAACTACAATGTGGATGTCGCCGATCATTTGCTGGCCAGCAAGGCTGGAGACAGCAGCCGCTTGTTGTTGATGGGACATATGGATACGGTCTTTCCGCCAGAAAGCCCGTTCCAGAGCTTCCGGCGTCAGGGCGACATCATGTCCGGGCCCGGGGTCGCCGATATGAAAGGTGGCATGGTGGTCATGCTCTATGCCCTCAAGGCCCTGCAGGAATTCAATGCCCTGAATGAGCTGTCAGTCTCGGTACTGCTTAATAGTGACGAGGAAATGGGTTCCCTGTCTTCGCGCAAGTATCTGGAGGAACAGGCCCGCCAGCATGACTGGGGCCTGGTGTATGAGTCCTCTGGCACCGGCAATCTTACCCGGCAACGCAAAGGCCTGGGGCAGGCCCGGGTGGTAGTCAATGGCCGCGCCTCCCATGCCGGAGGTGCCCATGAGCAGGGCCGCTCTGCCATCAAGGAACTGGCCTACAAGATCGTCGAGATCGAAAACATGACTGACTATGAAAGCGGCGTGACTGTGAATGTGGGTCTGGTCAGCGGCGGCGAGGCCCGCAATACCGTTGCCCCCTGCGCCGAAGCTTTTATCGACTTGCGCTACCCGGAACCACAGCAGGGTGAAGTGGCGGCAGAACGCTTTGAGGAAATCTTTAACCAGGTCTACAGCTACCCGGTGGACAGCGGTGAAATCACGGCCGAAAGCTGGGTTAACCTGCACCGCCCGCCGAAGATTCCCACTCCGGAATCTGATTATCTGCTGGAAAAAGCCCGTTCAATAGGCCGCTTGTTAGGTCAGGAACTGGGGGTCACCGACTCCGGTGGGGGTACCGATGGTTCCCTGACCCAGGCGGTGGGTCTGCCTACCCAGGACTCGCTGGGTGTGGCCGGTACCGGCGCCCACTCGAACCGGGAACAAGCCCGGGTGAGTTCACTGGTTGAGAGGGCGCAATTGAGTGCAGTGCTGATTCAGCGTCTGGCGGCAGAGACGCCCTGATCAATCATGCCAGTCTAGTTGCTGGCGTTATCCAGGAAGGCCTCACTGAGCGTCTGCAAGCGGCCCTCGGCAATCAGACGATTGAACTGCTCGCGAATGGCCGTGACCACCGACTCTCCGGTATCGGCGCTGAGAGCAAAGTACAAATCCTGTTCCAGATCCGCAAGCGGCAATACCAGGCGGATATTGTCACAACCCCCGGCGAGCCGGGTACATTGATAGTCGATCAGGGCCGTGTTGCCGGGATAAAGGTCGACCCGACCTCGGGTCAACATTTCCAGCCCCTTCATGTGATCCGAAGTTCTCACCAGATTCGTAAAGGCGTGCTGCTCAAGGTAATTGCTGGCCACGTCGTCTACCACGGTGGCCACATAGAGATCCCTGGCCTGCTCCAGAGTGGCCGGTGGGTTGCTCATGGCGACGCTGCCATACAGGGCATGATTGATTTCGGCCACCGGCCCGACCCAGTGCACCAAAGACTCCCGCTGGGGTGTGCGGATCAGGGTCAGGACAAGTTGATTGGGGTTTTGCCTGAGCTGCTGCATTACCCGGGGCCAGGGCAGTAGTTGTAAATCCTGCTCCATGCCGGCCGCTGCCAGCAGTTCTCTGGCGAAATCCACCAGGATACCCCGAGGTGCCGGGTCATCTGCCGACGTGAAGCTGTAGGGCCAGAATTCTTCAGCAAGAATGCTGATCCTGGGGGCATTATCCTGAGCCCAGCCGGAACCGGCTGGAAAGAGAAGCAAGCAAAATAATAGTATCGAACGGTTCATATGATACATTGGGAACAGGACGATCAGTTGCGATGAGCAACCAGAGTATCCAAAAGGGGGGCCAATGGGCAAGAATTTGAGTCAGGCATCCCTCACCGTCAAACAGGTGTTGCTGACTTTTCTGGTCACCCTCGTAGTAGGGGGCGGCGTGACACTTGCGCAGTCCTGGTACTCCCTGGGGCAGGAACGAGACGCAGCAGAAACCCGTATTCGCCTGCTCATCGAATCCGCACGGGAAAATGCCGCAGCGTCTGCCTTTCGACTGGACAGCGATCTGGCCAACTATGTCACCACCGGCCTTGCCTCTGCACCCGAAGTGCGCAGCGCCACAATTCTCGATGAAAACGGAACCCTGCTGGCAAGCCGGGTGGATGCTGCCCAGGCCGTAGCCCCCCTGTGGCTGCTGAATTTCGCCTACCGAAACCTGTCTGATATTGAAATCCCCCTGACTGGCCAGGGCCGCGCTGACTTGCAGGTTGGGCTGCTCCGGGTAGAGCCGGATCGCAATGCGCTGGCCAATGCCTTTCTCGGTTCACTGCGCACCCTGGTACTGGTAGATGCCGCCCAGGCGGTATTGCTGGCCCTGGCCCTGAGCGTGCTGTTCTTTTTCGCCCTGACCCGCCCGCTGCTCAATCTGGTACAGGCAGTCAAACAGATCAGGCCTGGTCAGGATGACGCCCTGGGTCAGGTTGATGCCCTGCGGGCACAGGGCGATGAGCTGGGTAATCTGGTGGCCTCTTTTGACGAACAGCTGATGCTGTTCAACAAACTCTTGCGCGAGCGCAGCCTGCTGCTGAAAGACCTGCGCCTGCGGGATGCTGCGCTGGATGCCATGGACAGCGGCATGCTGATCATTGATAGCAGCAAGGCTTCCCTGCCCATCGTCGACGAAAACAGGGCTGTCGCCGAAATGCTCGGCTTTGCACCCGGCTCCATGCTAAACCGCCCATTGTCGCAATTGATTGACACACTGGGCTCGGCACGGGGAGAACATGGGCCCATCAAGGAATTCATCGTCTCGGCAATGACCGGTAGTGGTGCCTCGGCAATCTACGAATTTGACAGCAATAATGGTCAAACCCGGCTCTATACTATTTCCATCGTCCCGGTGCAGGCCAATTTGCTCGATGCCGCCTATCGGGTCATTATCATCAGTGATATTACCCGGGCGCGAGAAACCGAAGACAAACTCCGGCATAGTCAGAAGATGGATGCACTGGGCAAGGTAGCTGGCGGCATCGCCCATGATTTCAATAATATGCTGGGTGTTATGCGCGGCAATCTCGATATGGCAAATATGGATTTTGCCAACAACCCCGCTGTGATGAAATTCCTCGGCCCCATCGATCGCAGCGTGGATCGGGCCACCGAACTCACCCGTAGATTATTACGCTTCTCCCGCAAGGCGCCCGTGCATGCCAGCAATGTGAAAGTGGATGAGGTAATCGCGCAGATGCGTGACCTTCTGGCCAGTTCTTTAACGCCACAGATTCAGATCAGGCTGGAAGCAGGTGCCGAAGAGGCACGGGTCAGAATTGATCGTGGCGATTTTGAAGATGCCCTGCTCAACCTGGCGGTCAATGCCCGCGACGCCATGCCCGATGGCGGCACGCTGAAGCTGAGCACCTGGACCGAAAATCTCGGCCCTGATTCTGAGGCTCTGCGTGACAGCATGCAGCCCGGTAGCTACCTGTGCCTGCAAGTGGCAGATACCGGCACCGGCATCGATCTCGCGATTCAAAAACATCTGTTCGAGCCTTTTTTTACTACCAAGGAAGTTTCCAGAGGCACAGGCCTGGGCCTGTCACAGGTCTATGGCTTTGTGGAACGCTCGGGCGGCAATATTCTGGTGGATTCAGCCCCAGGATCGGGAAGCCGCTTTACGATCTATCTTCCTTTGAAAGACGACGACCGGGACAGCCGTGAATCCGGTAGAGCTGATCGGGGCTTTGTGGGTGGCAGCGAAGTAGTACTGCTGGTAGATGACGAAACTGATCTGTTGAACATTGCCGAGCAGATGCTGGACCGCCTGGGCTATGGTGTTATCGCCACCACCAGTCCCGCCGAAGCGATCTCCCTTTTTCGGGAACGGTCTGATGAAATAGACATGCTCATGTCTGATGTGGTTATGCCGGGCGGGATTAACGGCTATGAGTTGGCCAAGCAACTTCAGGCGATCAAACCGGATCTGAGGGTGCTGATGACCTCCGGCTACGATTCCAAGCGCGTCGACAGTGGGTCCGATTTCCCGCTACTGGCCAAACCCTACTCCACAGATGCCGCGGCCGTCTGGGTACGCTGGGTTCTTGACCGCCCGCCGGGTGATCAGCGTAGCAAGCCACCACAATTTGGCGAGCAGCTGCCTCAGTAAGCGCGGTCAGGCAATGGCTTCCAGCGCCTGGCTCACCTTGGTCACCGGAATAACTTCCAGACCTTCGAGCTTGCCCTTGGGGATATTACCTTTGGGTACGATAGCCCGTTTGAAGCCATGCTTGGCAGCTTCCCGCAAGCGCTCCTGTCCACCGGGCACAGGACGAATCTCACCGGCCAGACCCACCTCACCGAATACCACCAGATCCTGCGGCAATGCCTTGTCCTGAAAGCTGGAGACTATGGCCAGCAATAGCGCCAGATCGGCACTGGTTTCGGTCACTTTGACGCCGCCCACCACATTAACGAAGACATCCTGATCAGCCATATACAAGCCGCCATGACGGTGCAGCACCGCCAGCAGCATGGCCAGCCGATTCTGCTCCAGCCCAACTGCCACCCGGCGCGGATTGCCCAATGGACTGGCATCCACCAGGGCCTGGATTTCCACCAAAAGGGGGCGGGTGCCTTCCCATAACACCATGACCAGGGAGCCGGGGGTATCCTCTTCGGTCCGTGCCAGGAAAATAGCCGACGGGTTTTTCACTTCTTTCAGTCCAGCTTCGGTCATGGCGAATACACCGAGCTCATTGACTGCACCAAAGCGATTCTTCTGGCCACGCAGAATTCGGTATTTGCTGTCGCTTCCCCCCTCCAGCATGATGAAACAGTCAATCATGTGTTCCAGCACCTTGGGCCCGGCGAGATTGCCTTCCTTGGTAACATGCCCCACCAGAAACAGCACGGTATTGGTCTGTTTGGCATACTGAATGAGATAGGCTGCGCATTCGCGCACCTGGGACACACTGCCCGGTGCCGAAGCCACATCACTGCTGTGCATCACCTGAATGGAATCCACCACCAACAGCTGTGGTTTGTGCTCCTGGGCTGCCTGGGTGATGGTTTCAACATTGGTCTCGGCCAGCATTTTAAGCTCGGTTGTGGGCAAGCCCAGACGCTGGGCACGCATCCCCACCTGCTGCAGGGATTCTTCACCGGTCACATACAGTGCCGGTTTGTCAGCACTCGCCAACAGACACATGATCTGCAATAACAAGGTACTCTTGCCGGCGCCGGGATTACCACCAATCAACACCACAGAACCCGGCACCAGACCGCCCCCCAGCACCCGGTCCAACTCACCGATGCTGGTGCTGAAACGAGGCAGGGATTGCAGGTCTATCTCCGACAGTTTCTGCACCGCCGACTGATCCCCGGCATAACCCTGGCGCCGGAAATCCGCCTTCGCTACCGGGGAGGCCTTGTCATTGCCGAGCTTGATCTCGGACAGGGTGTTCCAGGCCTTGCAGGCACTGCACTGCCCTGCCCACTGACTATACTCAGCGCCGCAATCGGTACAGACAAAGGCAATCTTGTTCTTGGCCATCAGCGCGCGCCCCGGCTGGGCTGGGTATGATGGGCCGGGCTTTGACTACACATGGAAGCGTTGCACCCTGGGGGTCACCTGGCAAAAGAGCTCATAGGCGATGGTGCCGGCACAGCGGGCAACCTCATCGGCACACAGGCCCTCACCCCAGAGCACCACCTCGTCATTGATGTTGGCCCCATCGATGCCGGTCAAATCAATGGTAATCATGTCCATGGAGACTCGCCCTACCAGTCGGGTACGCAGGGCACCGCCGGCAGTCTTTACCAATACCGGTGTGCCGTTGCTGGCCGCTCTCGGATAGCCGTCACCGTAGCCGATGGACACCACGCCCACCCGGGTCGGCTCTTTGCAGGTATAGGTTGCGCCATAGCCAATGGATTCGCCCGCAGCCACTTCATTGATCGCCATCAAACGGGCGCTGAGGGTCATCACCGGCTGCAGGCCCAACTCTTCCCCGGTTTGCTCGTTCAGGGGGGAACTGCCGTACAACATAATGCCCGGCCTGACATAATCATGGTGACTGGCAGGCTGAACAAGAATGCCGGCGGAGGCAGCGAAACTGCCCGGCACCGGCGCCTGCAGCGCATCGACCAGAGCTTGCCGGCACTGCCCGAAACGCTGTAATTGGGATTCGGTAAAGTCTCTGGCGGACTGCTGCTCGGGCGCGTCGGCCCAGGCCAGATGAGACATCAGCACCAGCTCAATGCCGGGTATGCCATGCAGTTGTTGCCAGGCCTGCTGCAATTCCCCGTCGCTCATACCCAGCCGGTTCATACCGGTATTGAGTTTCAGCCACAGGCGATGCTTTTGCCCTGACAGGGTCTGGCCTAGTTTGTCGAGCAATAGTTGAACCTGAAATCCGGAATGCAGCACCGGTTCTATGCCCCGCTCCAGACACAGAGACATTTCCTCTTCATTAATGAAGCCACCCAGCAACAGGACCGGCAGGCCAGTATCCAGCGCACTTAATTGCAGGGCTTCTGCCAGGGTAGCCACCGCCAGCATTGACGCCGGGCTGCCGGCTTCACTGAATACAGCGGCCACTTCGGCAACGCCATGCCCATAGGCATTGGACTTGATCACCGGAATTATTTTCGAGTCAGGGCAGTGAATCCGAACCTGGGCCAGGTTTTTCTTCAGGGCATTACGGTTGATGGTGGCCCAGGCGCGCTTGGTGACTTCGGTCATGGCATTATCCGCTGCGGGCCCGGCTTACATCCCGTGGGTATAGCTGTCATCGTAGCGGGCCTGAACGAAATTCTCGAAACGGGTGTACTGGCCCAGGAAGGAAAGGCGCACCGTGCCAATGGGACCATTACGTTGCTTGCCGATGATAACCTCAGCCGTACCCTTGTCCGGTGAATCCTCGTTATACACCTCATCGCGATAGATGAAGGCGATGACATCGGCATCCTGCTCGATGGCACCGGATTCACGCAGGTCTGACATCACCGGGCGCTTGTTGGGCCGTTGCTCCAGGCCCCGGTTGAGCTGGGACAGGGCAATCACCGGGCATTCGAATTCACGGGCAATCAATTTGAGAGAGCGGGATATCTCGGAGATCTCATTGACACGATTTTCCGAGTGGCCCTTGATCTGCATGAGCTGCAGGTAATCCACCACGATCATGCCCAGCTGACCATGTTCGCGCGCCACCCGTCGTGCCCGGGAACGCATTTCCATGGGGCTCACCCCGGCACTGTCATCAATAAACAGGGGGCGGTCCTTGAGTTTGGCCACGGCATCATTGAAACCGGGCCAGTCTTCCTCATTCAGCTGACCGGTACGCAGCTTGCCCTGATCGATGCGGCCAACGGAGGACAACATTCGAAAAAGCAGGCTTTCGCCCGGCATCTCAAGGCTGAATACCAGTACCGGCTTGTCATTGAGCAGGATGGCGTTTTCCACCAGATTCATGGCAAAAGCCGTCTTGCCCATTGAGGGTCGGCCCGCCACGATCACCAGATCTGACTTCTGCCATCCGGAGGTCATGTCATCGAGATCGGTAAAACCGGTGGACAATCCGGTGATACCCCCTTCGGCGCCCGCCAGTTCATCGATACGTTCCACCGCCCGAGACAACAGCGGATTCATGTACACCGGCCCCTGATCCTTGGGCCGCTCATCGGCAATATTGAAGACTTGCTGCTCGGCTTCATCCAGCACTTCGGCGGCTTTGCGACCGCCGGTGTTATAGCCACTGTCGGCGATGCCATTGGCCACCGAAATCAGGCGTCTGAGCACTGCCCGTTCTCGAATAATATCGGCATAGGCCAGGATATTGGCGGTGCCCGGTGCGTTGTGGGAAAGCTCACTGAGGTAATCCAGACCTCCGGCGTTTTCCAGCTCATTGCGGCTGTTCAATGCCTCCACCAGAGTCACCACATCGATGGGACTGCCGGCCTCGGACTGGCTCAGCATGGTGGCATAGATCAATTGATGTTCGCCGCGATAGAAATCCTCCGGCAGGAGCACATCGGCGATATTGTCCCATTCGGTATTGTCCAGCATCAGCCCGCCCAGCACGGCCTGCTCGGCATCCACCGAATGGGGTGGAACTTTCAGAGCTGCCAGGTTGGCCGGCTGGTTCTTGTTGGCTTGGGGTGCATCAGACATGCATCAGAGTATAGCTTCATGCGGCGCAGCCCTCTAGCTGAGATTCAAATTGGCGCATCCGGCGGCCCTGCACCGGCAAAGGCCAGGCATAAAAAAAGAGCGCCACCGGGATGTCCCGATGGCGCTCCAGAAATGAGAACGTTGAAAAACGGTCTCCAACTAATGCTTAACTTATGCGACTGGCTGAAAGGCCAGCTTACTCGGCTTTCTCCGCATCGTCGGCGGCCGGGTTCTGGGGATCTTCTTCCAGATCCAGCTCTTCCAACTCCGCATCGTCGATGGCTTCCACGTCTTCAATCAGGCTACCGTCATCGGTGATACCGGCCGGTGCATCCTGGGCAACAATTGCCAGAACGATCTCGGCACTGACGTCATGGCCCAGATCCAGAGAGATCTCGTACTGGCCCACTTCACGGATAACACCGTGGGGCAGCAGCACTTCGCTCTTGACGATCTCGGCATCCTTCTGGGAGTTGATCACATCAGCGATATCCTTGGTGCCCACAGAACCGTAGAGCTTGCCCTCGTCACTGGCATTGACCTCGATCTTGATGTTGAGACCGTCAACCTTGGCCTTGCGTGCCTCAGCGGCAGCAACATTTTCCTTGTGCGCAGCCAGCAGTTCAGACTTGCGCTCTTCGAACTCGGCCAGATTAGCCTTGGTGGCTGGAATGGCTTTGCCCTGGGGAAACAGGAAGTTACGGGCGAAGCCGGACTTCACGTCGGCGGTTTCACCGATGTCACCCAGATTGGTGATTTTTTCCAGCAAGATAACGTTCATGATCTTGTCCTCTAGTGCTCTTCGTCGAACTCGCAAGTTCGCTTGTATTCAATTCTTTCGGCTTGCTTCAGACCGGCGTCTGAATTCTCGCCCTGAAGTTGTACCAACTGTCTATAATCGCGGCAAACACAACAATCTGTAGTGCCGGCGGCAACATCAACAAGGCGTAGAAGGCCAGCAGCCACATGGAAGACAACTGACGCCTTCCTACTACTCCGTGTACCAGTGCAATGCCGGAAAACAACAGCGGCATCACGAAATACAGCACCCAACCCTGCGGCAACACGACGCCGAAATTGGCTATCAGCATGAGCACGATCAACAGCAAGGTGACCTTTTGCTCAATGCGCAACTGGTGGAATTCCTGTCTGAATCCACCCGGGTTATACAGTGCTGCCTGCATCCAGCGTGTCAGAATCAGCAGCATCACTGCCAAAAACATGTACACGGCGCCAAATACTGTTGGCATCACCCGGCGCACATCGTCCAGGCTTACACCCTGAACATTGTTGGCCTGCAGATAGGCATCCATTTGCTGAAACAACACGTTCAGCAGCTCCGGCTGCAGGCGCATATAAACTTCAACGCTTACACCGACAGCGATACTCGCCAGCAGTGTGAATTCCCAGGATTCGGTTTCCCTTAAAAGGAAAGCCAAACCGGCAATTCCGATCAGCAGAATCAGCGGCACAATGTCGCCAACCCATGCCCAGCCTGCCAGCGGCAGGATTGCCCAGGTCATAACGGCCAGGGCTTCTTTCGGGCCTTTGCGCAGCATTACCAGCCCGGTAATTACCGGACTCAGCAGATTCACCAGCGGAATGATGCCTATCAGCAAAGCCGCGGTGACGGCCTGCCTGCGTCCGCTCATGACGTATTCAGCAAGGCCGCGCATGGATTTTTATCCTAGACCTGGTGGCTGTCCGTGTAGGGGATCAGTGCCAGGTAGCGAGCTCGCTTGATAGCGGTGGCCAGCTGTCGCTGGTAACGGGCCTTGGTTCCGGTAATGCGGCTGGGTACGATCTTGCCGGTTTCGGAAATATAAGCCTTCAGGGTTTCCAGATCCTTGTAATCGATCTGGTCGATACCCTCTGCGGTAAATTTGCAGAACTTCCGCCGTCTGAAATAACGGGCCATATCTATATCCTGTCTATGAGTAGTTGATTAACTTTCAGCCTTGTCGGCTTCTGTGTCGCTGCTGTCTGAATCGTCAGCCGTCTCGTCGCTGCCGGACTCTGCCTCATCGGCGGAACCTTTCAGCACCGAACCGGGGCCTTCGTCATCGTCTTCTTTCTCGGCGCGTTGCTTGGCGCGAGCGGCGGCGGCTTCTTCTTCAGCCTTGCGCTTGGCCTCAGCTCTGGCCTTGCGCTCCTTGCCCTCACGTTCGCCCTTGAGAATCAGCGACTCTTCGGTGACTGCTTCCTTGGCCTTGATGACCATGTTACGCAGCACAGCATCATTAAACTTGAACAGTGTAGTGAGTTCTTCCAGGGTGTCCGCATCACACTCGATATTCATCAGCACATAATGGGCTTTGTGAATCTTGTTGATGGGATAGGCGAGCTGCCGGCGACCCCAGTCTTCCATACGGTGGACCTGGCCACCGTTGTCAGTCATGAGCTGGGTGTAGCGCTCAACCATGCCCGGGACTTGATCAGACTGGTCCGGGTGCACCAGGAATACGACTTCGTAGTGTCTCATAGAGACTCCTCTCGGTTATGTCTCCCAACGAACGCTGGCGCGCGTGGTGAGACAAGGAGTTATGTAGGGCAGACCTGAAAATCAGGGTTCCGCCAATAAAAGAGGGCGAATTCTAGAGAAACTGGGCGGGGCTTGCAACTTTATTTCGGCCCGCGGTGCCCGGGGCAGGTTTTTCACTGGCGCTGCCGCAGGGCCTCGAACAGTGTGACACCGGTGGCCACTGACACATTGAGACTGCTCAGTTCACCGGCCATGGGAATGCTCACCAGGAAGTCGCAGCAATCCCGGGTCAGGCGCCTGAGGCCACTGCCTTCAGAGCCCATGACGATGGCCAGGGGGCCTGTCAGGTCCTGCTGATAAAGGCTGGTTTCGGCTGAATCATCGGTGCCGACGATCCAGACCCCCTTGTCCTGCAGGCTTTTCAGACAGCGCGCCAGGTTGGTGACCGTAACCAGATCGACAGTCTCCGCAGCACCGCTGGCCACCTTGCGTACCACCGGGGTCAGGCCCACTGCCTTGTCTTTGGGAATCACCACAGCGGTGACACCGGCGGCGTCGGCGCTGCGCAGGCAAGCACCCAGATTATGGGGGTCAGTGACACCATCGAGCACCAGGATCAGCACCGCTTTGTCGGCGGACTCGATTTTCGCCAATAGCTGCGCTTCATCCAGCGGTGCTTTGGCCCGGGCCATGATGGCCACTACACCCTGATGCCGGTCGGTGACCAGAGTATCCAGTTCATCCCGAGTCACCTGGCGCAGACTGATACCGGCCTGTTGTGCATCGGCCCTGAGGCTTTCTGTGCGCTTGTCCTGACGGTCACTCTGCAACAGAATTTCCGCCACATCGGCGCTACGGCGACGAATGGCTTCGCTGACGGCGTGCACTCCGGCAATGATGTTTTCTGCTTTACTCATGGCTTCGCTCTAGCGTTTGTGCGAACGCTTCGATTTGGCAGGCCTGGCCTTGGCTTTTCTGGCGGCGGGATTGCGGCCCGGCTTCTTGCCTGCTTTCCTGGTGGACTTTTTACCGGCTTTTTTATTGGCCTTCTTGCTGACCTTTTTACCGGCCCTGCCCCGGGCGGTCTTTTTCTTGCCTGTATTCTTCTTGCCTGCTTTCTTCTCGCCGGCTTTTTTCTTGCCGGCTTTTTTCTTGCCGGAACTAGCCTGCTTGCCGCGTTTGTTGGCGGCTTTGGACTGCCCTTCAGGCGCAGGCGCACTGGCAGTCTTGCCCAGCATGGCCAGGTCGATCTTTTTGTCATCCAGATCCACCCGCACCACCTTGACCCGCACACTGTCACCCATGCGATAGACCACACCGGAGCGCTCACCCTGCAGACAATGGTGCACTGGATCGAAGCGGTAGTAGTCATTGCTCAGTTCGGTGACATGCACCAGGCCTTCGATATAAATATCCGTCAGTTCCACAAACAGGCCAAAACTGGTGACCGAGGAAACACTGCCTTCGAACTCATCCCCTACCCGGTTCTGCATGTACTCACATTTAAGCCAGTCGATCACAGCATAGCTGGCGGCATCGGCCCGCCGTTCGGCATTGGAGCAAGTTTCCCCGAAGCTATCCATGTCAGCCTGGTCATAGGGATAGATTTTACTTTTTGCCAGTTTCCCGGCCGCCTCGTGACGGCGCAAATGCGGACCTTGTTGATTGCGAACCAGATAGCGAATGGCGCGATGCACCAGTAAATCCGGGTAACGACGAATGGGAGACGTGAAGTGGGTATAGGCCTCAAAACCCAGTCCAAAGTGGCCAAGGTTTTCCGGGGCATAGACCGCCTGCATCATGGAGCGTATCAGCATCACCTGGATCAGGTGCCGGTCCGGTCGCTGGGCGATGCTTTGCAGCACCGCCGCATAGTGTTGCGGCTCCGGATTGTCGCCGCCGGCCAGATACAGGCCCTGGCCTTGCAGGTATTCCCGCAGATTATCCAGCTTGTCCGGATTCGGCCCTTCATGCACCCGGTACAGAGCCGGCGTCTTGTTGGCTTCCAGTAAACGGGCTGCCGCCACATTGGCGCAGAGCATGCACTCCTCGATCAGGCGATGGGCATCGTTGCGCTGAACCGGCACGATCTCGCGGATCTTGCGCTCCTCATCGAAGACGATACGCGTCTCGGTGGAGGCAAACTCCATGGCCCCTGCCGCCTCGCGAAAGGCACGCAGCGCCTGGTACAGACTGTACAGGTTTTCCAGATCGCCTATGACAGCCTTATAGCGCTGGCGAAGCTTTTGCTTCACTTTCTCCCCGGTGGCAGAACTGGCCTGCTGCACCATATCGGCCACTTCGGTATAGGTGAGGCGAGCATGGGAGTGGATCAAGCCTTCATAGAAACAGAAGTCCTGCATCTCGCCACTGGCATCGATCTCCATCTCGCAGACCATGGTCAGACGGTCCACTTCCGGCTTCAGTGAGCAAAGCCCATTGGACAGCTTCTCCGGCAACATGGGCACCACGTGGCCCGGGAAATACACCGATGTGCCGCGCTCTATGGCTTCTTCATCCAGGGCGCTGCCGATCTGCACATAGTGGGAAACATCGGCGATGGCCACATACAGGGTCCAGCCCCCTTTTTGATGACGTCGGGCATAGACCGCATCATCGAAGTCCTTGGCATCTTCCCCGTCGATAGTGACAAAGGGCAGATCCCGCAGATCGAAGCGGCCCGCCGTATCACTGTCAGCGACTTGCTTCGGGAAACGGGCCATTTCCTTGTTCACCGCCGAAGGCCAGAGGTGGGGAATGTCATGGCTGCGCAGGGCAATATCGATTTCCAGGCCCGGGGTGGTGACATCGCCCAGAATGGTGGTAACCCGGCCGATTGCCTTGCGCCGCCGGGAGGGATATTCCGCCAGCTCCACCACCACAAACTGCCCGTCCTCGGCACTGCGGGACTGACCGTCAGGAATCAGAATCTCATGGGTGACGCGCTTGCTGTCGGGCACCACCAGGCCAAAACCCTGCTCCTTGTAGTAACGGCCGACGATTTCCTTATAGCGCCGCTCCAGAATCTCCACAACCGTGCCTTCCTTGCGGCCACGACTGTCAAAACCATTATGGCGCGCCAGTACCTTGTCGCCATCGAAGACATTGGCCATCTCCCGGGGACTCAGATAGAAATCATCGCCGCCGGCATCGGGGATAAAGAAGCCAAAACCGTCCTTGTGACCCTGAATCCGGCCTCGCTGCAAGTCCATATGGGCCGCCAGGCCATAGACGCCGCGGCGGTTGCTGATGATCTGTCCGTCCCGACTCATGGCGATCATGCGCCGACGCAGGGCCTCGCGCTCGTCTTCGTCATGCAATTGCAGCACGCCCCAGAGCTGCTCCAGACTGGCGGGTTTTCCGAGTTTTTCCAGTTGTTCGAGAATCAATTCCCGGCTGGGAATGGGATTGGCGTAATTGTCCGCTTCACGCTGGGCAAAGGGATCTTCAGGTCTTCTGTTTTTTGTCATTAAGGAGGGAATTCATAAGGATGAGGCCCCCATTATACACGTGACAGTGTTTCTTGTCCGTGACAGTTGACAGCGGGCAAGCGGATGAGTAAAGTTGCGGCCCTGCTGAAACCCGGTCCTCATGGGGCTCATTGGTAGACAGTAGCCGTCAGGCTACCAATTACCAGTTCAGCAAGATGTACGAAACTAGCAAAGCCTACATGCTTTGTGCCCAGGTGGCTGAGGGGCGCGTTTTTAGCAAAGCGACAGCTTTGTGCGACCCGAACGACACCAATCTGTGATTGGTGGCTGGGGGAATTGGTAGACAGTAGCCGTCAGGCTACCAGATTCCAGTT
>JALEHB010000032.1 GCA_022763285.1 Pseudomonadales bacterium | reverse complement strand
TTCCCAATGCTTTGCTTTCATAGTGCTCCGAGAGGAGATCACTATGAAAGCATTCCGCCCCCTGTACACCCTGAAGTACACCCTCAGCTTCTGCCTGTTGCCCGCCCTGCTGTCGCCACAATCATGGGCCAGCGAAGCCCTGTTGCATGAAATCGCCGCGTCGGTATCTGCCGAGCGCATTGCCGCTGACGTCGAAACCCTGGCCGGTTTTGGGACCCGTCACACCCTGTCGGAAACCGAATCTGAGGTCCGTGGTATCGGTGCTGCCCGGCGCTGGATCGAGGCAGAGTTCAATCGCATCTCCGCCGCTTGTGGCGGCTGCCTGGAGGTCTTCACGGTCAGTGATGTGGTGTCTGGCAATCGCATTCCCGAGCCCACTGAAGTGGTGGATGTGGTGGCAATTCTGCGCGGAACCAGCGACCCCAATCGCATTACCATGATGAGTGGCGACATTGACTCCCGGGTCAGTGATGCCATGAATTTTGAATCCGATTCCCCCGGTGCCAATGACAATGCTTCGGGCATGGCCGGCGCCATTGAGGCGGCCCGGGTGCTGAGCCAGTACCGCTTTCCCGGTTCTATCGCCTTTGTCGGCCTGTCCGGTGAGGAACAGGGATTATATGGTGGTGCCATTCTGGCTCGTTATGCCATCGAAAACGGCTGGAATCTGGATGCCGTGCTGAACAATGACATGATTGGCAACATCACCGGCGTCAATGGCGTCACCAACAACACCACCGCCCGCGTCTTTTCCGAAGGCACCCGCTATGTGGAAACGGAAGAAGAGGCGCGCCAACGTCGCTTTCAGGGCGGTGAGGTGGACTCGCCTTCCCGTAACATCGCCCGCTTTGTGGATACCATGGCGGACCTGTATATCCCCAATCTGGATGTGATGATGATTTACCGCCTGGACCGCTTCGGTCGTGGTGGTCACCACCGACCATTCAATGAAGCCGGTTTCCCGGCCGTGCGCATCATGGAAACCAATGAAAACTACACCCAACAGCACCAGGACATCCGCTTTGAAGACGGCATCCAGTATGGCGATACCCTGGAGCATGTGGATTTTGACTATGCGGCCAAATTGACTGCCCTCAATGCCGTCACCCTGGCTTCCATGGCGCTGGCGCCGGCACCGCCGGCCAATGTGGAAATTGCCGGTGCCGTGCGCCCCAGCACCACCCTGAGTTGGGACAAGGTTAACGGCGCTGTGGATTACCGCGTGCACTGGCGCCTGACTACCTCGCCCACCTGGCAATGGTCACGCAGCAGCGGTGATGTAGACAGCTTTACCCTGGAGAATGTCGTCATCGACAACTACTTCTTCGGGGTCTCCAGTGTGGCTGCCGATGGCAGCGAATCGCCGGTGGTGTTTCCGGGTCCGGCGGGCTCATTTGAAACGCCATGATTGACCAGGCTGTAATGGCGGCGTCACGGACCGGCAGCCGCCTGTCCGGCGCGCCAGAGCGCATGACAAGCCGCGACGCCTGAGTTAATCTCAGGCTTCCTGCTTGCACAGTTCAGGGTCCGACAACAGCGCCTCCACCAGCATCCGGTCCTGCCAGGCTCCTGACTCTGCTTCAGGACTGATTGCAATTCACCAGCCACTGGGCAAGCGGCAGTGCAGACCCGGCACTGGCTGACATGATTACCCGTTCAAAGAGGTAAGGAAATGACCCGACTATACTCACCGCTTTTAGTGGCCACGCTTGTTCTCGCCCCACTGACCGGCCTGAGTCAGGACAGCATTCCCTGGACCACCCTGGGCAGTGACTTCGCCCATACCCGTTCCACCCCCGCCGATCAGATTAAGCCGGAGAACTTCGCCGATCTGGAACTGGCCTGGACCTGGGACGGCGCCAGCTTTGAAGCCCAGAGTGGACGTTCCACTCCCAGTTATATCAATGGCCGCCTGTACACAGTGGCCGGCCCGCGCCGCCATGTGGTGGCGATAGATCCCGCCACCGGCACGACCATCTGGTCCTACCGGGAGCCGGATACCGGCCGCTGGGAATACTCCATGCGGGCCGACTACGGCAAGGGTGTGGCTTATGCCAATATCGATGGTCGCGACATCATCTATACCATCTCGCCCGCCTTCTTTCTCACTGCGCTTGATGCAGAAACCGGCAAACCCCTGGAAGGCTTCGGCGAACCAGTGCCCATCGCCGGCTTTCCACAAACCGGCGTGATTGATCTGCTAAAGGATTTGGGTCATCCCTATGACCCCTATGACGGTCTGCCCATCGAACGCGGCTATATTACCTCTTCGTCGCCACCCATTGTTGTCAACGACACCATTGTGGTGGGCAATTCGGCCGAACAGGGCTATCACCAGTCACGCATCGAAAACGTGCCAGGTGACATTCTTGCCTACGATGCTCGTACCGGCGCCTTCAAATGGAAATTCAATGTCATTCCCCAGCCTGGTGAATACGGGCACGAAACCTGGGAAAACGACGCCTGGCAATACACCGGCGATATCTCTTCCTGGGCACCGATTTCCGCCGACCCGGAGCTGGACATGGTCTATGTGCCCACCAATGGTGTCACCATCGATTACTATGGCGGTCATCATCCGGGTGACAATCTTTATGGCACCAGCCTGATTGCCCTGAATGCCAGCACGGGCGAAAGAGCCTGGCATTTTCAGATGGTTCATCACGATATCTGGAACTATGACACGCCCACGGCACCGATTCTGCTGGATGTGCAAACTGCACAGGGCACAACTCCAGTCGTCGCCCAGGCCACCAAGCAGGGCTATACCTATGTGTTCAACCGCCAGACCGGCGAACCCATCTGGCCCATTGAAGAAGTGCCGATGCCAGCTTCCACCGTTCCTGGCGAGCAGCTGTCACCCACCCAACCCATTCCCAGCAAGCCGGCACCCTTCGAATACGTCGGTTCCAGTGATCAGCTACTGGCAGACTTCACCCCGGAAATTCTGCAACAGTCCAGGGCAGCCGTATCTGATTACATCATGGGGCCGGTCTTCAATCCGCCGATCCAGCGTGGCCACCCCTCCGGCAAGCTGGCGGCCCTGATGTGTCCCTCCGGCGCAGTTAACATCACCCATCCCCCGGCTGCAGACCCCGACAGCGGGGTAATGTATGTCATGTCACGTTACAGTTGCGGCACCCGCACCCTGGTGAGCGGGGAAGAAGCCGACACCTATTATGAAGAGCCCACCGGCGTCACTCTGTCGCGCTATGCTGCTGCCAGTGGTGGTCCCCGGCCCCGACATCCGGCTGGCATCCCCCTGTGGAAGCCGCCCTACAGCCGCATTACCGCCATTGACATCAATACCGGTGAACATCTGTGGATGATTCCGGCAGGCTACACACCGGACCGCATCAAGGACCTGCCCGCCCTGGAGGGTGTGGATATCGGCAACACCGGTTCCGGTGCAGTTGGACAATTGCTGGTTACAGACAGCATGCTGATCTACAGCAATGTCACCAGCGACGGCACTCCCCACTTGTTCGCCGTGGACAAACTCACCGGCGAGGAACTGGCGCGGGTCGAAGCACCCGCAGCCACCCGCTACGGCATGAGTTCCTGGGTACACAATGGTCGACAGTATCTGGTCTTGCAGACCGGTGCTTCGCTGACCGCCATGGCCCTGCCAGATTGAGACAAGACAATAATAACCAAGGAGTAATGTTATGAAGAAAACCCTGCTATTCACATCCGCCGCCCTGGTCGCAGCAATGACCAGTGTCAGCACGGTGAATTCCCAACAGAATGAAATGAGCTTTTTTATTACCAGCGTTGGATCCGGCGATGGCGCCAACCTGGGTGGTCTGGCCGGAGCCGACGCGCACTGCCAGGCACTGGCAGAGGCAGCCGGCTCGCGCGGCAAAACCTGGCGCGCCTATCTGAGCGCCCATGCTACGGCCTCCTCACCGGATGTGGATGCCCGCAATCGCATTGGCTTCGGTCCCTGGTATAACGCCGAAGGCGTGCAGGTTGCCAGCAATGTCAACAATCTGCATGGCCCCAATAACAACCTCAACAAACAGACCGCCCTGACCGAGAATGGCGACATGGTCAATGGCCGGGGAGACACACCGAACCAGCACGACATCCTCACCGGTTCCAACCTCGATGGCCGGGAAGTGGAAGACGGACAAAACCATACCTGCAATAACTGGACATCCAATGGCCAGGGCACGGCTCACGTAGGACACTTCGATCGCACTGGTGGCGGCCAGAACCCCACCTCCTGGAACAGTGCCCATGGCAGCCGTGGCTGCAGCCAGTCAGACCTGGTGGGCACCGGTGGTAATGGCTATTTCTACTGCTTTGCTATCGATTAATAGTCCGGCAGATGGCTGATAACGCAGCAAGCGTTGCAGCCTGAAGCAAGCGTTATAAAATGGTGCGATCGCCAACGCGGTCGCACCATTTTTTTGGGCCACCACAACCACCCAGACGGGGAACTACCATGAAATTATATGGCTTTGGCCAATCCCGCTCTTTCCGATGCCTGTGGGCGCTGGAGGAAGCCGGCATCGACTATGACTATGTGCCCATCAAGATGCGCGTGGAAGCCGATGACCCACTCAGCGCCCAGCATCCGGACTATCTGAAACTGAATCAGCAGGGCAAGGTTCCGACCCTGGTCGATGGCTCGCTGGTGCTGACCGAGAGCGTCGCCATTCTTTATTATCTGGGTCGCTATGCACCCGATGCGGGCCTGTTACCCAATGCCAGCATGGATGTCTATGCCCGTCTGGATGAATTGATGTGCTTTGCCCTGGCGGAGCTGGAACAACCCCTGTGGAGTAATGGCAAGCACCGCTTCGCCCTGCCGGAGCAACAGCGGATTCCGCAGATGCTGGACACCGCCAAATTCGAATTCGCCAAGGCACTGGCCTGTCTCGACCGCTTGTTGCCGGACAGTGAATACGCCGTGGCAGAGCAGTTCACCATTGCCGATATCATGCTGGCCCATACCTTTAACTGGGCCATCCGTTTTGAATTTGATGTACCCCAGCGCTATCGGGCCCTGCGCGACCGCCACTATCAACGCCCCGCCGCACAACGTGCCCTGGCGCGAATCGAGGCCAGTTAATGCGCCTGCTGCTCTTGTCACTGCTGTTGCTACTGCAGGCACAGAAGCTGTTGGCCCAGGCCAGCACTGGGGAGACGCTCGACCCCGGGGACCTGGATTATTACCTGCAGCAGTCCCTCAATGCGGACTCGGCCCAAAACCGCTTGCCCCTGAATCATATTGGCATTCAGGTCATTGAGCACAGCGATGGCTTTCTGGTCACCGCGGTACTGGAAGGCTATCCCGCCCAGGCAGCCGGCATCTATCGCGGCGATCTGATTCGTCAGGCCGATGGCGAAGCCTTTCATCCGGTCTATTCCTTCAATGAGCCTCACCTGGCACCTGCCGGGTTCAGCGCTACCAGTGACAGCCAGACCTTGCTGATCAGACGCGCTGACAACGACATCACGGTCACGGTCAGGCCGGTGTTTGAAAATCTCTATGACAGCTACCGCAGTGCCACCCTCAACAGCCTGCAGCAATTTCCTGCCGGTAACAAAACTGTTGCCTATTTGCGGCTCTGGGTGCTGTCCCGGACAACTGATGACCTGATCGCCTATCAGTCATTGTTTGCTGAGCTGGCGGGCAGCGACGGTCTCATTCTGGATCTGCGCGACAGCCTGGGATTTCTGGACCGGAGCCAGCTGCAACTGGTCTACCGGGGTGACAGTGATTTATTCCAGGCCAACGATGCGGCAGTGCAGACAGAATTGTTGCCCCAGCCCGACTTCCCGCTGCCGCCACTGGCCAGCCCCTATCGTAATCCGATTGCCATACTAGTGAATGAATACAGCCGTGGCGGCGCTGAACTACTGGCGCAGCAGCTGGACAAACTGAACCGGGTAATCACCCTTGGCAAATCCACCGCCGGCGAATTGGGCACTTGGCAGGTCGAAGACGGGCAGATTCGCTATCAGCCCCGAGCAGATCTGTTGATTGATGGGCTGGAGGTGGAAGGCAGGGGTTTCTCGCCGGAGCGAGAGGCAGATTACCCCCAATCCCGCAGCGGCCGCATCGACCCGCAGTTTCAGGCCG
>JALEHB010000260.1 GCA_022763285.1 Pseudomonadales bacterium | reverse complement strand
CCATAAAGGCCTCGGTCATCGGCGGTTCATCACCGCTGGGTGCCGGCAGGCCGGTATTGGCAATGGCAACGCGGGCGAAACGTGCTTCGTTTTCTGCCACGACCCGAAGTCCAATCAATCCGCCCCAGTCCTGGCCAACGAAAGTGATATTTTCAAGATTCAGCGCTTGCAGCAGTTTCGATTGCGTTTCCACGTGAAAGGCATAGCTGTGAACATTCATGTCCACGGGTTTGTCGGAACGCCCGAAACCGATCAGATCCGGCACTATCGCCCGGTAACCCGCTGCAGTGATCACGGGAATCATTTTGCGATAGAGATAGGACCAGGTGGGTTCGCCATGGAGCAACAGCACCACTTCGCCATCTGACGGGCCTTCATCCAGATAGTGGACCCGATAGTCATCGATATCCACATAGTTCGGCGCGAAATCGTAGCCGGGCAAGTCGACAAAACGCTCATCGGGCGTACGCAACACGCCCGGACGTGGTTCGGCTGCTTCAAGTGTGGTGGTAGTCATCAATATTCCCGTTAGCACTAACAGTGCCGGCCTAATCATCGCCATGTCCTGTCAAGTAATAGCTGGACTGACAGATTACATGGTTCAGGTATAAAAGGCGATCATCAAGCTTTAAGCTGTTTCATTCGAAATGGTCCAAAAGCCATTCAGATCTGCTCATGTAGCGCATCGGCTTCGACCTTCTCACGGTGCTCCTCATTTGTAATGCTCAGCAGTGAAGAAAGAACCAGAGTGCCCTTGCTCATTTGAGTAACCATTCTTCTGACAGTGCTGTTGTGGTCCAGTATTTCAGACAGATCGGTTACTGACAGTCCTTCGGCAACACTGCTTTGCAGTATCTGCTCCTTGTGGTCGTCATGTCGGGACTTTAATTCCTGGGTCTTTTCTGCCAGCAGGCTGTCCGAATAGTCGGCATTGCCAGGGTCCATTAGTTTCAGTATGGATTCGACTTCCTGTTGGTACTGAGCCCGCATCACTTCGATCTTCTCGCTACTCACCTGAGTGTGACTCCGGGATTGTTGCTTGCTCAGAGCCGCCAGCTCTGTGGCGCTATGAAAGTATTGGCTGCAACGCAAAACCTTTGGCAGCGCGGCAGCCACATCGGCGGGAATGGCGCCACGTTGCAGGCTCATCACAAAATCGCCGATGGCCAGGAACAGTTTTGTGGCTGCATCTTGCAGTGCCTGACTTTTCTTGCCATCTCGTTTGTTGCTCTTGATGCTGGCCAGACAGAGTTCGCGACTCAGCTTTGCCAGTCGTTGCAATTCGAGAACGGCAGCATTGAGGGCAAGGTCGGCGGTTGAAAGCAGTGTCTTGTCCAGGTGCTGTGGATGACCGAGGATTTCTTCCTTGCTGGAAAACTGTCGTGACAGAAAACTTGCCAGGCGGGCGGCGAAAGGCAGCATGATGATCACGCCAAGCACGTTAAATACCGTGTGAAACAGCGCCAGAGTCACGGTGGGTATTGGCTCCACGTCCAGCAGTGAAGTGATGGCATTGATAATAAGAAACAGCACCGGCAACAAGAGCAGGGCAATCAGTCCGGTGATGCCATTAAATAAAACATGCGCGGCTGCGACCCTTTTGGCATTGGCGGTTGCGCCAATCACCGACAGCACTGCCGTGGAAGTAGTGCCCACATTGGCACCAATCACCATGGCACCAGCCGCATAGATGCCCAGCAAGCCGCTACTGGCTGCCGTCAGGGTAATGGCGATGGCGGCACTGGATGACTGGGTCAATACTGTCATCAGAAAGCCCATGCCCAGATAGAGCAGCAGACCACCTACGCCATCCAGACTAAGACGGTCTACTTCCAGACCCGCTACGATGCCCTCGAAGGCATCCTTGAGAATCTGAATGCCGATAAAAAACAGGCCGAAGCCTACCAGGGCGGTACCGATGGCGGCACGTCTTGACTGACCACCGCTGAGCCGCAACAACATGCCCAGGCCAATCATGGGCAGGGAAAAGGCGCTGATATTGACTTCAAAGCCGATGAAGGCCACCAGCCAGCCCGTCACTGTCGTGCCAACATTGGCACCAAAGATCACGCCCAGGGACTGGGACAGAGTCATCAATCCGGCGTTGACGAATCCGATCGTGGCAACCGTGATGGCACTGGAGGACTGGACGATGGCGGTGATCATGAATCCGGAGAAGACGCCATGGGCGGGTGACCGGGTCCAGCGCCCCAGTATGGTTCTGAGCCCGGTGCCGGCCGCAAGTTTAAGGCCATCGGTAATCATGCCCACCGCCAGCAGGAAAATTCCCACGCCGCCGGCCAGCATGCCGATGGTAGTCAGATTCAACATAAGCCCTCATACCCTCAGAACGGGTTTTACATACCGGCTTACTATATACGGTTTCCTGTCCTGGCAGGCAAGATCGTTATGGCGGCCCCGGAAACCCTTGAGCAGGGTCAAGAAAGTTTCTGATGGCTGGAATTAGCGGGCTGAATCTGGCCTAAATGGCGTATAATAAGAGTTTGGAAGAGTTGTAGCTGCGAAGCTATCAACATCATCAGGTGGCAGCTATGCCTGGACACTCTTGCCTGGGCGCCAGAACAGAAGGCTCGAATATGCTTGGTCAGACAGTTAACCGTGGGAAAAGCTTGTCGCGGGTGAATCTCGCTATTGCCGGCTTGTTGCTATCACTGGCGGTGGTTTCGCTGCCTGCTGCCAGGGCCCAATCGATTGCAGTGACCCATTGTCAGGGCCAGTGTCCTGCCTATGAATCACCGGTGACAGCGAATCAGAGTAATATTGTTATCCATCATCTCTATGCCGCCGGCATCAATGGTGAAACATCCTTTCCGGATTGGGTGGCCTATCGGCTGAGCAAGGAGGCCATCGGTGTTGCCTCGCTGCTACCCCGAACCTGGCAACCGGATCGGCTGCTGCGTTTCTCGCCGCTGGAAGATATCCTGCAGTCAGGCGAAGACGAATTACGTTTGTCGGACAATATTGCCCGCAATAACAATCCCTATGCCGGCAGCGGTACCGAACTGGTGGAGCCTGAGGATCGTGCCCGCCTGGCACCCATGACCAGTTTCGCCAATACGCCTTACTGGTCTGATCTGAACAACTTCAGCAATATGATTCCCATGCCGGCCGACCTGCGCCTGGGGCCTTGGCTGCAGCTGGAGCAGCGCATCAACCGACTGGTGGCAGGCGGGGATGAGGCTTTCGTGATAGCCGGGCCTCTGTATCTGATTAACAGCCTGAGCCTGTCGCCCTCCAAAGCCAATCTGAACCCTTCGGCTTATTACAAAATCATCTCCGATGAAAGCGGAACGGTTGCTTTTATGTTTCCCGAAAACATGGGCCGCTACGATGATATCTGCGCCAGAGCTATCGACGTGGCCGAATTGGAGAAGCTTTCCGGACTGGAGTTTTTCCCGGGCGGAAAACGCCGCTCCCAAAGCAGCAGCCTGTTATCTCGGCTGAATTGCAGCTAGCAGGCTTCTCGCCCTGACCGCTGTTTCATTTGCCGACTCCCGGTTTCAGAGCCCGGCACAGATCATCGCAGCACATTTTCAACAGGCACAGTACAGCAAGCTGGCAGCTGTGGCTTCTGACCATGGCGGACGTGCTCCCTGATTTACGTTATTATTGGCGCAGCCGATGCAAAGGCCAGTTTATGACTGGCTTGAAAAATTAATAGCAACAGAAGAACCATGACCGCCATCAGTATCAGCAGTCTGAAATACACCTGGCCCGGCGCCGCTACGCCCACGCTCGACGTGCCGGAGTTTGAGGTTGCTCGTGGGGAGTCGGTGTTTCTGCGTGGCGCCTCCGGTAGCGGCAAATCCACCCTGTTGAATCTGATGTCCGGCATACTGGCTACCTCCACCGGCAGTGTGAAGGTGCTGGATGTGGAACTGGCGGAGCTGTCAGTGCGCAAGCGGGATCGCTTTCGGGCCGAGCATATCGGCATTGTTTTTCAGCAATTCAATCTCATTCCCTTTCTCACCGTAGGCGGAAACCTGCGTCTGGCGGCGCGCTTTGCCCATCAGGCCAATCGGGAAACCGATCAGCAGGCCAGATCCCTGGTTGAGGCTCTGCAATTACATCCGGATTTGCTGGAGCAAAGAGCCGATCGGCTCAGTGTCGGTCAGCAGCAACGGGTGGCTATCGCCCGCGCCTTTATCAACAAGCCGGACCTGATTCTGGCCGATGAGCCCACCTCGGCCCTGGATGCCGATGCCCGGGATCATTTTGTGAAGCTGTTGTTGTCGATTCGGGAAAGCACTGGCTGTGCCATTGTCTTTGCCAGCCATGATGATTCTCTGGCGGATTTCTTCGAGCGACGAGTTGCACTCAGCGATATCAACAAGATCAAGGCCCGGGAGCTGATCCATGTTTGAAGTTGCTCTTAGCAGTCTCTGGAGTCGCCGCGGCAGTGTCATGCTGACACTGGCATCGTTGACTATCAGCATGGCGATCGTTATCGGGGTAGAGCATGTGCGGGATCAGGCTGAGAACAGTTTTGTGCGCACGGTTTCCGGAGTGGATTTGCTGGTGGGTGCGCGCACCAGTCAAATCAATCTGCTGCTCTATTCGGTTTTCCGCATTGGCAATCCCACCAATAATATCCAGTGGCAAAGCTATGAGGATATCGATGCCCGCTCGGAAGTAGCCTGGAGTATTCCTTTTTCACTGGGGGATTCCCATCGTGGCTACCGGGTGCTGGGAACTACCAGCGACTACTTCGAGCATTTTCGCTACGGTGATGAAGAAGCCTTGCGCTTCGCCCAGGGGGAAGAATTTACCACGCCCCTGCATGCCGTATTGGGCAGTGAAGTAGCCAATACCCTTGGCTATCAATTGGGGCAAGACATTGTACTGTCCCATGGCATTGGTAATACCAGTTTCGTTAATCACGATAATCTGCCGTTTACGGTGGTGGGTATTCTCGCGCCCACCGGTACGCCGGTGGATCGCACCATTCATGTCAGCCTGCAGGGCATAGAGGCGATTCATCTGGGCTGGCAGAACGGCGTGCAGGTATCCGCCTTCAGTCCCGATGCCGATGACCCGCGCCTGACGGAACTGCAACCAACCCAGATCACCGCCATTCTTTTGGGTCTGGAATCACCCATGGCGGTCTTCGGTTTGCAACGCGCCATTAACAACTATCCTTCGGAACCACTGACGGCAATTTTGCCGGCGGTGGCCCTGGGAGAACTCTGGCAGATTATCGGGACCCTGGAAAACCTGTTGCAGGTGATTTCCATTCTGGTGCTGACGGCTTCCCTGTTGGGGCTGAGCACCATGTTGCTGTCCTCGCTGCGGGAACGGCGTCGGGAACTGGCCCTGTATCGCGCCATTGGTGCGCACCCTTCGTTCATTATCTGGCTGATCGAACTGGAAGGCCTGGCCATGGTAGCCATGGCCACGCTGCTGGGATATCTGGTGGTGGTGCTGGGTTTTAGTCTGACCCAGGACTGGCTGAGTGAATCCTATGCCCTGGTGATCGATGCCTGGCCCTCGTCAACCGGCACCTGGTTGTATATCGCCGGGGCCATTCTGGCCACGGCGCTGCTGATCCTGATTCCCGCGTTTATTGCTTATCGTCGTTCGCTGGGACATGCACTGCAGTCGTCCTGAATCAGTGCCGGAAGCTGATTACACGCTTACTCCCCTTACTCGCCTTACTCCTCGTCCTCTTCCTCATCGAAACCGCCAAGCCAGTCCAGGCGCAGCGACCGCTTTTCAGGGCTGGCATCTTCTTCAACTTCTACCTGGTGATCGGCCAGTACCGGCGACAGAAGCAGATTCGCTGTTTGTAAAACGCCGTCACGGAAAAAAGTCAGCTCCACTTCATCGCCTGGCTGATAGCGGCGCAGCAATGCATTCAGACCACTGCCGATGCGAGCACCATCCAGAGCCAGCAATTCATCACCGGCATTGATGCCGGCATTCCAGGCAGCACCATTCAAACGTGCATAGCGTACTACCGGTGGATTACCACGCAGTGCCACATCCATCGACACTTGAACCGGCGCTTCGCTGGTATCTTCCCGTTCAAGAATCCAGCCGACAGAATCCAATGCCTCGGCCAGTGGCAGAGGTTCAGGGCTGTATACCCACTGGTCGAGCTTTTCTGCCAGGGCATCTCCACCGGCGGCCGCCAGGCGCTGGCGGAAATCGGCATAGGTGAAGCCGCCTTCACCAAGCGGGAAATCATCGTAGAGCGCAGCCATCACGTGATCCAGGCTGCGGGCACCACCGCTGCTGCGTCGAATTTCCAGATCCAGAACCAGACCCAGCAAACCGCCCTGGCTGTAGAAAGAGATAGTACGGTTGGCCTTGTCAGCCGCCCGGTCAGCGCCGCGATGATAGCCCTTGGTCCAGGCCTCAAGACTGGCCCGGGCCAGCGTGTCCTGATTGTAGCCCGGGTTATCCACCACACTGCCTATACTGTCGGCCAGCTGATCGCGGTAATCTGCAACGGAAACCAGGCCAGCACGCACCGGAATCAACTGGTCGTAATAGCTGGTGAGACCTTCGGCCACCCAGAGCAATTCGGTGAAGTTCACATCCAGATAGTTGTAGCGGTCAATGGCAGCCGGGCGGAAGCGTTTGACATTCCAGGTATGGAAAAACTCATGGGCCATCAAACCCAGAAACCCTTGCCAACGGTCTTCATCCCAGAAAGCGCGGGGGTCGGTATGCACCACGGTACTGTTGTAATACTCGGTGCCACCCCCGAGCCCCGGACCGCTGTGCAACATAAACAAATAGCGATCCGTTGGTAGCGGTCGGTTGGCAGATTCAAAGATATCCACTGTGGCTTCAACGATGGCGCCGATATCATTCGCCAGTCGCTCCTCGTCACCATCCCAGGTGCCGTGAATCAAAAACTCGATATCCATGCCACCGGCTTCGAAACTGACGAGATCGAAAGTCCCGGCCTCCAGGGGTGAATCCACCAGGCGGTCATAATGGGGTGCTACAAAACGACCTGGCGCCGGTTGTTCCATCCCGCTTGCTGCACGCCAACCGCCGGGTAAATCAAATTCCACAGTAACCGGCTCGTCGCGCAAGTCATCGGCATAAATGAATACCGCGGCGGGATTCAGAAAGGCATGCTCCGAATCCACATGGCGGGTACGATCGGTGAGGCTGTCGGCATAGATCCGATAGCGCACCACTACTTCGCCAGCTCGTGAACTGGGCCGGTGCACGCGCCAGGAAGACTTGGCAGTCTGTTCGAATTCCAGTGCCTGACCACTGCCATCACTGACTTCAATACCCGATAGCGTGCCTACAAAATCCAGCATCAGATAAAGCCCGGAGCGCCAGGCCGGCAAGTGAAAATCCAGAGTGCGCCCGCGCACCTCACTGAACCGTGCTTCGATGGTGACCTGCTGAACATCGCGTTCGGAAAGATCGACCCGATAGTGGGTTTCGGCCGCTTCAACTGACAAGCCCAGGCTGGCCAAAGTCAGGGTAAGAGCAAGCAGGAGCTGTGCTGCTGATCTGCGTGAATGGCTGCCGACTGTTGATCTCATTGCTGTTCCTCCGCGAATTGCTATGGCCAGATACTCCCTGGCGTGCCGATGCCGCTGGCTGGCATCTGTTCAGAGCCGGTATTTTGGCTTGCCGGCAGGCGTATTACCAGCGCAGGTAGCCGAGCCCGGCCATTACGAATCCGGAAAAGCATGGCTCGGTAATAAGAAGCCCGGTAACAAAAAGCCCGCTGCTGTCTGGCTCAGCAATCGAGTGCTGAATCAGATAACAACGGGCTTTTCAGAGATCTGGATTGTGGGCGAATTCTGGCCTCAGGCCTCGCCCACCCAGGTGTTAGGGCTAGCGCCGGTAATAGGGCTGGCCCACCAGTATGTCCGGATCGGCATCATTGCGGGGAGTCATCTTCTGAGGGCGACCGGCCTGATTGTCGGTGCCATAGAGGTTGCCTTCCTCGTCAACGGCCAGAGAATGCATCTCGATCCACATGTGCTCGCCTTCCACCGGCAATCGCCAGCTGTATTCCGGGGTGCCATCGAGATTGTACTTAACAATCTTGGGCGGGCGGATGTCGGTGACCCAGGCCGCATCTTCGCTGACCGTGATGTCCAGAGGCAGGTCGAGACCAGTCCAGGTGTTCTCGTATTCATAAACCGGATAGGCGGCCGAGCCTTCTTGTGCAGTCTGACGAAACACTTTCACGTCACGCTTGTCCCGGTCCAGTACATACAGGGTTTCATCCGGGCCCATGGCCAGGGAATGCATCGAGGCGAATTGATGGTCGGCATCGCCACCTTCACCAAATTCGGAGTGATAGGATCCATCGGCGTTACGCACCACCACGCGGTCATTGCCGCCGAGTCCGTCCGCTACCAGAAACATGCCATTGGGCAGAAAGGCCACGTCCTGGGGCAGTGAGTAATGGAATTCGTCATTGCCGGCTATGCCTTTCTCCCCCAGGGTCATCAGCAGGCGAGCACCGTCATTGGAGAACACATAAATAATGTGGTTGGTTTCATCCACCAGCCACAGGCGATTCTGGGGATCATAAGGGCTCATGCGAATACGGTGCGGGCCCGGTCCATTGGTGCCTTTGAACAGATGATCCCAATGATCCCAGACTTCCAGTAGTTCGCCTTCGCTGTTAACCACATAGACGACGTTCTGCCAGATGCGGCCACGGCCCTGCAGGACGTTCCAGCCCAGAGAAGCGGGAAAGCCGGCATAGCTTTCGGGAACCGGGTTGGGCAGGCGAGTCTCTCCCCGCTGCAGGAAAAAGATGCGGCCCTTGTTCTGGACCACCACACCGGAGGTGCCACCCCAGGTCATGCCTTCGCCAGCGAAGGATTGCATCCAGGAGTCGGTAATATAGTTATAGGGGCTGGGGATGATTTCGTACTCCTGCGCTGCAGCGGGCAATGCCAGGGCAGCAGTCAGGGCACTGAGTGCAAGGCGGTAGAGCAGTTTATTCATGGGGCTTCCTTTGCGACGGTGTTAGTTCTGATTATGGCAGAGCAATCTAGCATCTTGTCCGGGCCAGCAACAGTCGCCAGGGCCTGATTTTGGTGCCTCTGAGACAAATTGACACATTTCCCCCGTTTTAATCTCCTGTATACTGAAAAATCAGGCTTTACGCAGAATACAGGTGCTTACACCATGTTTACTCGGATTTTCAGATCATTTCTGGCTATTTTTCTTGCTTCAGGCCTGCTGGTCAGCACGGTTTTCGCCCAGGCGGAGCTGCCGGTGGATTTTGAGATAGAAAACCCTGAGGAAGTTCTCGCCATTAAATGGGAGGAACTGATGAGCCCGGCAGATCTGGAGGCCATTCTCAATGCGCCGCCGGTCTCCCACACGGGCTATGGCTGGGAAGAACAGGTGAATCAGGACAGCGGGGCCGAAGAGGCCTTCGCCAAAGCGCTACAGTCCTTCGATGTGAATCCCGAACTGCTGGGCAAACGCATTCTGCTGCCCGGGTTTGTGGTGCCCACCGCCTACAATGAGGATCGCCTGGTGACCGAGTTTTTCCTGGTGCCTTTTTTCGGCGCCTGTATCCACGTGCCGCCGCCACCACCGAACCAGATCATCCATGTCAGCTATGAACAGGGATTGCAGCTGGATAATTACAGCGAAGCTTTCTATATCCTTGGTGAACTGACCAGCCAGGCGGTGCTGCTGGATGTTGCAGAATCAGCCTACAGTCTGAAAGCTGAACATGTGGAGATTTATACTTATTGATCTTCGATGATTCAGTTGGATGGCGGGTTTTCCTGCTGACATCTGTTGCAGAGACCGAATAGCTCCACGGTCATTTGTTTGACCTTGAAGCGCTGTTCTTTCTCCACCTTTCTGACTGACTGACTAAACGCGGCAAATTCCAGTTCCCGCACTTCCTCGCAGCCCTCGCAAATCAGGAAATGCCCCTGATGTTCTTTCTGCGGGTGAGCGCAGCCCAGATAGGCATTGAGTGATTCCAGCTTGTGCACCAGCCCCTGGGCCTGCAGGAAATCCAGCGTGCGGTATACAGTTGCCGGTGCCACGCCACTTCGTTTGGAAGCCAGATCCGACATCAGATCATAGGCTTTTACCGGCTTGTGTTCCGCCCAGACCAGTTCAAACACCTGTTGGCGCAGATCTGTAAAGCGTTCGCCCCCCTGTTCACAAACCTGTTTGGCCAGTTGTAGCGCCTCGTTGATGCACAATGAGTGATTGTGCTCAGTACCGAAGTCCAGGGTATCGATTGCAGTTTTTGAAATGTCTGTTGCCAAGATTTTATTCCAGATTCAAAACGGAGTTGCCGGCCGTGAGTTGTGCCAGGCCCTGTTGGCCTGCGGTAATCCATTGTACGGTTATTTGTTCCAGGCCGTTAAAGTGACTAAAGGCGCTAATGTTGTAGCTCTTTGCCGGCGAGTCAGCGCAGTCGTAGAGATACTGCGCATGGAAATTGGCATGGGATTCCTCGCTGTGATCGTGCCCGTCGGCATCGTGCTCATGATCGTGGTCGTGGGAATCTGCGTCATACTCCGGCGTTTCGAACAGGGAAACTGTCATTTGGCAATCTGCCAGGGAATCCCCAATCAGCCAGTCAGCATTTTGCAGCGTAGCCGTGACCTGCTCCAGCAGGGCGGATTCTTCTGCCGAGGCCGGGGCCCGCTCGAAGCCCAGCAAATTCATGGCCGGACTGATGAACTCCAGTTGCAGTTGCTCGCCCAGTAATGCCAGGTTCAATTCGGCAACACCATGCACATGGCTATCAAGGCCCTGGGCCATTGCGCCCT
>JALEHB010000259.1 GCA_022763285.1 Pseudomonadales bacterium | reverse complement strand
CATGGGTCGCAAACTGGCTGACCAGTTCCAGAGCCTCAACACCATGGCAGAAAGCGATCGTCTTATTCTAGCCTCCCAGGATGCAGAACAGGTTGTGCAGATAGTTTTGGCACGCATCAAGGACATTGTTGATTGCGCCGAAATCGGCATTGCCATTCAGAACAAGGATGGTGGTTTTTCCAAGATGTTTATCAGCTCGACTAACACGACTGACAAGCATCGTGAGATCGAATCCAGCTTTGAACTGCAGGAACATGAACTGAATTTTCTGGAGCGCAACAGGGAAGGTGCTTTACTCAGCTATTCACAAGATCAGCACGACAGGATCGAAGCATTGAAAGATTTCGAATCCGAGGCCTGCATCGTTTTACCGCTTTACATAGAAGATAGCCTGTCTGCGATTGTAGTGCTTGGCTATCCGGAAAAACCAGAAAATCCCGAACAACTTATCCGGGAAGCCAGAAACTGGGCAGACCGAGTTGCTGTGGCCTTATCCAATGCCAAATGGCAAGAAAAGCTGTTTCGCCAGGCAAACTTCGACGCACTGACGAATCTGCCCAACCGTCCCGCCTTTCGCAGCCACCTGAAGCAGGCATTGGCCAGAGCCCGGCGCAACAAGGAGTTCGTGGGCGTACTGTTTATCGATCTGGACCGGTTCAAGCTGGTTAACGACACGCTCGGCCATGCTGCGGGTGACGAATTTTTGCAATGCATCGGCAATCGGCTTTCCCGCTGCATCCGCTCCACCGATATGCTGGCCCGACTGGGAGGAGATGAATTCACCATTGTCATTACCGAGAGTCCCAGCTATGAACATATGAAGCAGTCAATCACCACTGTGGCCGACAAACTTCTATCGGTAATTCCGGAACCGATTCTGATCGGTGACCAGGAGCTTCGAACCAACGCCAGCATTGGTATTTCCATATTCCCGTTGGACGGTAATAATATGGAAGACCTTATCCGCAATGCTGACTCAGCCATGTACCATGCCAAGTCCCATGATGGTGGTAATTATCATTACTATAGCGAGGAACTCAACAAGGTCATCAGTGAGCAATTGCGCATTGAGAACGACATCAGGCTGGCAGTGGAGAACGACGAGTTTGAGCTGTATTACCAGCCCCAGATCGAAACCGAAACCGGAAACATACTCGGTGGCGAGGCTCTGATACGCTGGCACCATCCGCAGAATGGATTTGTTTCACCCGGACTCTTCATACCCATTGCCGAAGAAAGCCAGCTCATCGTGGAGATCGACAAGTGGGTTATCAACGCTGCCTGTATTCAGCTTCGCGAATGGCGCGAAGAGAATCGGTCCCTGGTTCGCATAGCAGTTAATCTTTCTGCACGCTTCTTTCGGCAACCGGGGGTTATAGACATCCTGCAAAGTATCACCAGTCGTCATCAGATCGAACCTGAATACCTGGAACTGGAAATTACCGAGGGAACCCTGATTCAGGATATCGAGTCGGCCATCCTGGTGCTCAAGGAACTGACAGAGATGGGTTTTCAGCTCACCATCGATGATTTTGGCACAGGCTACTCATCACTGACCTATCTGAAGAAACTGCCCATACACAAGCTGAAGATCGACAAATCCTTTGTGGACCATTGCAGTGAAGACAATGTGGATGGCTCTCTGGTCAAGACGATTATCAACATGGCAAAAACCCTTGAACTGGACTGTATTGCCGAAGGTGTGGAACTCAAGGAGCAACTCGACTTTCTCAAGAGCAATGGATGTGCCGAGATTCAGGGATATTACTTCTCCAAGCCCAAACCGGCGCCTGAATTTGCATCGGACTATCTAATCCTGCAGGACTCACCGCTACCGAAAACTTCCACGCATTGATGCCGCTGGCCCGATTTGCCGCAATGTCCGTGTTGGCAGGGCGGCAGCGGCAGGATCAGCATGCGCAATGCGAGTCTTGACTGTATAATGCCCGGGATTTTTCAAGAGCCAGTCCTATGTCCCAGTCCCGCGAAACCCGAAACAACAAGGTAGGCTTCGTTTCCCTGGGCTGCCCCAAGGCCCTGGTCGATTCCGAGCGCATTCTCACCCAGCTTCGTCTGGAGGGCTACGAAGTCGTACCCAGCTACGAGGATGCCAATATTGTGGTGGTGAATACTTGCGGCTTTATTGACAGCGCCAAGCAGGAATCCCTGGACGCCATCGGTGAGGCCCTGGCCGAAAATGGCAAGGTGCTGGTGACCGGTTGTATGGGTGCCAATGCCGAGGAGATTACCCGGGCACATCCCAATGTGCTGGGGGTTACCGGTCCCCATGCCTATGAAGAAGTGGTGGGTCAGGTGCATGAGTTTGTCCCGCCACCCGCCCTTGACAAGACACATGACCCCTTTACCGACCTGGTGCCACCCCAGGGTATCAAGCTGACACCCCGCCACTATGCCTATCTAAAAATCAGCGAAGGCTGTAATCACCGCTGCAGTTTCTGCATCATCCCCTCCATGCGCGGCGATCTGGTGAGTCGGCCGGTGGGCGAGGTGCTGGACGAGGCCGAACGCCTGGCCAATGCCGGCGTGCGGGAATTGCTGGTCATCTCCCAGGACACCAGTGCCTATGGTGTGGATATCAAATACCAGACCGGCTTCTGGCAGGGGCGCCCGGTGAAGGCCAATATGCAGGGTTTGTGTGAAGCCCTGGCGGATCTGGGCATCTGGGTGCGACTGCATTATGTCTACCCCTATCCCCATGTGGACAATATTATTCCCCTGATGGCGGACGGAAAAATCCTGCCCTATCTGGACATTCCTTTTCAGCACGCCAGCCTGCCGGTTCTCAAAGCCATGAGAAGGCCCGCGGCAACCGAGAAATCCCTGCAACGTATTCAGCGCTGGCGGGCGCAGTGCCCTGAGCTGACCCTGCGCAGCACTTTCATTGTCGGTTTTCCCGGTGAGACCGAAGACGATTTCCAACAGTTACTGGATTTTCTTCAGGAGGCACAACTGGACCGGGTGGGCTGCTTTCAGTATTCGCCAGTAGACGGCGCCCGGGCCAATGAGCTGCCGGACCAGGTAGCCGAGGAAGTGAAGCAGGAACGCTGGGAACGATTCATGGCCTTGCAGCAGCAAATTTCCAGCGACCGTCTGGCTACCAAGGTTGGCTCTGAGCAACTGGTGATCGTGGATGAAGTGGGTAATGGTGAAGCCATCGCCCGTTCCATGGCCGATGCACCCGAGATCGATGGCAATGTGTTTATTGGCAATGCCGGGGAATTGCTGCCCGGGGATATGGTCAAGGTCAAGATCACCGCCGCCGACGACTACGATTTGCAGGCTGATCTCGCCTGAGCCACACTGGCCGTTGATACGGACCCAAATCGCGGCCAAAAAAAAAGGCTGACAAAGTCAGCCTCAAGCCTCTAGGGAATTGATCGGGCGGATGGGCCCGATCAGGTAGGACAGCGGTGTCCCGAACTGATCAGCGGTGTTGCCGCTGAGCAGAGGAGAAAAACAATAAATAAATAACCACTCGTCTTGTACAACGCAGCCCGGTGGCAAATGGTTCACTGCCCTGCCAAAAAAAATCCAAAATCTCCCCGAGGCCGCAGATCCGCTCCCTTTCATTCATCGTAAGTGTCTGATAAAAGGGGAAAACATATGCAAACAGACAAGGGCAATATTCTCATTAGCGGCGCCTCCGGCCTGATTGGCAGCGCCCTTGGCAAGGCTCTGGAAGCCGAAGGCTACCGGGTCTGGGCACTGTCACGCCGCGATGACAGCGCGCCTTTCTATTACGATCAGCAAAACCGGCAAATGCATCTCAGCCAGGAAATTCCCTTGCTGGCGGTGATCAATCTGGCGGGTGCCAATATCTCGGACGGGCGCTGGACCGAGGCCCGCAAGCAGGAAAT
>JALEHB010000258.1 GCA_022763285.1 Pseudomonadales bacterium | reverse complement strand
TCCGGTCTGGTGGCCTTTGCCGCTGCCACCGGCGTCATGCCGCTGGATATGCCGGAATCGGTCCTGGTGCGCTTCAAGGGTGAAATGCAGCCCGGTATCACCCTGCGTGATCTGGTCAATGCCATTCCCTATGCCGCCATCCAGTCCGGTGATCTCACCGTGGAGAAGAAAGGCAAGAAGAATATTTTCTCCGGTCGTATTCTGGAAATCGAAGGCCTGCCCGATCTGAAAGTGGAACAGGCTTTCGAAATCTCCGATGCCTCCGCCGAGCGTTCCGCCAATGGCTGTACCATTCGCCTGGGCAAGGAACCCATCATCGAATACTTCAAGTCCAACATCACCATGCTGCGCTGGATGATTGCCAATGGCTATCAGGACGCCCGCACCCTGGAGCGTCGTGCCCGGGCCATGGAAGAATGGCTCAAAGATCCACAACTGCTGGAGCCTGATGCCGATGCCGAATATCACAAGATCATCGAGATCGATCTCAATGAGATCAAAGAGCCCCTGCTGGCCTGCCCCAATGATCCGGACGATGTGAAGCCCCTGTCTGAAGTCCAGGGTACCGCCATCGATGAAGTGTTCATCGGTTCATGCATGACCAATATCGGTCATTTCCGTGCGGCCAGTGAAGTACTCAAGCAAGTGGATGGCGGCCTGCCCACCAAGCTGTGGATTGCCCCGCCCACCAAGATGGACGAGCATCAGCTCACCGAGGAAGGCATCTACAATGTCTTTGGTACGTCCGGTGCCCGCACCGAGATGCCCGGCTGCTCCCTGTGTATGGGTAACCAGGCACGGGTAGCGCCCAACTCCACCGTGGTATCCACCTCCACCCGCAACTTCCCCAACCGTCTGGGCCAGGGAGCCAATGTCTATCTGGCTTCCTCGGAACTGGCGGCGGTCAGTGCCGCGCTGGGCAAGATCCCCACCATGGATGAGTACATGCAGTATATGGGTAACATCGATACCATGGCGGACAACATCTATCGCTACCTGAACTTCAATGAAATCCAGGAGTATATGGAAGCGGCAGAAAAAGGCCGGGACATTGCCCTGACCCAGGTGCAGGACGTGGCCTGATCACTGTCCGCAGCGATCGCCAACAAAAAAGCCAGCTTTCGAGCTGGCTTTTTTTTGCGTTGCTTTTTTCTGCGCGGCTTGCTTTTACTCAGACAGTGCTCTTCTCGACCACCTCGAATACATCCTTTGACAAGTCACCACTGTTCTTGATGCGCTGCAGTTGCACCTGCATCAGGCGCTGGCGATCATTATCAAACTTCTTCCAGCGCGTCAGCGGTGTCAGCAGACGCGAGGCAATCTGCGGATTGATCTTGTCCAGGGTCAGCACCTGGTCGGCCAGAAATTCATAGCCGGCACCGTCTTTGGCATGAAAGGCCGTGTGGTTATTGGCACAAAAGGCGCCAATCAATGAGCGCACCTTGTTGGGATTGCGAATCTCGAAATCACTGTGCTCCATGAGCTGCTTCACCCGCTCCAGAGTGCCAGGCAAGGAACAGGTGGCCTGCACCACGAACCACTGATCCACCACCAGTGCTTCATGCTGCCAGGCATCGTAGAATGCTGTCAGGGCCTTGCCGGCCAGTTCACTGGCCGTGGCTATCGGCGAGTTCACCAGACAGCGCAGGGCCGCCATCTGGTCGGTCATATTGCTGGCCCCCTCAAATTGCCAGTAGCAGCGCTGCACCCAGTCCTCGTCATTGCTGCGCATCAGATAGGCCAGTGACAGATTCTTCAGGGCCCGGCGGGCAATATCTTCGGCTTTGACGTCGAATTCCCAATTGGCATCATTGTCTTTGTAAAGCTGGGCAAACTTGTCGTGGTGAGTAGCTGCCAGGGCATTGGCAATGCCCTCCCGTACCGCGTGGATGGCATCCACATCGGCTATCCTGGCCTGCTCGATCTGATAGCTCTCGCTGGGCAGATTCAGCATATGGGCAATCATGGCCTTGTCCAGGCTGTCATCACTGATGGCCGCATCCAGCACATTGCCGAAGGCATCCAGCAGTATCGCCGGCACTTCGGTCTTGTCACGCTCGGCCAGGGTGGCCTGCATCTCGGCCATGACATCCATGGCCAGGGACTGGGCGGCACTCCAGCGATTGAATCCGTCGCTGTCATGCTGCATCAGAAAGAAGAAATCCTCGCGCGAATAATCGTAGTGCAGTCTTACCGGCGCACTGAAACCCCGCAGCAGGGACGGCACCGGTTGCTCTGGCAGATTTTCAAATACCAGTTCCTGTTCGGCCTCGGTGATTTCCAGTACCCGGTCAGTGCCCCCAGCCTGCTCTTCACCGGCCAGTTGCAGGGCCAATTCATTGCCCTGCCGGTCCAGCAGCCCCAGACGCAGGGGAATGGTGAACGGCTGTTTGTCAGTCTGGCCCGGGGTATCCGGGCAGCTCTGCCTGACCCGCAGGCTATAGCGCTGCTTGTCGGCATCGTAACTGGCACTGATGTTCAGCTCCGGGGTACCGGCCTGGGAATACCAGCGGCGGAACTGACCCAGATCAATGCCACTGGCATCTTCCATGGCCTTGACGAAATCTTCCGTGG
>JALEHB010000257.1 GCA_022763285.1 Pseudomonadales bacterium | reverse complement strand
GCCTCGCTAAAGAGATCGAGGTACCAGCTCAGCGCATTGGAGCAATCGTTTCTGGGAAACGCTCTATTACTGCAGATACTGATTTGCGGCTTTGTAAATTCTTTGGCCTTTCCAATGGCTATTGGCTGCGAGCGCAAGCCGCTTATGATACTGAAATTGCAGAAGATGAATTGGCAGATGAGTTAAATCATATTCGCCCTTGGCGAGAAGTTGCCAACCTTGTAAGCCAAGGAACATAACAATCAAATCAATAAGGACGGGCCGCTATGCGGCCCGCTCTATTATTAAGGGCGTTAGCTATATCTAGTGCCAGATTCGACCATGACTGACAAAAGCTTATCTAAAAATCTAGCTTCAACGGTAGTAGAGACCGGCAGCATAGAGCTACCTGCAGAGATTCTAGAATTTTCTATCGATCAAGTTTTGGATGATAGCGTACTTAAAGACATACCTTTTGTGGGCTGGATTGCGAAAGGCCTATCTGTAAGTCAGTCCATATCCGATCGTATCTTTCATCACAAAATACTGAGATTCCTTTATGCGCTTGAAGATGTAAGTTCCGGGGATAAGGAAAAATTTCAGCAGAAAATGGACTCTGACTCAGATTATCGAGATCGAGTAGGAGAGCATCTCATTCTCCTACTTAACCGGATTGATAGTTTGGAAAAAACAAAGTATCTGGCAATTTGCTTTGACCACCTGATATCTGGTCATATTGATTATCAGTATTTTGTTGATCTTTCTAATGTAATCGAAAGATCGATGCTGTCAGATTTGAAAGAACTGTCTACTCCCGCCAACAAGTATCCTAAATACATTAGCCCAGGAGTTGCAGTAGCATCTGGAATACTAGAGTTTGGCATAAACGATCCGATGATTGGCTCAGGCTCAGAAACCCCACGACTTGGGACTCGATTATCAATTCACGGAGAGGATTTAAAAGCTATGTTTGACGGGTCTTTTCGTGGCAAAGTTGAGCATCGCCGGAAATTTCAAGAAAGATACTTCAAAGAAGAATAGCTAACAATCAAATCAATTAAGGACCGGGCCTACGCCCCGCCCATTATTAAGAGCGTTACTGAGCCAGACTTCGAAGGAGACATAGAGTGCCCTACAGACGCGGCTCCGATTGGAGCGACAAAACTGAGCTAGCATGCCTGGCCATCTTCAAAAAACTTGAGGAAAAGGGCTTTCCTCGAGGGTTGCAGATTGATTTGTGCAGGGCGCTTTCGAAGAAGACCAAACTTTCTGTAGGCAGCATTAGCGCCAAAGTGTGTAACTACAAATCTGTCGCAGGCGTGAATTCTGAATCGAATGCATCACACAATACAATTTCAATATACCAGCAGTATGGGCATCTCAGTTCCGGAGAGATCGAGATAGCAATGAATAAGTTGCCAAGTTAGGGGCTCAGTAACAATCAGTTCAATCAAGGACTTGGCTTTCGCCAAGCCCATTAACAAGGGCGTTAGATGCACTAGGTGAGGGTCTATGCGAGACAAAGACATAAAAATCCTCTGGGGACGTGCTGGTAACCGTTGCAGTATTTGCAAGTTAGAGCTTACGCCAGATGGAGAAAAAGAAACGTTAGGAGAGATGGCTCATATCATTGCAAAATCACAATATGGCCCCAGAGGAGATAGCACCTTAAATAAAGCATTACTAGATGAATACAAAAATTTGATTTTAGTCTGCCCCACACACCACACTGAAATAGATAAAAATTATCAAGATTGGTCAATTGATAAACTCATCCAAGCGAAGAAATCCCATGAAGCATGGGTATCTGAACAATTAGCTGAAGGAAATATCAGTGTTTCATCGATTGACAACAAGGAATTTCTTGATTCAAGAACAGAAGTTTGGACGCAAATGTGCCGAGATCATGTCGGTGTAATTGTAAGTATTACACCCCTCAGGGTGTCAAACAAAATATTAGACTCTTTAAATGAAATCTCACTTGAAACACTAAGACTCGCGACTTTACCTGCTGATAGGGTATACCAGAGAGTGAATCCGCATCATCTAAGGCCAACAGAGTTTGGAGCTGTTATTGAGCGATTCCCCGGACTACCTAACCGAATGGGACACTCTATCCACATATTTGACACAGGGCATTGCGAATATTTATACGAGTTAGGGTTGGGCTGTGATCGGGTTACAGAAGTTTCAAAGTCTAAAGGAGCACACCTAAAAGGGGCTGATCGAGTAATTCGGTATACAGATATCGCTGAAGCGATTGATTGTGCATCAGAGTGGCTAATAAAAGTATGGTCTGAATTGTTACCCGTAGAGTACGCTAATGTTAGATGTACCGTTGTTAACACATTGAGTACTACACTGTACTCCTATGAAGAAAGTTACACCGGAGGTGTTTTTGGTCACCCGCTTTCTTCTGATCGTTTGATATACGATGAGGTGTTGGCGCGGGGATTAGAAGCGTCTGTACTTAAGTTTGACATATTGAAATGGTTATCTCGATGTTTTGGATTAGTGCTCAGAAGTGTGTATGACAGAAACAATGACTATTCCAGACCCGTACCATTTGTGTAGGCCAGCATCTAAGAAATAATTCAATCAAGGGCTCGGCTAACTCCGAGCCCATTATTCAGGGCGTTATGTGCCCGGCCTTGAATTCGTATAGGAGAGATAATGAAAAACCTTTCAAGCAAACCTAGCTCTATAAATGAGTTCCAGGCTTACATCAATGACGTATATGGGACTAAAAATGAAGAGAGATCAGTTGAATATATATATGCTTATCTCTTTAGGAATGCCGCCTATTTATCGCGAGTTATTGGCGAGAAAGGTAATCCAAGGACCAATTTTATAAAGTCATTTTCTTGGCTATTCGCACTCTCATCAAAACTAGAAATCGATCTAGAAGAAGCATTCCTAAAAAAGTACCCTTCGATCTGCCCTTATTGCTTAGTTAAGCCTTGCATTTGTGTAAAAACAGGCAAAAAACCAGTCGAGTACATTCCAGAATGGAAAGCTACTGAAGAGATCAACGCAAAATACAGAGTATATAAAGCACAGTATCCAAATTTACCACTTGAGAAAGCTGTGGGTCATATTAATGATTTATACCCAGGTAATAGACAAATATGGAATGTCACTGGGCCAACATTTCAATTCTATCGAATTTTGGAAGAGCTCGGCGAAATCCATGAAGCCTACACAAGCTACGTCAGCGGTAATAGAAAGATCGAAAACATCGGCGAGGAGATCGCAGATGTGTTCGCATGGTTGGTATCTACTTGGGGGATATGTTTTCCAGCGAAGAGTCTTACTGATGAGTTTATCAGTTACTACTATGAGTATTGCCCAGTTTGTGAAAATGAATCATGCTTATGCCCGGATCATGGTGACAGAGGAGAAAGACTTGTAGAAATTCAACAGTTATTGGAGTTCAAGGAAAAAATCGAAGAAATCATAGAGCTAGCACCAGAATATAAAGACAAATTGGAATCTGTTATTTTGTCTCTGGAAACAGTAGAAGAAACTAGATCAACAACAGGTGCAGTAAGAACTGTCCATCAAGCGACTAGTATGCTTGATGATATTGCGAATGGTCTGGAATCTGTTGATGACTCTACCAAAAGGGTCAAATCAATTATTGGAACTGTTATTTCCCTTGCAGAAAAGTTTCCATGGGGTTAAGGGTACATAACAATCAGTTCAATCAGGAAGGCAGCCAAGGCTTCGCCAGTTAAGGGGGAGTTATTGAGCAAAACAGACTGAGGTGCAACCTCCATGGGCGTGAAAGAAGATTATGTCAGGCCTTTGCCAGAATTGTTCTCACAACTGGGTGAAGAAACTAAAGTTGAAACTCTGGCAGCTGAAAAAACAATCAAGAAGATTCTAATTTTGTGGCTTTTATTCTTGAGTATATTCTTATTTGGCATTGTATTGCTGGTTCTGGCTAATCCGGCAGACGAGCGTCCGAATGACTGGTTCCAAAGATCCGGTTCACTGATTGCGCTTATAGCAGTACTTGGGGAAACCTTTTTCTTAGTTAAACTTAATAAGATGGTTAGAGTTACGCATTGGGCCCAACTTGCTTGCGAAATATACATTGAGCGCAGATATCTGAAGTACCTACACATTCTTATGGCGGTAACAGTAGTACAATTAGTTGTTGGCACGGTAATCGGAAGCTACGGCGATCTATTCTTCCATCTGCCACTCAGGTGAAGTTTGCTCAACAGCAATCAGTTCAATAGGGGCACGCCGCTGTGCAATGCGTCTCATTAACCAGGGCGTGACGTGTGCAATCAAGTAATTTCTCGAAAACGCCTGCCAGGGCCAGAACAAAAGCAATCAAACCGCTCCCACTCCAACCCTCACAACCCCATCAACCAATACTAGTTAGCACTAACCGAAACATGCGCCCCATAGCGACGCACAAAACGGTTCAAAGGAATACCGTTACAGGTCACAGCAGACAGCGGAGTGCTGGTGCGGCCTTCGTAGTTTTCCTTCAGGCTTTCCAGGTTTTCAGCATTGGTCACTGCGGCAAAGCACAGTTCAGTAGCCGGATTCAGGTCGGCCTTGCTGAAAGACAGCACAGTATTGATTTGCACTGACTCAATATAACGAGCCTTGAACAGGCCCAGTGATAGGCCGTTGCAGACCAGGTCAGATTCAGTCAGGCCTTCCAGGCCGTAGGCGACAGCAAGTTCGTCGAAAGATGCCTCGGAATCCAGAGCGGCGATGCAGAGATCGGTCAGGGGAGAGCCATCGCCATTGATGAAAGTGGATGATTCGGCTTGGGCCGCGTTCACGCCGAGAGCGAACAGTGCCAGAACAACAAGGTGTTTCATGGATTTTTCCTTTCTGTAAATAAAGTGGTGAGCGCCGCTAGCCCGCCAGGGCAGATTACGGGGCACTCAGGGTCAGGCCAGAGGTCTATACCGAATGGTTATGGGGGGAACGGCAACGCCAGCTCTCATGGCAGCGCTGGCAATTACGACAAAGCCTCTGTTTTTCTTTAGGGTTACTGCGGCAGTAGCGAAAGCGGGCGTGCGGGTTTGCTTCTTTGTGGTAGGATTTCCCCGAACCTTGAAATCAAAGAATAAGAATATGAGCCAATCAAAACCCCTCTGCCTGCTAGCCGCTGTAGTGCTCAGCAGTTTCCTCAGTGTTGCTGCCTCGGCCCAGAACTATCGAATCCTGCTAAGTAATGACGACGGCATCGACTCACCATTGCTGCATACTCTCTATCACGCCCTGGTGGCACTGCCCGATACCGAGGTACTGGTGTCGGCCCCGGCTGACAATCAATCCGGCAGCAGTCAGTCCAGTGGTGTCTCGCCGCTGCGGGTGAGTCGCTATGAACTTGAGGGCGAGTTCATCGGCTATGCGGTGGCCGGACGCCCGGCCGATGCGGTGCGATTTGCCGTGGTGGAGTTTGGCCGGGAGCAGCCCTTTGATCTGGTGGTTTCCGGCATCAACCGGGGTGCCAACGTGGGGGATGTGTCCCATCTTTCCGGTACCGTTGGCGCTGCCATGGAAGGGCTTTATCACGGAATTCCGGCCATTGCGGTGTCGGAGGATACCAGCGGTGTGGATACCCGGGCCTCGGCGCGATTTGCTGCCTCCCTGGTGCGTCGTTACCAGCGGCAGGGTGCCCTGGAAGGCATTGTCCTGTCGGTCAATATTCCCCGGGATGAGTTGCGGGGTGTGGTGGTGCGCCCCATGGGCGATTCCTATCTCTACACCAGTGACTATGAACTGATTGAAGACAACGGCGATGAGCGTGTCTATGAGCGGGTACGGGATATTGTGCCCAGTGACAATCAGGACAGTGATACCTGGGCCTGGCAGCAGGGCTATATCACCCTCACGCCATTGCAGTTTGACTGGACGGCTCATCAGCTGATTGATGAGATTGAGTCCTGGTCTTTGTCGCTGCCGGACTGACAGCGCCGTTCACCAAAGGGAAGATTTACATGGGCAGGGAAATGCCAGGCGATACAGCCAGGCTCAGCTTTCGTCATGCTGATGAGGGTGATGCAAGCTTTATGTTGAGGCTGCTGAATGAGCCTTCCTGGCGCCGCTTTATTACTGATCATTCGGTAGACTCGGAAGAGGCGGCCAGGGCGTATTTACAGGAACGCATCCTGCCCGGTTACAGGAGTGGTCTGGGATTCTGCCTGCTTGAATCCAGTCAGGACGGTAGCCCTCTGGGTATCTGTGGTTTGATCAAGCGTGATTATCTTGAACATATCGATCTGGGCTTTGCCCTGCTTGAGCAGTACTGGGGGCAGGGGTATGCGGCCGAGGCTGCCCGGGCGACCATTGACTATGCCTTTGGGGAGCTGGCTCTGGATGAGTTGTGGGCGGTTACCGTGCCGGCCAATGCCAATTCAATTCGTCTGCTGGAGCGCTTGGGCTTTCAGTACTTGCACAATACTCGCGACCCCAAAGACGAGGCAGTGGCGGTGTATGCTTTAAGCAGAAATGCCGCTGGCTAAGCGTTACGCCTAACCCTTGAAGGGCAGCCTGCCAGCCAACTCGGAAAGCCGGGCCTGCTGCTGGCGCTTGCCATCACTCACCACGATCAGCAAATCATCGCCACCCAGTTCCTGAGCCACCTGCAGGCAGGCGCCGCAGGGCCAGGTGAGGTCGCCGGCGGTGCGCTTGGAGACCAGGGCCAGAATTTGTGGCTTGCCTGCATCGGCAGCCACACTGGCAAACAGGGCGGCACGCTCGGCGCACATGGAAAGACCCAGAGAGACATTCTCCACCAGCGAGCCCTTGATGACGTGGTCGCGCTCGGTCACCACGGCAGCGCCCATTTTAAAGCGGGAATAGGGGGCATAGGCCAGATCCCGGGCCTGGCTGGCATCCACGATGGCGTCCCTGATTCTCGACTCTGAGTCTTTCATGTTGAGCACTCCTTTTGCCTGATTCCTTGATAAACAGTTTTATCGGGATGATTAAAACTGCCTTGTGCTACTGATAACGAAAATATGAACGCAGTCGATCACTCAGGCGGTACTTGCCTGGCTGAGAAAGCCTGCATCCAGGGCCAGCACCAGCGCAGCCAGAGCCAGGGCCCAGATGGCGCAGGCGAGGCAATCCAGTAATGAATAGCGCCATCGCTCAAAACCGCTGATGCCCAGGGCCGCCGGAATCAGACTGCGGATGGCGGGAATAAAGCGGCCGATAAAAATAGCCCAGGCACCATGGCGTCTGACCAGAGCTTCGGCCTTGTCGATGCGCTCGCCATAACGCGCAGAGAGACGACTGCCATGCAGGCGTGGCCCCAGCCAGCGGCCTGCATAAAAACCGGTATGGTCGCCCAGTATGGCGCCAAACATGGCAAGCGCTACGATCAGGATCGGCGCAGCAATCCCCGCGCTATAAAGCGTGGTGGCCACCAGTAACAGAAAAGCACCGGATACCAGCAGGCCGACGCCGATACAGGCCTCGAGAAAGGCGAGCAGGGGGATCAGCAGCAGGGCAAGCTGCTGATTGTTTTGCAGCCAGTCAAGTAGTGATGCTTCGATAGCAGAATTCCGGTTGCTGGTATTGCGTCAGGGTGTGTTCAAAGATAGCAATTTGAAGGCATAGAGATAGTCGCCCCGTGGCATGTCCAGGTTGTCATGACCGCCGGCCACAATAGCGATGTATTGCTCGCCTTCATGCTCATAGCTCATGGGCAGTGCCATGGCGGCAGTGGGCAGATCATAAGTCCACAGTTCTTCGCCGTTGTTGAGGTCGAAGATACGCAGCACATGCTCGGTGACGGCGCCGATGACTATCAGGCCGCTGGCGGTAATCAATGGGCCGCCCATACCCGGTGCGCCCCAATTAAAATTGGGCACAAGACCCGGTGCCAGATCGCGAACTGTGCCAAGTGGCACTTCCCAGAGAATGCTGGCATTGGCCAGGTCCATTGCCACCAGTTTGTTCCAGGGTGGTTTGGTGCAGGGCAGTCCCAGTGAAGACAGGAAAATCTTGCGCGCCATGTAATAGGGTGTGCCTCGCTGTTCCGCTACTTCCCAGTCGTCTTCGCCATGCTCTTCATAAAACGCCTGCAGTCCATCGCGGGGTATCAAATGCACCAGTGCCGGTATCTGGTTGATATTGGCCACGGCAATCTGCCGCTCACTGTCCACGGCCATGCCGCCCCAGTTGGAACCGCCAGCGTAACTGGGGTTCATGATGCTGCCCTGGAAGCTGGGTGGGGTGAAAATACCTTCATTGCGGGCACTGCGCTGGATGCGCACACAGCTGCGTTTGTCGAGGAAGGTCAGGCCAAACAGATCATCCCGGCTCACCGGGCTTTGATTGGCCAGGGCCGGAAAGCTGGAAAAGGGCTGGGTTGGGGACAGTTGCTCCCCCGGTACAGCGCTGGCCGGTACCGGCTTTTCTTCCACAGCATAGACAGGTTCACCTCTGAGACGGTCAAAGGCATAGAGCATGCCGGTCTTGGTGACTACTGCCACGGCCTGATGTTGCTGACCGTTGTACTGAATTGTGGTTAGAGTCGGCTGGGAAGGAATGTCGTAGTCCCAGACATCGTGATGCACCAGTTGTTGCCACCAGCGTACCTGGCCGCTGCTGCCATCCAGAGCCACCAGTGAGTTGGCATAGTGGTTATCCCCGAGACGTTCGCCGCCGTAGAAGTCGGGGCTGGGAGAGCCGGTGGAAAGAAAGACCAGATTATTCCCGGTATCCACGGTAATAGGCGGCCAGACATTTGCTGCCCCGGTAACAAGCGCACTGCCATCGGCCCAGGATGCATAGGCCGGATCATCGCTGGAAGCGGGAATGGGATCCCAACTCCAGTGAATGGCACCAGTGCGCACATCCAGTGAACGCACAATGCCCCGTTCCAGGCGGGCAGCCCGGTTATCACCAATGGCAGAACCGACAATAAGCTGATCACCCAGCACTGCCGGTGGTGAGGTAATGCCATATTCACCGGGGCTTACTTCGCCGACGTCGATGGTCAGATCCACTTGACCGTTATTACCAAAATCCGTACAGGGCTCGCCAGTGAGGGCATTGAGAGCAAAGACCTGGCCCAGCAGGGTACCGAGAAAGACCCGGTCGGGGCATACCTCGCTGTCTCCGTGCCAGAGGCTGACACCGCGGGAGGCGGATTCGGCATAACTGATATCTTTGGGCAGCTCGGCATCAAAACGCCAACGCTCGGCGCCGGTGGCAGCATCTACAGCAATCACCCAGTTGGAGCTGGTGCTGATAAAGAGCAGGCCGTTCCAGTAGACCGGCTGGGCCTGCATGGAGTGGCGCTTGCGGGCAAAGCCCTGACCAAGATCGCCGGTCTGAAAGCGCCAGGCCAGCTCCAATTGATCAAGATTGTCGGGCCTGATTTGCCTCAGGGGTGAAAACTGTCTGCCATCGACACCACCATAGCTATGTTGGGCCGAAGCGTTCTGGGCAAGTGCAAGGACGGGAGCAAAGACAAGGACAAGGGCTACACAAACGGCAACGGCAAGAATCAGCAGAGCCCTGATTGCAGTTGTGTGGGGCAGACTTGCGTTGGTCATTGCTGGCGATGCCCTTGAGTGATGAAACTGTCTGATGAGACAGCCATTATTCACCTTGCAAGTCGCGGAGGGAAGACCGGATTCCGGGGAAACAGGCCTTCCCTGCTAAGGGCGGCTACTGGCTAACCCGAACCAGCCCGTATTCCTCCAGTGGGGCTATTCCGGAGCCATGATCCAGCAATTGCATGCCCTGATCGCTGATAAAAACCCGGTAGGGAACGCCATCATTGGGGTGTGAAAGCCCGCAATCACCATTGCCGTCTGTGTCCACCGTGGTAAGCAGCAGGCCGGTGCTCGGCACCCATTGATAGCTGCCATATTCAGTACCAGTGGTGCAGCCTTCGTCGGTGGTGTCTTCAAACAGTTCATAGCTGCCGTCTTCGAAGAAGCTCACATAAACATCATCAATGGTCATGCCTGATATCGTCCACGTGCCATAGATCTGGGAAGCATCGGTATTGACGGTCTCGCCCACCTGTTCTGGCGGAGTGATGTCAGCGAGGGAGGGAATATCAGCCTGAAAGGTGAGTGTGTCGGCATCAATCAGCGTCAATCTCGCATAATAATATTCACCATCACCCCGCAGGTGCGGCAGAATAATCTGGCCGCTGGCGGCGTCGTAGTAGGCGTCGGTGACTTGTGCGCTGACTGCCCCCAGAAACAGGGCATTCAAAAGCAGGACAGACAGAAGTCTTGGAAACATGAGTAATCTCCTTCTCGATGAGTTTGAGTCAGAATTTGCGGGGTGTGCAGCCAGGGGCTGCTTGCGCAGGGACAGGACAGATAAACCATAATGCTGCTTTGGTTTGATGAAATGTCATAAGCAGTATTGTACATTGAGGCAGAAGAGCCGAATTGATACTGATCAATGCTGCGCAAGGCAGGCCGCTTGTCTGCCTTTGCCAAGGCCCGAGATTATTCCCGACAGAAATTTTTCAAGGTTTGTACCATGCCCCATTTTGTCATCGACTGTGCCGCCGAGCTGATTGGCGAGCCCTCCGAAGAAACCGTTAACCGGCAGGTCCATGAGGTGGCCGCCGCTTCCAAACTGTTCGATAGTTCGGACATCAAGGTGCGGGTGAATCCTTACCGTACTTATCTGGTGGGTGGCGAGCAGGAGCCTTTTATTCATGTTTTTGCCCATGCGCTGCAGGGGCGTACGCCGGAGCAGCGGGCCGCTTTGTCCCGGGCTGTGGTTGGCAAGCTTGTGGAGCTGTTTCCCGAGGTGACCAATATTGCCATGAGTGTGAGCGAGTTCGAGCAGGCCACTTACTGTCATCGTAAACATTTGTAGCGGCTGGTTGCTTTCATGACTGCAGAGGCTGTGCAGAACCTGCTCTTCTATACCATCGGCATTCTGCTGCCCATGGCGGTGCTGGTGAATCTGCTCTATAACCTGAAGATCGGTGGTTTTTTCACCGAACTGGAAGAGCAGGATCCCGAGGCCTGGCGCAAGCTGGGTTCGGTGCGGGCCGGGGACAATTTCAGGCGCAGCAAAAGTCTCAACAAAGGGCTGTTTACCTTTGTGCCGGTATTGCGGCAAAAAGCGGCATTGCCGGACTATCCGCGTTCACGGCGCGCCTGGTTCTGGTTTCGGGCGGCGGCCATGGCCACTGGCAGTGTCTTTGCCGTGGCCGGAATTCTGCTGCTGTGGGCAGTGCTGAACGATCTCTCCTGAGCATACTGCTTCAAGGTCCGTTTTACAGCGAAGAGCGGGGCTTCCGCGATAATATTGACATATCAAATTTAGTATATATACTAAATATGATATGTGGGTGATATACGAACATAAACGGGTCTCGAAGAGCCTGGCTTCAGCGCCTACAGACGTGCTGAAACGATATGAAAAATGGAAAGATATTGTCTCGATATCGGGGCCTGTCGGACTTAAATCGATTAAAGGCTTTCACGATGAATCCCTGTCAGGGAAATGGAAAGGCTATCGGTCTTCGAGATTTAATATTCAGTATCGAGTTATCTATAAAATCGAGAAAGACAAAGTACTTGTCCAGGTAGATAACGTCACTCCGCATGACTATCGGAGAAAGTGATATGAACGATTACAGATTAGCCAAGAGAAATGTCGACGTATCAGTCGGAGAATCTGTCAAAATCTTGCGAGAACTGCAGGAACTAAGTCAGAACGAATTGGCTCAGGTTTCCGGGATTCCCCAATCAACTATTTCAGCAATAGAGAACGACAGAGTGCAGCTTGGTGTTGAGCGTGCCAAGGTCTTGGCGAGGGCCTTGCATTGCCATCCGGCCGTGCTCGTATTCCCGGGCTGGGACATCGAGCATGAATCTGCTGCATAACAATCAAATCAATAAGGACGGGCCGCTATGCGGCCCGCTCTGTTATTAAAGGCGGTCTGCCACTTTGGCCTGCGATCTTGCATAATGGCGCGCAAACTTTGCCGCTCATTTTTAGGCAATAACCATTTTAGCTATAACTATTTTTGCTATAAACCAGGAGGTTTGTTTCGATGTCAGCCTTGTCCATGTATGAAGTTTCCATTCCCGCCCTTATCCGCAATCTCGACAATCTTGCCAGTATTATTCAGAAGGGCGCAGACTATGCCAAAGAGCGAGAGCTCGAGGATCATGTGCTGGTGAACTGGCGTTTGTATCCCGATATGCTGCCCCTGGCCAAGCAGGTACAGATTGCCAGTGATGTAAGCAAGGGCGCTGCCGCCAGACTGTCCGGCAGCGAGCCACCGAGCTATGAAGACAATGAAAGCACTTTTGAAGAGCTGCTGGCCAGAATTCAGAAGACGATTGATTATTTGAAGTCATTCGAGCCGGGGCAGATTGATGGCAGCGAAGACCGGGAAGTCGTCCTCAAGGCCGGTAGCAGTGAATTCAAGTTCAGCGGCCGTCAGTATCTGAGTCTGTTTGTGCTGCCCAATGTCTATTTTCATACCACCACTGCCTACAATATTCTGCGGCATAATGGAGTAGAACTGGGAAAGCTGGATTATCTGGGTAATCCCAATCAGTAGGAGACTTCCTGAGTTGGCGGGGCCGTCATGCATATTCCCAAACACTTTGAAGAGCACAGCCTGTCGGAGAAACAGGGGCTGATACGCAGTCAGCCCCTGGGCAGTCTGATTACGCATTCCTCGGCCGGTCTCAATGCCAACCATATTCCCTTTGTCTATCAGGACGAACCCGGGCCCCTCGGTGTTTTGCAGGCCCATGTGCCACGCTTTAATTCACTGCTTGAAGACATCCACAGCAATGCCGAGGTGCTGGTGATCTTTCACGGTGCCAATGGCTATATCTCACCCAACTGGTATGCCAGCAAGAAAGAGTCGGGCAAGGTGGTGCCCACCTGGAACTATCAGGTGGTTCATGTCAGCGGTACCGCTCAAATCATTGATGATCGAAACTGGGTGCTGGCGCAAATGGAATCCCTCACTGCGCAGCAGGAGGCGGGCTTTGTCACGCCCTGGAAAATTGACGATGCCCCGGCTGATTACACCGACAAACTGCTGAACAGTTTATTGGGCGTGGAAATCAGCATTACCCGACTGGAAGGCAAAACCAAGGCCAGCCAGAATCAGCCAGCGGCCAACCGCGCCAGTGTCATTGCCGGGCTGAGTGAGCAGGGCAGTGACAACAGTCAGGCTCTGGCTGTGCAGGTGGCGCGCAAGGACCACTGAGGCCTTGCTTACTGTGGCATGAAGGGGATATCGGTGCTGCCGATGTCCAGGCCCATCTGGTTCAGAACCGTGGTGATCTGACCGCGGTGATGGGTCTGGTGATTGAACAGATGGGTCACCAACAGGCTGTGTGCCAGGGTCCGCTGCTTGCCGTCCACTTTGCTGGTGTAGGTGACGGAATCATTGAGCCAGTCCTGGCTCAGTTGTGCGGACCAGTCCAGCAGCTTCTGGTCCCAGTCCTGCCGCGCCTTTTGCAGGGTGGCAAAATCGCCATAGAGTTCATCGCCAATTCCGGCTTGGGGTTCCGGGCTGCGGGTGAAGCGGGCATAGAAAGCCTGGTCGCCGTACATGATGTGGTTGAGGGTCAGATAGATGGATTTGAAAAACAGGCCCTTGTCACCATATAAAGCCTCTTCGTCAAGATCAGCCGCCAATGCATAGAGACGGCTGTTCATCCAGTGGTTGTAGCGGGTCATGAGTTGGCAGTAGTCGGGGCTGATCATGTTTGTGCCTCTGTGATTGATGCTGCAGAGAGTCGTGAAGTAGTCGCTATTGGCTGAACAGGAGTGTCAGTTTCACAGGCCTGTCACAGTGATGTGCTAGAAAACGCCGCGAGTGTCGGGGCCATCGATGGCAATGGCCAGAAATTACAGTAGTCAGGAATGAGGTTTTATCAGGATGAGTCAGGAAACACCAGAGCAGGCCAGCCAGTCTCCCATGGGAAATTTTGAGCGCTATCTGTCTCTGTGGGTGGGGTTGTGTATCGCCAGCGGCGTAGGGCTGGGAGTGGCCCTGCCGGATCTGTTCCAGAGCATCGCCGCCCTGGAGATCGCCAACGTCAATCTGGTGGTGGCGGTACTGATCTGGGTGATGATTTACCCGATGATGGTGAACGTGGATTTCGCCTCCATCAAGGATGTGGGCAAGAAACCCCGGGGCCTGTGTATCACCCTGGTGGTGAACTGGCTGATCAAGCCCTTCACCATGGCTGGCCTGGGTATCCTGTTTTTCGAACATCTTTTCGCCGGCCTTGTGGATCCGCAATCGGCCAGTGAATACATCGCCGGCATGATTCTGCTGGGAGTGGCGCCCTGTACCGCCATGGTGTTCGTGTGGAGCCAGATGGTCAGAGGCGATGCCAACTATACCCTGGTGCAGGTGTCCATTAATGACCTGATTATGGTATTTGCCTTTGCGCCCATCGCCGCTTTGCTGCTGGGAGTGACGGATATTGTGGTGCCCTGGCAAACCCTGCTGCTGTCGGTTGTTCTGTATGTGGTGATTCCACTGCTGGCTGGCTATTTCACTCGCCGGGCCCTGGATGGCAATCACGATGAACAGCGGGTGCAGGCCCTGACCCATCGCTTCAAGCCCTTTTCGGTGCTGGGCCTGCTGGCCACCGTGGTGCTGTTGTTTGGCTTTCAGGCCCAGACCATTCTGGCCAATCCTCTGGTGATTGCCCTGATTGCAGTGCCGCTGCTGATCCAGAGCTATGGCATTTTTGTGATCGCCTTTGTCTGGGCCCGGTTCTGGCGCGTGCCGTTCTCCACGGCAGCACCGGCGGCCTTGATTGGCACCTCCAATTTCTTTGAACTGGCGGTGGCAGTGGCCATCAGCCTGTTCGGACTGGATTCCGGTGCTGCCCTGGCTACAGTGGTGGGAGTATTGGTGGAGGTGCCGGTGATGCTGTCGCTGGTGGCCCTGGCCAATCGTCTGCGGTCCCACTTTCCGGCGTAAAAAGCCGGATTTGGGCCGCTTCGGCCCTTGAATGCCAAAAATTCCCCTCCATGTCATAGTGGACGTGCAGTGATTCTACTGCCTGCCTTATATAAGGAGAGTTGCTATGAAAACCCTGTCAGGCATTGTGTTGACAATGCTGGCCCTGTCCCTGGCCGCCTGTGCCGGGACCCCGGATACCCGTACTATTGAAGAGCGTATGGCGGAGCGGGGCTATCTCATTGGTCCGGCGGACCAGAACATACCTCGTTATCGCATCAATAGCTGGAGCAGTGTGGATGATCGTTATCTGACCATACGCTCCGGTGTGAATGACTATTACCTGATTGAATTGATGCAGCCCTGTTTTGGCCTGGAGTCGGCTTTCTCTATCGGAATTGGCACGCCCACCACCCGGGTAGACCGCTTCGGCTCGGTGCTGGTGCGGGATATCGATGGCCGGGTGGAACGCTGCCGCATCGACAATATCTTCCTGCTTAGCCGGGTTCAATAAATTCTTGTAACCAATGCCTCCTGCCTCCGTCTAAGGAAGTAATAGAGCAAACTGCAGGCAGTGCCTGCAGTTTTTCAGGAGGCAATGATGAACACTATAGCGAAGCGGTTTCCTTCAATGCGCTTGCTGGGCAAGCTGCTGGCCTTTGGTCTGGCCCTGACGGCCATGTCCATGGCTTCGGCTGCATCCAGCAAGCGCGAATTTTTTGAATTCGACGCCAATGATCTGGATCGTTTGGAGCTGGAAATATCAGTGGGGGAGATCGATATCGAAATCTACGACGGTGAGATTATTGAACTGGATCTGAGGCTGGAAGCCGATCGCAACTGGTTCTCACTGCGCCGTCCCGATGTGGACGATATTGAACTGGATCAGCGCCAGATGGGCAGCAAGCTCTATCTCGGTATCGACCGCGACAATCTGGAGCAGACCTGGCGCATGCGGGTACCAAGACGCCTGGCCCTGGAAATCGAGGTGGGCATCGGTGATCTGGATATCGATGGCCTGGTCAATGACCTGGAACTTGAGGTCGGAGTTGGTGCGGCCAGAATCGATGTGGCCAGTGAAAACTATGCCGAAATCACCGCCCGGGCCGGTGTCGGTGATGCCCTGGTGCGCGGCTTTGAGCGTGGTGCCGACAATGAACGCCGGGCCCTGGTGGGCGCCGATGCCTATTATGTCGGTGAGGGCGTGCATGAAATCCATGCCGAGGTAGGTGTGGGTGATGTGCAGATACGGCGGCGCTGATTATTGATCGAACAGATTAAAAATACAGAATAGAGAAAGGGGAGCAATTGCTCCCCTTTCTCGTTGTTGCCGTTTTTTATGGATTGCAGTTCTAGGCTTCTTGCAAAGCCCGAATACGTTTTTCCAGGGGCGGGTGACTGAGGAACAACTCGGCCATGGCGCGCTTGCCATTGATACCAAAGGCAGTGAGCTGACCATCAAGCTGGCTTTCCATTTGCGAGGCCCGCAGGCGCTCCAGGGCGGCAATCATTTTCTGCCGGCCGGCGAGGGTGGCACCGCCACTGTCGGCCCGGTATTCCCGGTAGCGGGAGAAGGCCATGACGATAATACTGGCCAGCATGCCGAAGATGACCTGAAAGGCCATCACGGTCATGAAATAGACAAAGGCATTATTGCCACCGCGGTTAACCAGGTTGGCGACGATACGTGCCAGGAAGAACACAAAGGT
>JALEHB010000256.1 GCA_022763285.1 Pseudomonadales bacterium | reverse complement strand
TTCCACTGCAGTGTTGTTCACTAATGATTTCTCCATATCGCTTGTTCCCTGATCAGCTTTCCAGTTCAAGATTTTGCTGTGCCAGATGTTCCAGTTCGGCACCGCTGTAACGGGGTGTGATGTGTTGCGGGCAATTCCAGTCGAAGGCCACCACCTGAATCAGGAAATAGCGCTCGACCCTGGCGCGATAGTCCGGCACTTCGAGCTCGGCCTGGGTTTGCCAGTCATCGGCTGGGACTTGCCGCACTCTTCCCGCCAGTTTCAGTCGGCGACTATTGGGGTAGTCCATGAAAAACAGTGCCACGCGGTCATCGCTTTGGAGATTGCCGGCGGTGAGGTATTGGCGATTACCGCGAAAATCGGCAAAGCCCAGGGTGTGCTCATCCAGCACTCGCATCACGCCTTTGGGCCCGCCACGATGCTGCAGATAGGGCCAGCCGCTTTCCGACACACTGGCAATATAGAAACTGTCGCGGCGAGCGATGAAATCCATTTCCCGCTCTGTCAGCAGATGATTGAAGTCCTCACCCTGCTCATCGATTCGATAGGCAGCACGGCTCCCCATCTCCTCCTGCAGTTGGCGCACACCGTCGGTGAATGTCAGTTCGGCATACTTGTTGGCCATAGAAACCTCCCTCGTCCTGAGCAGCCGGGGGAGCACGCGCCCCTCCCGGCTAGTACCTTCAGGCAGCCTGATTCAATTCCACCTTGGGAAAATCAATATCCACCTGGCTGACCTTGGCCAGCATATTGGTGAGCAGATTCATGCCCACATGGGTGATGATCTCGACGATTTCGGCATCGCTGTAGCCGGCTTCACGCACTGCCAGCAACTCGGCAGTGGACACCGTGCCACTATGGCGAGCCACGGTCTGGGCGAAGCTCACTGCCACCGCTGCTTTGCTGTCCTCGCTGCCGCCAACGCGATTGGCCTCGATTTCGGTCTTGCTCAGGCCCGCCTTGCGACCAATGGCGCTATGGGCCGACAGGCAATACTGACAGGCATTCTGTTCCGCCAGTGCCAGGGCGATGCGCTCGCGGGTTTGGGGATCGAGTGCACCTTCGCCGGCAATGCTGTGCAGACCCAGGAAGGCCCGCAGCGCCGCCGGGGAAATGGCAAACACACGCAGGAAATTGGGGACCATGCCAAGCTGGCCCTTGATGGCGTCAAACAAGGCCTGCTGCTCGGCACTGGCCTGATTGTCGGTTACCGGATTGATTCGATTCATTTCGCTGTCCTCTGTTGATAAATGACTGGGTACATGGCTTGCCGTGTTGATGGGCAGTGAGGACAGTTTGACAATTGCTCACAAAATAAAGAATACTCATTTTTTGCAAAATACTATTTCATTTTAAGCAATAATTGAGTCAATCCATGGATCAGCTTTATCTGATGCGGGTGTTTGTTGCGGTCGCTGAAGAGCAAGGATTTGCGGCAGCTGCCAGGCGGCTGCAACTGTCGGCCCCGGCGGTAACCCGGGCCATTGCCCGGCTGGAACAGGAACTGGGAGTGAAACTGCTTAACCGCACCACCCGCCATGTACGCAGCACCGATGCCGGCCGGGGCTATCTCGACGATGCTCGCCGCATCCTCGCTGAAGTCGATCAGGCCAATGAGGCAGTGCTGGGTATCAACAGCACGCCCCGGGGCCAGCTCAACATCACCGCTCCGGTGCTGTTCGGCCAGAAATTTGTCTTGCCCTGCATCACTGATTATCTCGATACCTATCCGGAAACCAGCGTCAATGCTCAGTTTCTGGACCGGGTGGTAAACCTGATGGAAGAGGGATTCGATATTGGCGTTCGCATTGGCCGCCTGCCGGATTCCAGCATGCAGGCCCGGCGGGTTGGCCAGGTGCGCTTTCACTGGCTGGCCTCCCCCCGCTATCTGCAACAACATGGGCCTCCGAAAACGCCCGCCGATCTGAAAAAGCACAGCACCATTGCCAGCACCAGCAGTAGCTTGACCCACGACTGGCAGTTTTACAGCAAGGGCCAGGCCCAGACACTGCGTCTCAACTCCCGCTTGCAGGTGTCAACCAACCAGGCGGCCATTGACGCGGCACGAAGAGATCTGGGCATTATTCATGTACTGTCCTATCAAGTGGCCGATGAACTGGCTGACGGCAGCCTGCACCGCCTGTTGCAGGACTATGAGCCGGAACCCATGCCGGTACAGATAGTGTTTCGCGAGGGTCGGCATGCCAGTTCCAAGGTTCGCTGTTTCATTGAACTGTTGGCCGAACAACTGCAAAACAATCCCTGCCTGCATAGCTGACCGCTCTCTTGTTCGTGCAAGCAGGCAATTTACGCTATGCTGCCAGCAAACCGGGAGCACGACATGCACAAGGTCTACACTCATGAGAATCTCGCCATCGTCAGTTCAGCCAAAAACCTGCTGGCACTGAACGGCATCGAGAGCAGTATCAAAAACGAGTACTACGCCTCCGGCGGCCATGTGGGGATCGAAAGCGTACCGCTGGAGCTGTGGGTGAGTGATGCGGCTGAAGCCGAGCGTGCCATTGCCATTCTAGAGAAAGAACTGGACCCCGATAGCAAACGACCCCAGTGGCAATGCCCCAACTGCGGTGAGATCAATGAAGGCTCTTTCGACTGCTGCTGGCAGTGTCAGAGTCTGCCAGAGCAAGCCGACCAGACTGATTGATTAATGCCGTCAGTGAATCGCTGCAACATACAAGCACGCAGTGACTGACGCTTGATAACCAGGGAAAAAGAACAGCCATGACAATAGAAAGCCAACATGATCTGGATAGCATCCTGCGTGCCGGTCGCATTGTGGCGCGGGTTCGCGATGCCATGCTCGAGGCCGTTGAGCCTGGCATGAGCACTGCCGAACTGGATCAAATGGG